>JAZONX010000032.1:0-152585 GCA_045654725.1 Eubacteriales bacterium
ATAATGCTCAATAGTAACAAGTGGAGCATTATATGCAACCGACGTACTGCAAACTGAACTTCCGTTGTAAAGATATTGAATTGAACTCAAAATGGTGCTTGTTCCTGACGTATTGTAGTTAAGTTTAATAACCTTACTACCACTATACGTAACTGATGATAATGTTCCTCCAATATAAGTGTATGTCAGGTAGGTTTCTCCGTATTAATCCGTTATTGATACGATCTTGCCGTCAGAATTGAATGTTTCTTTGCTGTAATCCGGGTATTCCAGCACGTACGAGGTTCCCGAAGTCCTGAGTATTCTTTGTGAATCATCATCGAAGGTGTACTTTCCATTGCCCATGCTTATAAGCTCGCAAATACTGCCACCGCCGTCTTCATAGCTTGAGGGAGAGCCCGAAGAAGACATAATAAGCCTTTTCTGCAAATTCAGTTTGTATCCATTTGACATATTAAACTCATTGCTACCGGAAAGGCGGGAATTGAACACCAGGGACAAGCCTATAGTGTGCTGAATATCGCCAAACGTCAGCAGTGGAAGTTCATAAATAAAGTGTGCGTACGGTGCGTCTAATCGAATGTTACCAACATCATATCTTTTTACGTAAGTTTCTGACATAGGTTTATCCTCCTGTTTTTTTATTTTACCGCAAAGTATCTTTGCGGTTTATTTCATTTTATCACAAATTATGCATAAATGGAAGTATCTTTATGTTACAATTTTGTTAAATATGTACTAACAAATTGTTTACTAAATGTAGAAATTTGTTGAATGTTGACAAAAAACATCGATTCGATGAAAAATGAGTGGAAAATTTATATGAACTTGTTTAAAATTTTAGTTGGCGCATTTTCTTATACATTTTTCGGCTTTTAAAAAAACTTTTGAAAGCAAATAATTATTTTGACAAATTTTGCAAAAGCACTTGAAAAATCCTTCATAATATACTATAATATAGGGGTGATTTTAGAGGAAAACCTGCAAAATTTGAATTTTTAATCGCAAAAACTTTCAAAAAGGTAGCATTTTGATGAAAAAATATGAGGAGCTCTCGGTCGGAGAGCTAAAAAAGGAGTACGAGATACTCCTGAAAAAATACAACGAATACAAATCCATGGGCTTGAAGCTCGACTTATCTCGCGGTAAGCCCAACTCGGATCAGCTTGACATAAGTCTTCCGCTTCTCTCCGAGGCAAGACCGAGAGAGAAGTGCTTTTCCATAAATGGAGTTGACTGTCGAAACTACGGAGTTCTCGACGGAATTCCTGAGATGAAGCAGCTGTTCGCCGATATGCTTGGTATAAAAACCGAATATATAACCGTGGGTGGAAACTCCTCGCTTCAGCTTATGTATGACACGCTTGCGAGAGCGATGCTCTTTGGTGTTCTCGGCTCGCGTCGCCCTTGGTGCAAGGAGGAGATCAAAAAATGGATCTGCGTAACTCCCGGTTATGACAGACATTTCAAGATGACCGAGCTTTTTGGCTTTGAGCTTATTTCTGTTCCTATGACACCCACCGGACCCGATATGGATATGGTAGAAACTATTGTAAAGGATCCTACCGTTAAGGGAATATGGTGTGTTCCCAAGTATTCCAATCCCACCGGAAACACATATTCGGATGAAACGGTTCGCCGCCTTGCCGCTATGGAGTGTGCTGCGCCCGATTTTAGAATTATGTGGGACAATGCATACGCAGTACACGACCTGACCGATGATGGTGACGAGCTTCTTGACATCTTTACCGAGGCAGAGAAGTGCGGAACTCTTGACCGTATATTCTATTTCGCATCAACATCAAAGATTACATTTCCGGGTGGTGGCGTTGCCATGCTCGCGGCATCTCCTGCAAACTTAAACCATATCGCACAGTTCCTCGGCGTGCAGACGATAGGCTACGACAAGCTCAATCAGCTTCGTCATACAACTTATTTCAAGAATAAAGCCGCCGTGGATAAGCATATGAAAATCCTCGCTGAATTTATAGGCAGAAAATTCGATATCACTCTCGACTCTCTCTCTGCTCTTGAGGGGCTCGGCATTGCAAATTGGACAAAACCCAAGGGAGGATATTTTGTAAATCTTGATGTTCTTCCCGGAACTGCAAAGCGTGTTTATCAGCTTATGAAGGACGCGGGAGTAACCCTCACCGCTGTTGGTGCAACCTATCCTTACGGAGTTGATCCCAAGGATGAGAACCTTCGAATTGCACCCACATATCCTACAGATCACGAGGTTCGTCAAGCGACAGAAATTCTAGCTCTGACAGTAAAGCTCGCGGCGGTTGAGTATTATTTGACAAAATAAAGAGAAAAAACGGGGCAGAACACCAAACTGCCTCGTTTTGATTAACGAATGATTTACCAAATCTTAACTTGGTTGATGGTATAATTATTTTAGGACAACCAAAGGAGAGGATTATGAAGAAAATAAATAGGCAGATATTGAACTCCGTTTTTATGCTGCTTGTCCTTGGCATAACCTTTTTTATAAGCATATTTCTCCAGGAAATATTGTCGGTTCAAGAGCATATAACGGCGGTTTTTGTTTTTGCTGTTTTCCTTGTATCACTTGTCACCGACGGATACTTATACGGAATACTTACCGCTTTTCTTGGAATGATTGCCGTTAATTATGCTTTTACTTTCCCATATTTTGCGTTGAATTTCACTATCCCTGGAAATTTTGTTTCCGCTTTGATTATGATAGTAATTTCTCTTATCACCAGCGCCCTTACTACCAAACTGAAAAGATGGCAGGAGATTAAGTCCGAAGGCGAGCACGAAAAGATGCGAGCTAACCTTCTTCGCGCGGTTTCTCACGACCTTCGAACACCACTTACCACAATTTACGGCTCTAGCTCTGCTATACTTGACAACTACGATAGTCTTAGCGATGGCAATAAGCGTAAAATGGTTGCCGGCATCAAGGAGGATTCCGAGTGGCTTATCAGCATGGTTGAAAACTTGCTGTCCATCACCAGAATAGACGAGGATAAAGTCAAACTAATCAAGTCGCCAACCGTCCTCGAGGAGCTGATTGATTCGGCGCTTCTCAAATTCAAGAAGCGTTATCCCGAAAGAAATGTTGAGATAGAGATTCCTGATGAGATGGTTATCATTCCTATGGACCCGATTCTTATCCAGCAGGTTATAATTAATATTCTTGAAAATGCAATTCATCACGCTATCGGTATGACGAGGCTGGGTCTCAAAGTTTATATTCTAGACAAGAAAGCCGTTTTTGAAGTATCGGACAACGGTTGTGGTATAGAAAAGGATAGGCTCGATAAAATATTTACTGGATTTTACGAGACGAGCGATCGGTCCACCGATATAAAAAGGAGAAATGCAGGAATTGGACTTTCGGTTTGCGCTGCGATCATAAAGGCACATGGTGGAAGCATCTATGCAGAGAACGGTAAGGATGGAGGAGCAATATTCCGCTTTGAGCTTTTAGTGTCCGAGTCGAACGAAGATATTTTCGATAAAAGGGAGAAAAACACCTAATGAACAATAACAGATACAAAATTCTTTTCGTCGAGGATGAGGAGAATATAAGAACTTTTATGTCGGCACTGCTTGAGGCAAACGGGTATCAGGTTATACTCGCAACGAATTATGCTGAAGCAAAGACAATGTATTTTTCCTATGTTCCCGATCTCGTTATTCTTGATCTCGGTCTTCCTGATAGGGATGGAAGTGCAATTCTTAAAGACATCAGGGCAGAGGACCTTACGCCTGTTATAGTGCTTTCTGCGAGAAGTGACGAGAGCGAAAAGGTAAGGCTCTTGGATCTTGGGGCAAACGACTTTATAACTAAACCTTTCGGCTCGGCAGAGCTTCTTGCTAGGGTTCGTGCTTCTCTACGTAATTATCGGCACAGCTCTGATGAGGGACGATTACCCGGTGGAAAATTCACCCTTATGGATCTGGTCATAGATTACGATGCCAGAAGGCTCTTCATCAATGAAGAGGAAATCAAGCTTACGCAAACCGAGTATAACATTCTCGCGCTTCTATCAGAGCATTGTGGAAAGATGATGACATATTCGGCTATCATTAAGGCGGTTTGGAGAGAGTATCCCGATGAAGGAAGCATTAAAAGATTGCAGGTTAATATGGCTAATATCAGAAAAAAACTCGGGTTGAGACCGGGTGATAACAAGTACATAGTCAACGAGCTAGGTGTAGGGTATCGCCTTCAGGATGAGAACTGAACAAAACCGCTGTGATCATCACAGCGGTTTTGTTTTTCGGAAGTTTAGGTATGGTAAAAAGTTAAAAACATCTATTGACAATAAGTAATAAAATATGCTAATATATAAAATGGTGAAGTTTGAAATAAATAAAAAATATGCCTATTTGGGCTTGCTTTTAAACGGAATCACGCAAAGAAAAGGAGAACAACTATGTTAACACCCGAAGAAATTATGCAGTTAGTTCAAAGCCTTATATGGCTGCTTGCCGGTGTTGGAGTTTTCATTGTCGGCATGAACTTTATGGGTGACGCGCTGGAGAAAAGTGCCGGCGGCGGAATGAAGCGACTGCTTGAGAGAATAAGTAATAATAGATTATCCGGTGTAGGTATTGGTGCAGGAGTTACAGCTATTATTCAAAGCTCCTCAGCTACCTCGGTTATGGTAATTGGCCTTGTAAACGCGGGTGTTATGACGCTTATTCAGGCTACTCCCATAATTATGGGTGCCAATATCGGTACGACCATTACTGGTGTGCTTGTAGCACTTAAGAACGATTATTTCAATATGGCGATGTATCTTCTCGCCTTCGCGGGCGTTATGATGGGCTTCTTCAAGAGTGAGAAGATAAAGGTTGCCGGCAGCCTTTGCTCCGGCCTTGGACTTATCTTCGTAGGTCTTAACGTTATGAGTAGTGAGGCTGCTTTCGGAAATCCTCTTGTTGAGAGCATGTTTACCGAGATTTTTAAGAAGATAGATTTCCCGCTTCTTTTGATTTTGGTTGGAGTAATATTTACCGCGCTTATTCAGAGCTCCTCGGCATCTACCGGTGTTGTAATTACGATGGTTGGAACAGGGGTTCTTCCTCTTGAGCTCGCGCTCTTTATAATCCTTGGTGCGAATATCGGTACCTGTGTTACTGCACTTCTTGCTTCTATCGGAGCTAACGCTAATTCCAAGCGCGTTGCACTTATTCACTTTACCTTTAACGTTGTTGGCACGGCCTTCTTTACTGCGCTTATCTGGATATTCAAGGAGCCTGCAGTTAATCTGCTCGTGTCTATCTTCCCGGGTGACGATCCTATGTCGCTCCAGATGAGAGTATCTACATTCCACGTTGTTTTTAATGTTACAACAACTCTTCTTCTCCTGCCCTTCGTAAAGCAGCTCGTAAAGTATTCCTGCCTCGTTATCAAGGATAAGACCGAGGAAGAGGAAACAATGGTTCTCAAGTATGTAGACAGTCGACTTCTCAGCACTCCTTCGGTTGCTATTATGCAGGTGAAAAAGGAGATGGACTATATGCTCGGACTTGTAGAGGAGAATATAAATCTTTCCTTCGAATCTATGGAAAAGGGCACACTTGAGCATGGTGAGCGTGTAGTTAAGAATGAGGCAATTATCGACTTCACGAACGGTGCACTGACGAAATATCTTATTGAGCTCTCCGTACACGTTGATCAGAGTGACGAGAGAGTAATCGGTTCTTACTTCCACGTTTTGAACGACCTTGAGCGTATAGGTGACCACGCTGAAAACTTCTATGAGATTGCTGTTGAGATGACAGACAAGAAAATCGCCTTCTCCGAAAAAGCACACGGTGAGATCGTTGCTATGCGTGAGAATATACTGAAGATGTTTGCTATTGCAAAGGACGCCTTTGAAAATCTCAATAGAGAAAATCTTCCAGAGCTCACTCGCCTTGAGGAGAGAGTTGACGATGAAAAGAGGGAGCTTATTGCAAGTCATTTTGCACGTCTTGCAGACGGAAACTGCAGTATGGACGTTAGCCCCTATTATTCTTCGGTTGTCCTCGGTCTCGAGCGTGTTGCCGATCACCTTGTAAACGTTGGTTACAGTATTATGAACCCCACAGGCTCTCAAAAGGGCTAAAAATATGTATGCTTTATTAACTTTTTACCCTTTCTTTACTGTGTTTGTGATATAATCCATCTGTTGTGGAAAAAAATATTTAGGAGGATCATCACAAAAATGATTTTCGCACTCATTCTCTTTGCGGTAACATACGTGCTTATGCTCACATTCAGCAAGTATCGTACATATATCGCACTCGGCTCCGCCTTGATATTCATCGTAAGCGGAATGCTTCCTCTTGGCAAGGTATTTGGAGCTATTGACTTTAACGTTCTTCTTATGATTGCAGGCTCGATGGGTCTTGTTCAGCTGTTCATCGACTCCAAGATGCCCGATCTCCTTGCAGAGGTGATTATAAATAAGGTTAAGAACGTACAGATGGCAGCGGTTGCTCTTGCACTCTTCGCTGGTATCATTTCTGCATTTGTTGACAACGTGGCTACTGTGCTTATGATTGCTCCCGTTGCTCTTCAGATTTGCAAGAAGCTTAACACCAACCCCGTTCCCTTCATCATTGGTATTGCGGTTTCCTCTAACCTTCAGGGCGCAGCTACCCTCGTAGGCGATACCACCGCGATTATGCTTGGTGGTGAGGCAGGCATGAGCTTTATCGACTTCTTCTGGTATGAGGGCAGACCCAGTATGTTCTTTGCTGTAGAGCTTGGCGCGATCGCATCTGCTATTATTCTCGCTTTCATCTTCAGAAAAGAGAAGCAGCCTGTTCCTAAGCAGGAATCTACCACAAAGGTAAATGATTACGTTCCCACTATCCTTCTTCTCTCGATGCTTGCTCTTCTTATCGCTGCATCCTTCATTGAGAACAAGCCTGACATCACAAACGGTCTTATCTGCTGTGTTCTCCTTGTTATCGGTCTTATTTACAATGCTATTAGGTATAAGACAAAGGACTCCGTTCTTGGTCCTATCAAGGCTATCGATTTCCAGACTCTCGGTCTTCTCCTCGGTCTCTTCCTTATGATCGGCGGAATTACAGAGAAGGGTGTTATCGCAGCGGCTGCAGATCTTCTTAAGCAGCTTGGCGGTGGAAATGAGTTCCTTCTCTTCACGATTATCGTTTGGGCATCCGTTCTTATCTCTGCCTTCATCGATAACATTCCTTACGTTGCAACAATGCTTCCCATCATTTCCGGTCTTAACATTCCCGGTGTCAACCCCACACTCCTTTACTTTGGTCTTCTCTCGGGTGCGACTCTTGGTGGTAACTGTACTCCTATCGGAGCATCTGCAAACATTACCGGTACCGCAATTCTTCGTAAGGCAGGCTATGAAGTTAAGAATAAGGATTTCTTCAAGATCGGTATTCCTTTCACTCTTGCAGCAGTTATTTCTGCTTACATCTACCTTTGGATTCTTTACGGAACACACTAATATAGAAAAACAGAAAAGAGCCGGCTCGCTTTGAGTCGGCTCTAAATATTTATTTATTTCTGAAGCCCTTGCCCATGATCTCGCTGGTTTTGGTGATAATGATAAACGCGTGGGGATCAATGGAAAGAACCTTTCTGCGAAGCCTTAGAGCTTCACTTCTGCGGCAAACTGTGACGATAACGGTTTTGTCAGCACCGGTATATGCGCCCTTTGCGGGGTAGGTTGTAACGCCGTGACGGATGTCCTGCATTATGTACTCGTTTATTTCATCGGGCTTTGTTGTGATGATTGTAAACGCTTTGCACATATTGATCGAGTCGATAATATCGTCGATTACGAATACCTTCGCAAACAGACCGAGGAGTGAGAACAGACCTGCCTGAATTGCGGGAACGATGCTTTCGTTTTCAAATCTGATAAACGCAAGGAATGCGATAATGATGTCCGTGCAGAGCAGAGAGGTTGAAACGTTGAGGCTTGTATATTTTTTCACGATGAGGGCGAGAATGTCCGTACCGCCGGAGGATGCCTTGCACTTGAAGAGTATTGCAGATCCGACACCCATAAGGATCACGGCGTAAACCAGCTCGAGTACAGGCTGATTTGTTAAGGGGCCTTCGAGGGGAATTAAAATTTCAAACACCCAGTTCTGTAATGACAGCATAAGCGAGCAATAAATAGTCAAAAGTCCGCATTTTTTGCCTAAAATTATGACACCGAGAATGAGTAAAACCACGTTGATACACAGCATATATGTTGCCTGTGTCATCATAGGGAAGACTCCACTGAGCAAGTTGGCGAGAATAATAGAAAGACCGCTTATGCCACCGATTGCAAATCCGTTTGGCGATTTAAAGAAGTAAATGCCTACGGATAAAAGCAGTATGCCGAAATTCATAAAGAGAAAGGTCTTTATGTTAAAGCCTGTTTTTTTCATAATTAACCTCAATTTGGATTTATGTATTACAGAAAATAATTATACTCATTTTTTGATGAATGTCAATCCCTATAAATAATTCTTTTTCACTCCTATTTTTTCATAAAAAGGCAAAATAATGCACAAAACAAAAAACAGCCATTCAAAAAATCCAACCTTGACAAAATATCTCCTTCGTGGTACAATAATAACGTAATTTTTTTGGAAGGAAATCAGACGGAATGACCCTTCATGATGCAAAAATACGCGCAGAACTTCTGCGTGAAAAGTTAATATATAATTCAAAGCTTTATTACGAGAACGATGCTCCCGAAATTTCAGACTACGAGTACGATATGCTCTTTCGTGAGCTTGTCAATATCGAGGAGGAGTTTCCCGAGCTGAAAACTCCCGATTCGCCTACCGTTCGTGTTGGCGGAAAGGCACTCGACCGCTTTGAAAAGTATCGCCATACAGTGAGAATGGGCAGTCTAACCGACGTATTTTCGTTGGATGAGCTTGCGGATTTTGTAAGCAGAATTGACGGTGAGACCGGCAGCACCACCGAGTTCTCGGTTGAGCCTAAAATAGACGGCCTTTCGGTTTCGCTTATCTATCGCGACGGCATTTTTGTGCAGGGAGCAACTCGTGGCGACGGTGAGGTTGGCGAGGATGTGACCGAGAATCTTAAAACAATTAAGTCTATTCCTTTGAAGCTCTCCGAGCCCATCCCGTATCTCTGTGTTAGGGGTGAGGTTTATATGCCGAAGCGTGTATTCTCCGAACTTAATGCGGTTCGTGAGGAGGCGGGGCAGTCGCTTTTTGCAAATCCTCGTAACGCTGCGGCAGGTTCTCTTCGTCAGCTTGATCCCAAGATTGCCGCATCGAGAAGACTTGATATTCTCATATTCAATCTTCAGGAGGGCGAGCTTTACACCGATGGCAGACGTGCGAGCACCCATATCGAAACACTCAATAGACTAGACGAGCTTGGATTTGTCACAGTCAGCCATAGAGTGTGCGCAAAGGGATATGACGAGGTTGCTGATCACATTAGATTCCTCGGCGAAAATCGCGAAGAGCTTCCTTTTGATATGGACGGTGCTGTTGTTAAAGTAAACGATCTCGATAGCCGAGTTTCGATAGGCGAGGGAACAAGCACCCCAAAATGGGCTGTTGCATATAAGTATCCCCCCGAGGAGAAGGAAACAAAACTCCTATCGATTGATCTCCAGGTCGGTAGAACTGGCGTTCTAACCCCCACTGCTAACCTTGAGCCTGTAAGACTTGCGGGAACAACGGTTTCTCGCGCAACTCTTCACAATGCACAGTTTATCTCTGAAAGAGATATTCGTATCGGTGACACTGTAGTTCTCCGTAAAGCCGGAGAAATTATTCCAGAAATTATCAAATCTCTTCCCGAAAAACGTGACGGAAGCGAGCGGATCTTTGAAATGCCCGCAGTTTGCCCCTCGTGTGGCGGCAGAGTAGTGCGTGACGAGTGCGGTGAAGGCGCAGCGACAAGATGCGTGAATCCTGCATGTCCCGCGCAGACTGCGAGAAGTATAACACACTTTGCCTCCAAGGGCGCGATGAACATTGACGGTCTTGGCCCCCAGGTGGTTGAACTGCTCCTTTCGGCAGGAAAAATCAAGGATATTGCCGATCTTTACACACTTCGCGTCGAGGACATTGAAGGCCTTGATCGCATGGGTAAAAAGAGTGCGGAAAACCTTGTAAATGCGATAAATGAATCCAAATCCAGAGGTCTTGAAAGATTGCTATTTGCTCTTGGAATCCGTCAGGTTGGCGAGGTTGCCGCAGAGGAAATCGCAGGAAAAATGCGTACTCTTGACAATCTCTTTAACGCTACTTTTGAGGACTTTGCATCCATTAAGGACATCGGAGATATTACAGCGACCGCACTTGTAGAATTCTTCGCCAGCGAGGAAACGAAGGCTCTTTGTCAAAGACTCACCGAGCTTGGTCTTAATACCGAGGCTGTGGGCGAGGAGAGAGGCGAAAAGCTCCTTGGATTGACATTCGTTCTTACGGGAACACTTCCTACTATGACCCGTGACGAGGCATCCGCGCTTATTAAGAAAAACGGGGGAAAGGTTTCGGGCAGCGTGTCGAAGAAAACGTCCTACGTTGTCGCAGGTGAGGAGGCGGGCTCCAAGCTGACGAAAGCAAAGGATCTTGGCGTAAAAATCATTGATGAGAATGGACTCATAGATCTCATGAATAACTAAAAAATACCGATTTTGCCAACAATAATGTGCAAAATCGGTATTTTTATGCCTTGATTACTAATATTTCACCCGTTTTTGGGTGAGGGAAACTGATCTCTGTACAGCGTAGATAATACTCTTTTTCAGATGGTTCTCCATAGAGAAAATCCGAAACAAGAGGATGTCCTATATAGGCAAAATGAACTCTGATCTGATGGGTTCTGCCTGTCAGTAGAGTCACTTCGCAAATTGAGGAATTTTCCAGTGTTTCGATTACACGGTACTTCGTTATTGCGCGCTTTCCCTCCTCGCGCACTGTCCTTTTTATGTTTCCTTCGGCAATTCTCTCGATAGGCGCATCTATCACGCCCTTGCTTGGACAGGGAACACCGCTTACATGGGCGGTATATTTTTTCTCCCAATACCCCTTTTTCATTGATGCCGAAAGTCTGCCTGCACTCAATTGATTTTTTGCGATTATTACAATGCCGGAGGTATCTCTGTCCAGTCGATTTACCGAGCGAAAGACAAAATCTCCTCCATAGTATCCCATCACCGCATTGGCAAGGGTGGGGAGGTTGTTACCTTTGGACGGGTGGGTGGGCATATTCGTCGGCTTGTCAACGGCTAAAACGTCCTCGTCCTCGTATAGTACGCGGAGAGGAATGTTCATCGGCGGTATCCCCTCGCTATGCTTGTCCTCGAGGAAAATTTCAATTATATCGCCGGGTTTAACTATCGCACGCACCGTAACCGGCACACCGTTAACATGTATTCCGCCATATTTGGCTTTTTTTATCAGTGTAACCGACAGCTCCTGCTTGTGAAGAAAATCCTTCAGTATGGCAGGGGAAACATCATCGCTTACTTGCATTTCAAATATCTTTTTCATAGTCACAATTATAGCATTGAAAGGGGAAAATGTCAAGCAATAGATGCATTTTTACAACTTGACAAATTATTTTTCGCGTGATATAATATATGCTGGAAAAAAATTGGAGGGGAAATTGTGGCGACTAAAGTAGTAAAGAGGGGCTATGATGACCAGAGTATTAAGAGTCTGAAGGGCGCCGACCGAGTAAGAAAAAGACCTGCGGTAATATTTGGTTCTGATGATCTAATTGGCTGTCAGCACTCCTTTATAGAAATTCTTGCGAACTCTGTTGACGAGGCGAGAGAAGGATTTGGCGACAAGATTATCGTAAAAAAATACAGAGATCTTTCCATTGAGGTAGAGGACTTTGGACGCGGAGTTCCTCTCGGATATAACGAAAAAGAGAAGCGCTGGAACTGGGAGCTTGTATTCTGCGAGCTCTACGCAGGCGGTAAGTATGATAATAACGACGGCAACTCGGCTTACGAGTTTTCGTTAGGACTTAACGGTCTTGGTGCAACGGCGACACAGTATTCTTCCGAGTATATGAATGTTCGCTCATACAATGGCAAAACACTCTCTGAGATCAATTTTAAAAGCGGTAACGTAAAGGGGAATCTTGAGGTTAGTGACATTGTTCCGGGTATGAAAAAGCGCGGAACGATTATCAAATGGCGCCCCGATCTCAAGGTTTTTAAGGAGATTGATATTCCCGTTGAATTCCTCTCGGCAACCCTTCGTCGTCAGGCTTTTGTAAATGCGGGAATAAAGTTCGTTCTTGAGGTCGAAAATGAGAAGGGCAAGTTTGAGAAGAGCGAGTACTACTATGAGCATGGTGTGGCTGATTATATTGCCGAAATAACCGACGGTATTGCTACCACATCTCCCGTTCTTTGGAGCTTTGAGACTCAGGGACGTGACCGCGAAGATCTTCCCGAATACAAGGTGAAGGCTGAGATTACTTTCTGCTTTGCCAAGACGGGTATGACCGAGTATTATCACAACTCCTCCTTCCTCGAGTACGGGGGTGCGCCCGATAAGGCGGTAAAAAATGCCTTTACATATGCGATTGACAAGCACATTAAAAATACAAATAAATACACGAAGAACGAGTCTAAGATTTCCTTTGCAGATATAGCGGACAACCTTGCTGTAATCGTAAACTCATCCTCGACGCAGACCTCCTACGAGAACCAGACCAAGAAGGCAATCACAAACGCATTCATTCAGAAGGCTCTGACGGAGTTTATCAAGACAAATCTTGAGATCTATCTCGTTGAGAACGCCTCGAGCGCAACCACTATTGTAAATCAGGTGCTTGTGAATAAGAGAGCGCGAGAGTCGGCAGAGAGAACAAAAATTGACATTAAGAAAAAACTCACCGGCACTATGGATGTGTCGAACAGAGTGGAGAAGTTCGTACCCTGTAGATCGAAGGACCCTGCAATTCGCGAGGTTTACATCGTAGAGGGTGACTCGGCTATGTCGAGCTGTAAGCTTGGCAGAAATGCAGAATTCCAGGCGATAATTCCCGTAAGAGGAAAGACTCTTAACTGTATGAAATCGAGTTATGAGAAGATTTTTGCAAGTGATATTATCGTCGATCTTCTTAAGGTTATCGGATGCGGAGTTGAGGTTAAGACGGGTAAAAAGAGCGATCTTACAACCTTCAACTATGATCTTCTCAAGTGGAACAAAATCATAATTTGCACCGATGCGGACGAGGACGGCTTCCAGATCAGAACTCTGCTTTTGACAATGTTTTACAGACTACTTCCCACGCTTATCGAGAAGGGAAAGATTTTTATTGCGGAGTCGCCACTTTTCGAGATAACTTCAGGCGGAGAAACTTATTTCGCATATAACGAGTTTGAGAAGGCGGATATACTCGAAAAGCTCGGTAACAAAAAATACACTCTCCAGCGATCCAAGGGACTTGGTGAAAACGAGCCCGAGATGATGTGGCGCACAACCATGTGTCCTCAGACTCGTAGACTCGTTGCAGTAACTCCCACAGACGCGGCTGAAACCGCTAAAATGTTCGATGTTCTTCTTGGCGATGCTCTCGCGGAGAGAAAGAAATTTATCACAGATTTCGGTCATCTTTATATCAAAGACGCAGATATTTAAAGCTTATTTTCAGGCAGAAAGGTAAATATAATGGCAAAGCTTATTAAGTCAAACAAATTTGAGGGCATTAGCGGTCCTCTTCTCACAATAGTAATGGATGGCGTTGGCATCGCACCCGACAACGGTGCAAATGCGATTGCCGCAGCGCACACTCCCACTCTCGATATGCTCATGAAGAATTATCCCACCGTGCCGATTAAGGCTCACGGTACAGCTGTTGGTCTTCCCAGCGATGATGATATGGGCAACTCCGAGGTTGGACACAATGCTCTTGGCTCGGGTCAAGTTTTTGCGCAGGGTGCAAAGCTCGTTTCACAGTCTATTGAAACAGGCAAAATCTTCACATCTGACACATGGCAGACACTCGTTGGTGGTGTTAAGGCAAATAATTCCACCCTTCATTTTCTCGGTCTTTTCTCCGACGGAAACGTTCACTCTCACATAGATCATCTCACCGCGCTTATCAATCGCGCGAAGGAAGAGGGCGTAGGCAGAGTGAGAGTTCATATTCTTCTCGACGGACGTGACGTTGGAGAGACAAGTGCACTCGATTACGTTCTTCCTTTCGAGCAGTATCTTGATTCGCTTCGTTCTGACAGCTTTGATATTGCTATTGCATCCGGTGGCGGAAGAATGCAGATTACTATGGACAGATACGAGGCTAACTGGGCAATGGTTGAGGCAGGTTGGAAGACTCACGTTCTCGGTGAGGGCAGACAGTTTGCTTCCGCGGAGGAAGCTATTAGCACATACAGAGCAGAGTATAAGGTTATTGACCAGGATCTTCCTCCCTTTGTTATTGCAAAGGATGGCAAGGCGGTTGGTACTGTTGAGGATGGCGATAGTGTGATATTCTATAACTTCCGCGGTGACAGATCCATCGAAATTTCCAAGGCATTTGAGTGCGGTGCAGACTTTGATAAGTTCGATCGCAAGAGAGTTCCCTCTGTACTTTACGCAGGTATGCTTGAGTACGACGGCGACCTTCACATTCCTTCTCGCTATCTTGTATCTCCTCCTGAAATTACTAATACTATGACCGAATATCTCGTTAGTGCAGGCGTTAAGTCGCTGGCAATTTCCGAGACGCAGAAGTACGGCCACGTTACCTATTTCTGGAATGGTAATAAGTCCGGTAAGTTCTCCGAGGAGCTTGAAACTTATATCGAAATTCCTTCCGACGTTGTTCCTTTTGAGGAGAGACCTTGGATGAAATGTGCAGAGATTACCGATAAGCTTATCGAGTGTCTCAGAAGCGGCGAGTATAAGTATCTTCGTGTTAATTTCCCCAACGGGGATATGGTAGGTCATACAGGTTCTTTCCTTGCTACCGAGTGCTCTATGGAGGCTCTTGATCTTCAGCTCGCAAGAATTCTTAAGGTTGTCGATGAGCTTCACGGTGTTGCTCTCATTACAGCAGACCACGGCAATGCTGATGAAATGTACGAACTTGACAAGAAAACAGGCGCTCCCAAGGCAAACAAGGATGGTAGCTTCAAGGCGAAGACCAGCCACACCTTAAATCCTGTTCCCTTTATCGTTTACGATAACTTCTATAACGACAAGTACGATCTTAAGCAGGGCAGAACTGACTTTGGACTTTCCAATGTTGCGGCAACTACCGTAAATCTTCTCGGCTATGACGCTCCCGAAATGTGGGATGAGTCTATGGTTGCTATAAAGTAAGACCGTAAAAAAAGACTGCATTTTTAGATTTGACAAATTTAATTTTTACTTGCTATGAAGAACAAAAAAAGAAAAAAATCATTTAGACATCCAAATAGATTTCTCTTTTGGCTTGCAAAAAGCATTTCCAGATTTGCTTGCAGGTTCATATATAACGCGAAAATCGTTCGCAATGAGCTTGAGAGAAAGAGTGGAAGGTGTGTAATTATCTCTAATCACGAGTCTATTATTGATGTGCTCCCTGCATATATGGTAGCACCGCCCAATACCCATTTTGTGGTTAGTAAGGCTATGATGCAATCTATGCCAATAGCTCCTCTTATGGAGATGTGTGGCGCAATAGGGAAGAATCAGTTCCAGACCTCTGCTCTTGATATGCGAAGGATGAAGTCGGTTCTCGATCATGATGAGCCTCTTATGATCTTTCCTGCGGGCCTTATGTCCGAGAGTGGGGCGTCAACTCCAATTCCAATTGCGACAGCCAAGGTGCTTAAGTGGTTTAACGCGGATATTTACGTGTCACGTGTGAACGGAACTTATCTCACTAATCCCAAGTGGGCAAAGGTGAAACGCCGTGGAGAGATCACTATAGAGGTTTACAAGCTTGCCTCGGCAAAGGAGTTTGCAGCTCTTTCGGATGACGAGGCGGCAAGAATTGTTGAGGAGCATTTGTCCTTTGACGCTTACCGTCATAATGAGAGGAAAAAAATCTTCTACAAGAACGGCGATAACGTTCAGGGACTTGAGGACGTTTTGTATAAATGTCCCGTATGCGAGAGAGAATTTGGTATGTCCGTCATAAGGAGAAACAGACTCTCCTGCGATTACTGTGGCTACACCGTAAAGAGTGATAATTACGGAAAGCTTTCGCTTATTGGTGGCGGTGAGCCTATGTATGAATACCCAAGCGATTGGCATGCGTATATCGAGGAGTCGGTATATGAGGAAATCAAGGATAATAACGACTTCAAATACCAAACTCGCGCGAGAATTTTCACGATAAATGAAAAGTTGCATCGTTATGAGATGGTTGGATATGGGGAAATTTCCTTCGATTTTGACAAGTTTGAGTTGAACGGAAGGATGAGAGGTCAGCCTCATCATGAGATTATATCGACCGCTGCATTCCCGATTCTTCCTTTCCGTCCCGGAGCATATTTCGAGATTCAGCATAATGAAAAGATTTATCGCATAATCCCAGATGATCCTCGTATCGTTATGAAATGGATCTTCACCTTGAAAGCTACATTCCGCCTCAAGCAGGAGAAGAAGGCTATCGGTAATATTTAAGCAATAAAGGCAGAAGCAATACGCTTCTGCCTCGTTTTATATACCAATTTCCATATATTGCATTTGACTTTTTGTGTGTTATATGATACAATAATTACAGAATAAGTCGCTACGGTGCGACTTTTTCTTTTTCAAAACAAGGAGGTGAGTCACGGTCGAGTTTGCATAAGCAAACAAAACAAGAAAGAGAGGTAAATTAATAAATGAAAAAGCTAATTAGTGCAATTTTGTTAACGGTAATGCTGATTGCTGCACTCGCGGTAAATACATCAGCTGCCACCACCCACACGGTAAAGCGAGGAGATAGCCTTTGGAAGATCGCTGTCAGCTATCAAGTTGGACTGAGCGAAATCAAGGCGGCAAATCCGGATATTAAAAACTATAATCTTATCTATCCTGGTCAGATCATTAACATCCCCACGAAGGATACGAGCGTTTCTGCTTACGAGAGCGAGGTCGTGCGACTCGTAAACGTAGAAAGACAAAAAAACGGACTTAAGCCTTTGACTGCCGATTGGCAGTTATCAAGGGTCGCGAGATACAAATCTCAGGATATGTGTGATTTGAAGTATTTCTCACACACTAGTCCTACTTACGGTTCTCCATTTGATATGATGCGTAATTTCGGTATCTCATACAGAAGTGCAGGCGAGAATATTGCGAAAGGATATGCCACTCCCGAAGCTGTTGTTAAGGCGTGGATGAATTCTCCCGGGCATAGGGCGAATATACTTAATTCCTCGTTCACGCACATAGGTGTCGGATATGTGAAGAATGGCAACTACTGTACACAGATGTTTATTTCGAAATGATCAGTTAAGCAGCCAGATAGCGAAGTTAAGATAGCCTGCAAAAATCACCCAAATAGCGTAGGGAATCTGCAAATATGCAGCGATACGGTCGACCTTTCGATATTCAAAAATTGTCAAAATTATTGTTGCTAGTAGAGCAATCAGAATTACAAAAGCAAATAGTGCCGATCCGAGGTTGAAGAAAACTATGCTCCATAGGAAGTTTAAAACGAGACTTACGGCATAATAAGCAAGCCCCTTTTTCACTGCATCCTGGTCAAAATAGCGTTTGAGATAGACCATAACAGAGCTGATTCCCATTAGCAAAAATAGTATCGACCAAACGATAGGAAAAAGTATAGGCGGTGGAGCGAGAGGCGGCTGGATGAGCTGTTCGTATACGTCCATACTCTCGCGCGTTAGCGCGGCAGAGAGAATTCCAACCGTCATAGGTATAGCTATTCCTACGGAGTAAAATAGAATGTAGGGTTTGATTACAGACCATATATTTTTAATTCTTTTTATCATAAAAATACCTCCATACTGATGCAATTGTATGCAAAAATATGGAGGTATATTCTTTCTGCTGAAATTTATTTATGAAATTTTGTATATTCTGTCGTTTTATTTAGTTTTGAGTCCGAGTATGTCTTCTTCCTTCCAATTATAGATCAGCGCGGGACATTGACCTCCGATCTGAATGGTGTAGGTGATCTTGCCGTCATCGGTTATGAAAGCATCGTAAATATAGCCGAAACAGAGTTCGCCGCGGCGTCTGAAGTTAACGAAATCGTCCTTTTTGTATTTTGCGCCCTCGGGCCATCGATTCTTTTTAAAAAGCTTACCAAAAAACATATCTGCACTTCCTTTCGAAAGTATTATATCATAAGAAAATTGAAAATGCAAGATAAATATACCCAACTTATCTTCGAACAAAAAATAAAGTAGAAATTTATCAGAAAACACTTGACAAACCGAATTTAATACAGTATAATATAAAGGCACTCGCGGGAGTGGCGGAATCGGCAGACGCGCACGTTTGAGGGGCGTGTATCTTTGATGTACGGGTTCAAGTCCCGTTTCCCGCACCAATAAAAAAGGCAGACCCAACGTGGTCTGTCTTTTTTATTGGGCGGAAAATGGGACACTCCTCAGGACACCGCCTTCGGAGTTCGCGCTAAAATACTTGCTTTATTCTTTTCTTTGTGATATAATTAGAAAAACACATTTTCGAGGATTGAATAATGAAAGATTATTTAAACGAAGTGAATGAGCTTTATCCAATAAGAAAAAATGCAGAGCAAAAATCTGCATTTTTCGACTACGTCTGTGACGAACTTGGAGAGGAACGTGTTAAAAAGGAAACCTTCGAGAAAAAGCACGAGAATATTATTATCGGTGATATAGAGTCGGCGAGGGTGGTGTTCACAGCTCACTATGACACACCTGCGACCTCGCTTGTTCCTAACCTTATGTTTCCGGCGGATAAGCTGAAGGGGATGGTCTTCCATCTCGGTTATCCTATCATAACTGCGATTCTGTGCCTTCTTGTCGCCTATGGCATTGGCGCTCTTTTATCATTGGATCAGAGTGCGAGCTTGATTATTTATGTCGTTTTGTACCTTGGATTCTTCTATTGTAGCACAAGACTTATCACCAACAAGCATAATAGAAATGACAATACCTCGGGTGTAGCGACGATTTTATCAATTGCCGGCAGCATAAATAATGATAAAGTTGCATTCGTGCTGTTAGACAACGAAGAGAAGGGACTTCTCGGTTCGAAGGCACTCAACAAAAAGTATAAGAAGCTTTTTGAAAATAAGCTTGTAGTCAATTTTGATTGCGTCGGCAATGGAGATCAGATAATAGTTATGCCTAAAGAGGGAGCAGAGAAATTGTCAGAGTATGCTTTGCTTAAGGAAGCCTTAACTTCTGATGATAAATTTGAACTCCACTACATTCCTTTTAAAAAGAGCCTCGGCAATTCCGATCACAAGTCATTCCCTTGTGGAGTAGGCGTGGTTGCGAGTCACAGAGCAAAGCTTGTCAAGTTCTGCACGGGCAGAATACATACCAACAAAGACACGATCGCAAACAGTGAAAATATTCTATTTTTGACAGATAAAATCGAGCAGTTTGTCGAAAAACTGTAAAAAAGCAGACCGAACGGTCTGCTTTTTTTATGAAGATAATTAGAACGCCCACTCGCCATTACGGAAGATAGCAACTTCGCTGCCATCCTCACAAATTGCGGTAATGTCCATATCCTCTGTTCCGATCATGAAGTCCTCGTGCATGAAGGAATCGTTGATTCCCATATCGTGGAGCTCCTTCTCGGTGTAGTTTTCATATCCCTTGATTACGTTGGTAAATCCTCTGCCGAGTGCAAGGTGGCAGGCTGCGTTTTCATCGAAGAGGGTGTTGTAGAAGAGAAGTCCCGATTCTCTAATGGGAGAGGAGTAGGGAACGAGAGCAACCTCGCCAAGGTATGACGCGCCTTCGTCCATGCCGATCATCTCGCGAAGGAGGGATTCGTTCTTTTTTGCGCCAACGTCAACAGCCTTACCGCCTTCGAACTTAACCCAGAACTCATCGATAAGCTCACCGCCATAAGATAGGGGACGAGAGGAGTAAACGATACCGTCAGCGTCACCCTTTCTGGGAGAGGTGAAGAGCTCCTCGGAGGGGATGTTGGGGTTGTAGTAAACACCACGACCGAGAGTTTCCTCGCCGCCTGCCATAAAGATGGCGTTGGGGAGAAGGCCAACTCTAAAATCGGTGCCGTTTGCAGACTTATACTTAAGCTCCTTGATGCCGAGAGAGTTCATATACTTGCACTTTGCAGCAAGATTTTCGTTGTGGAGTCTCCATGCCTCGATGGGATCCTCGTTAACTCTCGATGTAGAGAGAATAGCCTCCCAAAGCTTCTCAACAGCAACACTTGCTCTTTCGCCGGGGAACACCTTTTTTGCCCATTCCTTGCCGGGAACTGCTGCGATACACCACTGATATTTGTTTTCCATCTTTGTTCTGATGGGCTTGATAACCTTTGCTCTTGCAGCCATGGACTTTGCCATCTTCTTCTGATTGATGCCTGCGAGTCCGTCGGGATCATCGCTCATAAGGTAGATCATGCAGGGAAGGGTCTCTACTCTGTGCTCAAGCTTCTCGATTTGCCATTTTTCGATGGTAGCGAGAACCTTGTTCGAGCAATATCTGACGTGGGTCTTGGTAAGAGGCTGATATGACCACTCAACGTGAACCTCCTTCGCACCTGCCTTGTAGCACTCCTCAACAACCATCTTAACGAATTCGGGCTGATCGAGTCCGGCATTAACGATGACTTCCTGGCCCTTCTGCACGTTTACACCACAGCGAGCGATAAGGTTAGCATATTTTCTAAGTCTTGTCTTGTTCATTTTATTTCTCCTTAAAGATTCTTTAATACGTTTAAGAGATATTCATATACACGGTTGAAGGAGGAGAGCGAAAGTCTCTCTTCGGGGGTGTGAATATCAAAGTTATCAGGGCCCATAGAGATACAGTCAAGACCCTCGATCTTGTCCGAGAATATACCGCACTCAAGACCCGCGTGGATGGTAACAACTGTAGCATTCTTGCTGTACATCTCGCGGTAAACTCTGCACATAACATCTCTCAGGTGAGAGTCCTTGCGATATTCCCAAGCAGGATATTCTCCGCGAACAGAAACCGATGCGCCGTGGCTCTCGGCAACCTCTTTAACTTTTGCGATAAGCTTTTTCTTTTCCTCGCCCTTTGCGCTTCTTACAGAAATCGTAAGGTCGAGAGTCTTATCGGTCATCTTTATAATACCCATATTGAGAGAGGTTTCAACAAGCCCCTCAATATCCTCGCTCATTCTGGTAACGCCGTTGGGCATTTCATTAATAAGAGAAAGGATGTCCGCGCTGTCCTCGAGCGAAAGCATCTTTGCGGAGGAGAGCTTCATGTCAACCTTAAATCTAACCTCATCCTCGGTCTCGGGCATAGTTTTCTTAACCTCGTTTACAGCACTGCTGATTTCGAAGATAGAGGATTTTGTGATGAAGGTTACCATAGACTCAGAGGGAATTGCGTTGTCTGCGCTTCCCGCAACGATCTTTGCTATTCTCACACGGTCAAGCTTTGAGAGAATCTCAACAATAGCCTTAATAGCATTCACGCGGTTTTTGCCGATCTCAACACCACTGTGTCCGCCGCGAAGTCCTGCAATCTGCATTGTGTAGATCTGACCGATATGTGTTTTGGTTTTGAGGGGAAGATTGATGTCAATTCTTCCACCGCCCGCACATCCTGCAGTGAAGATGCCTTCCTCGTCAGAGTCGATGTTGATGAGCATTCTGCCACGAAGGGTAGTTGTGTCGAGAGCGGTTGCGCCAAGAAGCCCAACCTCCTCGTCGGATGTGAAAACAGCTTCGAGCTCGGGGTGGCTGACCTCGGAGGAATCGAGTATCGCGAGAGCGTAAGCCATTGCTACGCCGTCATCTGCACCGAGAGTGGTGCCGTTTGCACGAAGAAAATCTCCGTCACGATAGAGCTCAAGTCCCTTCTTCTCCATATCAAGAGTACAGTTGGGAGTCTTCAACGCAACGATGTCGGTATGTCCCTGAATGATCACACCGGGATGATCCTCGTATCCGCTTGTCGCAGCCTTTCTGATGATTACGTTGTCGCTGGAATCACGAATAACCTCGAGTCCGCGATCCTTTGCAAATTTAACGAGGTAGTCTGCGATAGCCTTTGTGTTACCCGATCCACGGGGAATTTTAGAAAACTCTTCGAAAAATCTTAACGCCTTTTCGCAAGAGGGAAAATCACTGAAATCTAACATATTTGCTCCTTTTTGAATAAATATATTACTATTTTACAACAAAGACGAAAGTTTTTCAAGGTTAAAGTTGACTTTTTTTGATAAAAGTAGTAAAATATATTTAATATTTATTATTGCGAGGTTATTTTATGGCATACGTAAATGAACTTATAGATTTTATTAAGGCATCTCCCACTGCACATCATACGGTTGAAAGTGTAAAATCAGCCCTTATTGCGGCAGGGTTTACCCAGGTTTGCGAGTGTAATCCCGCCTCCTTCTCGGACGGTGGAAAACACTTTGTTATCCGTGGTGGAAGCTCTATAATCGCTTTCAAGGGAAAGGGCAACGGATTTATGATAACAGCATCTCATTCCGATTCACCTTGCTTTAAGGTTAAAGGTGAGCTTTCCTCGGCGGCATATACACGCCTTGCAACCGAAAAATACGGTGGAATGATTCACTATACCTGGCTCGACAGACCCTTATCGGTAGCCGGTAGAGTGGTTGTTAAGACCGCCTCGGGCGTAAAAAAAATACTTGTTAATATAGACGAACCTTCGTTGGTGATACCCAGCGTTGCAATTCATCTTAACAGAGGAGTGAATGACGGTTATAAATTTAATCCTGCCAGCGACCTTCTTCCTCTTGTCGGTACGTCTTCTGCATCGAGCACGCTTATGACCACAATCGCAGAGCAGGCAGGCGTTAAGGTAGAGGACATTCTCTCCCACGATCTTTACATCTATAACGCGGAGGAGGGAAGAATTATCGGAATTAATGACGAGCTTCTTCTTGCACCTCGAATTGACGATCTTGGTTGCGTTTACACTTCGATGAGAGCCTTCCTTGATGCTCCGCAGAATGATAAGGCTGTTTCTGTTCTCGCTGTTTTCGACAACGAGGAGGTTGGCTCGGAAACCAAGCAGGGAGCCGCATCAACTTTCCTTGACATGACTCTTCGTGCGATTGCAGGAGATGAGGCAGGCTACTCTTCAATGCTTCACAATAGCTTTATGGTTAGCGCAGATAATGCCCACGCCCTTCATCCCAATCATCCCGAGCTTTCGGATAGCACTAATGCGCCTGTTCTTGGCGGTGGTGTGGTGGTCAAGTATAATGCTAATCAGCGCTATACGACCGATGCCATTTCGGATGGAATTTTCTCGACTCTCGCATCTCGTTCGGGCGCGAAGCTTCAGAAGTTCTCCAACCGTGCGGATATGGTTGGCGGCTCAACACTCGGCTCGATTGCAAACACCTGCGTATCTATCTCCACCATTGATATCGGTTTACCCCAACTCGCGATGCACTCTGCGACCGAGACTTCCGCTGTAAGCGATCTTACCGATATGATCAAGGTGCTCACCGCGCTTTATTCTTCGGGAATTGAAAAGCAGGGCGACGAGATCATCATCAAATAAATATAAAATCTAACAAAAAACAAGAGCAGAATTGGAAAACTCGCACCTCGCGACCTCCATATCTGCTCTTTTTATTTTCGAAGGACTCTTTAAGCCGAGATCAAGTTAATTGCCGAGGAGGTTGCGGCTGCCTATGCTGAGGAGCTCTTCAATTTCCCACACGTTTGGGAAATTATCCTTGACGGTGAGCCTACGCTGAAGGAGAAGGTTATTTCCTTCTTCACCGGCGCGCCGAAGCGGTATGGTTTTGCGCCCGAAATGGATCCTGCGGCGAAGACGTGGATCAGAAAGTACAAAAAGCTCTTTGATCAGGTTGCGGCGGCAAATGCCGGGATGAATGCATCCGAGAACGTTGGCGCTGATAACCGTGTGCTTAAGGTGCTCGGAAAGGTCGTGGATGATAACGGCACAACAGCAACGAAGGTTCCGGATAAGGTTATTAAGAGGATCGGTAAGATCGTTGATGAAAATTCGGAAATCGATGTTAAAGACGATAAAATTACGGAAAATTCACAAAAAACACCGCTAAATGAGAAAAAATCACCGCTAACGAGCACGAATGACAAAAACATGCACGATAGCGGTAGTGATTATGCCGGAATTGAAGAGTTTACAACACCAAAGAATATTTCTTGGATAAACGTAGCTTATGATGATTCGGAAACAAAAGCAAAAATAACCAGTGATCTTCATAAAAGGATGATTGATGATGGACTGATAGTAAAAATTTCTGACGAAACATCCACAGAAGTTAAGAAATCATATCCAGATCTCCAAGGAATGAAGAAAAAAGAACGCTTACCAATACTTAAAGAATCGTTCAAACAATTAAAGGCTAATCTTAGGGCGTTTTTAACAGGGTTGAAAAATAACAACTTTGAGTTCGAGGTAAATGGTAGTATTTTAGAAGCCAAGCTTTACAATGTTGGTATTGATGAAGTGATGAAAAATGTTACTCAAGAAAAAGCCGAGATGTTGTATACAACTGAGAATATTTTTAAAAATGCAAAGTACTTATATTCAACTCCTGATTATGATAATAATACCAACGTATATCGCTGGAATTATTTTTACACACCTGTTCAAATTGGCGACAATATTGTAGGCGTAAGAATTGCTATTAGAGACATGGCAAAACAAGGTGATAGTCAAATATATCACTGGGGAATAAAAAAAGATACATCCTTGGGCGGTGTTAGAGACGATTACAAAAATCGCAAGTCTAACGATGCCTCATCAGATGTATCTACTGATAATATTATACCCGATTCTGAAGAAAAAATCAACACTTTTGATAAAAATTCTTCAAAAAATGTTGATTCAAGCGGTAGAAGTGCTTTAAAAAGCGACTCCGACTACAAATCAAAGATCGAAGCCAAGGCGAATGAGAAGATTGCGAAAGCAAAGGAAAGAGCCGAGGCGAGGGCGGAAAAGCAAATCGAAACCGAAAAGGTGAAGCTTCGGGCGGATTATGAGACCGATACGGTGTTTGATCAGACGAGCGTTAACAAGTCGCTGGGAGAGGTTGCCGCTTTTAAGACCCTGCCGAAAAAGGTGCAGAGCGATATAGGAAGAAGGATATTCCTCGAGATGAACAAGAGCGACAGCCCCGAGTGGAGAAGGGCTGCGGAGATCGAGTTTACGGTGGAGATCGCCGACAAGATATTACTTACCCCGGGTAATGGCTATGACGTGACGAGTGTGCTTGACAGACGTAAACTGAACGAGGAAATCAGCGAGGTAATGAAACGCATCTCGGAATCGGGAAGAAAATCCGCCAAGGTTAAGCTCGAGGGTGAGCTTCGCCAGGAGATCAGGACCGAGGAGAATATGTTAAAAGGTCACTGACATATAATCGGTGACCTTTCTCATTATTCATGTGCTGCGCAATACATTGGTAATGCACTCGAATTATTATTTATTGTTTGTTATTCTATAAAGATATTCCGCAAGGTCGGCTTTTGTAACACTTTCCGATAGAGTGGCGCTGTCATCCTCGTCAAATACACCGAGTGAACACATTGCGTAAACTCCCGCTCTCGCCCAAACGGGAATGTCGTTGTCGGTGGCAAAAACGCTTTCCTCGCCTTCTGCATCCGAGCCGATCAGAGATGCAAGGATCTTTGCTGCCTCGTATCTTGTAATCTCCTCGTTAGGGGAAAACACAAGCTTTCCTTCCTTAAAATCACCGTTTACAAGTCCAATTCGTTGTGCTGTGGCAATGTAGCTTTTTAGCGCCAGGGTAATATCCTCGTCATCGTCAAAGTAGGTTGACGTGAGCGTACTATCCGGACGAATTCCCATACATTTCATTGCCATTGCAACGACCTCTGCCCGAGTCAGTGCTTCGTCGGGCATAAAATACAGATCATCTCCAACCTGCCTTCCGTTCATGATACCCATAGCCGTCATCGCCACAGCGGCGTTATATTCCTCTCGGTCCTCCATGTCGCGGTAAACCGTCTCACACATTCGCTCGTTAACCTTGACGTTTACGGTCGTAGGTGTTGAATAGTTTCCGTACTCGTCACGCGCAACGTAGGTAAATTTATCCCTTCCGCGGTAATCATCGTTAGGGGTGTAGCAATATCGCCCGTCATCGTCGCAGAGCGTTAGCGTTCCTTTCTTTGGATATGAAACAATGATATATTCGATCAAATCACCCTCGGGGTCTGTTGCGCCTAAATTTCCGTATACCGATATCGACTGTTGTGTGTAAATATTCGATGCTCCCACCACATCTCCGGTTGCCTCGGGAGCGTAATTAACCTTGTCGATGAACTTCATAATACATTCAATTTCCGAGCCACCCGCATAATCCTCAACGGTGAATTTAAAGCTACACTCGGCCACAGAATCCGATGCCGGAATAAAGACGAGCGCACCCAAATTTTTGCGTTTTATTACACGTCCATTGCCCACACGCTTGCCACCGATAAGCAGTGTTCCCTCGGTAGAGGAGGGAATCTCGGTTACAGTAATGCTGTCGAAATTATTGAGCACCAGCGCGGATTTAAAATCTCCGTCGGTGAAGCATATTTTGTGACCAATAAGAGAGGTCTTTATCATCTTCACGTCGGATGCCACAACTCTTGCACCGAGTCCGAAGTATGCCGACGCACTTACCGAACCGAAGCTTAAAAGCGAAATAACAACTGCAAGGAGTAAAATTAGAGAAAGTATTTTTTTCATTATTAACCATTCCTTTCCGTAATAAATGATAATTATATTTTGTACGCTTTTAGCTCTTTTATTCGGTATCAAAAATATAAAATATACTTGAAATAAAACGAAAAAATTGTTATAATATTAGAAGAAATAATTATCGGGAGAAAATGATGAGCGATCTTCATACACAAGAGACCTTAAAGGGGACAATTGAAAACGTAGTCTACCGTAATGAGAGCAATGAATACACCGTCCTAGAGATAGTTGACGGTGAGGATAATCTCATAACCGCGGTAGGCACTCTTCCTATGGCTTTTGAGGGCGAGATCGTAACTCTCCGCGGTAGATGGACCTATCACAAGGAATTTGGTAAGCAGTTTGCATTTGACTCCTTTGAGAAGAGCCTACCTGATGATGTTGACGGTATTTTTAAGTATCTTTCCTCGGGTACAATAAAGGGAATAGGTCCTGTTACCGCGCTAAAGATCGTCAACAGATTTGGCGCAGATAGCTTTGACGTTATCGAGCACCGTCCCGAATGGCTTGCCGATATTTCGGGCATCACCAGAAAGAAGGCTGCGCAAATTTCCGAATCATTCCGCGAGCAGGCCGGTATACGCTCGGTTATGATGTTCTGCAAGGATTATATGGGTGTCGGTGAGATCGCCAAAGTTTACAAGAGATTCGGCACCGGCGCGGTTGGAATTATCAAGGACAATCCTTATATACTTTGCGACGGAGAGCTTGGAATTCCTTTTGCTAAGGCGGATGCTATTGCAAAAAGCTTCGGACTTTCGCTTGAGTCGGAAAGCAGAATACTCAGTGGACTTGCGTTTATTCTCAATCGCTCTGCCGATCAGATGGGACACACCTGTCTGCCTGCCGATGAGCTTATTTCTGCAGGCGCAGAGCTTCTTGAAATATCGAAGGAGAAGGTCGCTGAAACCCTTGAGTTGCTTCTTGATAAATCCGATCTATCCTGCTACTCCAAGAATGGTGTAAATTGCATAATGACCTCCGAGGTTGCCGAGGAGGAGGATATTATCGCGCGCTCGTTGAGTCGCATTTCAAACGGTGCAGAGAGCTTTGGTGCGATGGATATTTCCGCGCTGATAGAGAAAGTCGAATGTAATCTTGACATTAGATTTGCCGCAATGCAGAGGAAAGCGCTTTTTTCCTCACTGGAAAACGGAGTAATGATTCTCACCGGTGGTCCCGGTACGGGAAAAACCACGGTAGTTAAGGCTTTACTATCTATATTCGCAAGTCTCGGTTTAAAAACCGTTCTTGCCGCCCCCACGGGCAGAGCTGCAAAGCGAATGAGCGAGGCAACCGGTGAGGAGGCTAAAACCGTACATAGAATGCTCGAGATGGAGCGAACGACCGATGGTACGGTGCGTTTCTGTCGAAACGAGAAAAATCCTCTTTCGGAGAAAGTAGTTATAGTCGACGAGGCGTCAATGCTTGATCTATCGCTTGCTGCTGCTTTGGTTAAAGCTATGCGCAGAGGATCGAGGCTTGTCCTCATCGGTGACTCCGATCAGCTTCCAAGCGTAGGTGCAGGAAACATTCTCGCCGACCTTATCGGCTCGGAAAGAATTAAGACAATAAGACTAACCGAGATCTTCAGACAGTCGGGAGAGAGCCTAATTATTACCAACGCTCATAGAATTAACGAGGGCACTCCGCCACTTCTTAACGTTACAAACAGCGATTTCTTTTTTGTGAGACGGGAGATGGAAGGCGAAATTGCCGAAACCATCGCAGGTCTTATTGACGAAAGACTTCCAAGAACCTACGGTCGAGATATAAGAGAAAAGATCCAGGTTATCACTCCTTCGAAGAAGGGCGCTGCGGGAATCGAGAGGATGAATTTTGTTCTCCAGGAGCGACTTAATCCGCCCACTAAATTCAAAAAAGAAAAGGCTTCCCATGGCATTGTTTTTCGCGAGGGCGACCGAGTTATGCAGATAAGCAATAACTATGATATTGAGTGGGAGAAAAACGGCGTAGTTGGTGTAGGATTGTTCAACGGTGACATTGGTATCATCGAAAGCATAGATAACAATGAAGAGGAGATGTTTATTCGCTTTGATGATAAGACGGTCAGATATGCATTTGGGATGCTGGAAGATCTCGAACTCGCATACGCAATAACCGTTCACAAGAGTCAGGGAAGTGAATATCCTGTAGTAATAATTCCCATGTATTACTGTGCTCCGATGTTGATGGTGAGGAATCTTTTCTATACTGCGGTTACCAGAGCAAAAAATATGGTTATCCTTGTAGGAAGATCTGACATTCCTCGCAAAATGACCGAAAATAACCAGCAAATCTTGAGATATACCGCTTTAAAAGACAAAATTTGTGATTATATTTAAAAATATACTTGAAATTTTTATACAGATGTTGTATAATATGGTGTAACTGTATAGGTATGCTTACAGAAAATTTACAGAAAGGATGACGGGATGGTTACTAAAATCGGTCTTGATTTGGGCTATGCCAATATTACCATAAGTGACACTACTGCCGGTGTTTACCGCGAGCAGTCTATTGCTTTAATAGATAAAGATTCCCGCCGTATCATTTCTGTGGGTGATTCTTCGCTTCAAAAGGCGGAGGAGCTTGGCGAGGCTGCCATTATGGTTCGTCCGTTCAAGAACGGAATCCTGTTTGACAGACAGATTACAGAGAGCGTTGTCTCTCATGTTACGGCATCGCTTCCCGAAGGGAATAAAATAAGATGCGCAATCGGTGTCCCCTCCGATCTTATGCAAAAGCAGGAGAAGGAGATTTTTGATATTCTCACCGGAGCAGGCATTGATGATTGCTTTGCTGTTAACCGTTCGGTTGCTGCCTTGATTGGTGCAGGTGAATCTCCGCTTCAGACGGTGATCTCCGCTAACATCGGAGCGGCTGCTACCGAGATTGCCGTGTTTAATGAGGGAGAGCTGATTTATACTCACAAAGAGAATGTCGGAGGCGAGGACTTCGATAAAGCAATTAGACAGTATATCAGCGAGCAGGGTGGCGTAAACGTATCGCTTGCGGTTGCAAGAGATATTAAAGAACGCCTCGGCTCTGTATGGCAGGGCAAGGAGGAGCAGACGGTTGAGGTAGAAGGCATTCTTGCTCTCACCGGAAACAGCGTGAAGATGACAATATCCTCCGAAGACATCGTTGGTGTGTTTGAGAGAACCTTGCACAGACTCCTTATGTCGATTGCAGTTGCCATCAAGGAGATTCCTATTGAGAACGTTGATAAGGCACTTAAGAATGGTATAGTTCTCACGGGCGGTGGAGCAATGATCCACGGACTTAATCTTATGATTGAGAAAGTGCTCGGTGTTCCCGTTAAGATGCCCGAGGATCCGATCGATTCGGTTGCCAAGGGGTTGTCAATTATCAATACTAAGCTTTCCGCTAGGGGCAGGGGAATGAGAAAGAATGTTAGCGAAACCGTTGCCTCTCTCTACAAGGACAAGAAATAAAAAAAGATTTTATTAAAGAAAAGGAAAATACATATGAATAAGAATTCTTTAGCTATAAAGATTATTGCCGGCGTGATTATCGCTCTTCTTTTGATTCCTATCGTAGCTTCTCTTGTTGGTGCGTTGATCGCTTTGTAATAAGAGCAGAGAAGAGTTAAGTCGACCTTACAAATTAAAATAATAACTAAAGAGCCGAACGTGATGTTCGGCTCTTTTTATCTGCCGTTTTTTGGGGAGCGATTCCCTTGGGAAGCGACAGTGATTTTTTTGGCGAAAGCTTGAAAATAACGTAAAATTGTGCAAATTACACTTTTCCGTTTTGGTAGCAAGGAAGTGTTAACGAATGTGGAAAACTGCCCCAAAATCAGAAAATATACAAATTCCAGACCCTTCAAGAGTGTGGAAAACTTGCTCGCAAAAAGTATACTATTCCGTGATATGATATAAAATGATGCAAAATATAGTAAAAATGTAATAATTGTGACATAAATGCTATGTGGAAAATTCATTTTTGGAATTGCGGAAAAATGGAAACGCAAAATGTGATTCAAATTATAACAACGGAAAAATACACCTTTTTATTTTGGTAACATTTTTGCTTGAGCTGGTGTGGAAAAGGAACGACTTTTTCTTGTTTAACCAATTTGGAATACTTTTCTAATTTCTCTTTATACATACTCAAAAAAAACAAAAAAAGAGCCCCGATGAATCGGGACTCTTTTCCATTCAGGGGCAAATTAACACCCCTGGGTTATGTACTTTAAAAAGTGAATTATCTCTTCTTGCTCTTTGTGATGCAGGAGAATGTACCGTTGTAAATAGAATCGTAGGAAGCGTTTGCGGGAGCAGGCTCTGCTACGGGAGCGGGCTCAACAACAGGAGCAACCTCAACTCTGCTGAAGCTCTCTTCAAAAGCAGGCATAGGAGCGGGCTGTGCAACGGGAGTCTCAACAACGGGAGCAGAAACTACTCTGCTAGTCTCGGGTCTCTTTGCCTCAGCGTTCTCTGCGATGAAGCCGGTAGCGATAACAGTTACACGCATTTCATCCTGAAGAGTAGGATCGAATGCAGCACCCCAAATGATGTTTGCATCGGGATGAGCCTCTTCATAAATCATGTTAGAAGCAGCATCGATCTCGTCGAGCTGAATATCCTCGGAAGCAGTGATGCTTACAAGCACGCCAGTAGCACCGGTGATATTGGTCTCAAGAAGGGGAGAGGAAATTGCCTGCATTGCAGCAACCTGAGCCTTGTCGGTACCCTTTGCAGCACCAACACCCATGTGAGCATAGCCGGCATTCTTCATGATGGAAGTAACGTCAGCAAAGTCAAGGTTGATGAAGCCGGGAACGTTGATAAGCTCGGAAACGGACTGTACACCACGACGAAGAACATCGTCAGCGATCTCGAATGCGTTGGCAAGAGTGATGTGAGTGTCCTCAACCTGCTTGAGTCTCTCGTTGGGGATTACGATAAGGGAGTCAACATACTTGGAAAGCTCTGCGATACCAAGCTCTGCCTGGGCATATCTTCTCTTACCCTCGAAGGAGAAGGGCTTGGTAACGATACCAACAGTAAGGATACCCATTTCCTTGGACGCCTTTGCAATTACGGGAGCCGCACCTGTACCGGTACCACCACCCATACCTGCGGTAATGAATACCATGTCAGCGCCCTGGAGTGCATCACGAACAGTCTCAATAGACTCCTCGGCACTACGCTTACCAACTTCGGGAACCGCGCCTGCACCCTTACCGTGAGTGATCTTCTCGCCGATAACGATCTTCTTAGCTGCGCAAGAAGCATCGAGTGCCATACTGTCTGTATTAACCGCGATAAATTCAACACCGCGGATGTTTGTGGAAATCATACGGTTAACAGCGTTGTTTCCGCCACCGCCTACACCGATAACCTTTATATTGACGCCACTGTCATATACCTGTTCGAAATCAAATTCCATTTTTAAACCTCCGTAATTTTTATCATTTGTTTCTACATATAGTATTTGATTTTAAAATTTTTACCTTCTATAGTATATCACACGCGTAAAATAATTGCAAGAGGTTTATAATAATTATTTCTCAATTAACAAATTATGATAATAAGATAAATATAAAATAGGGCAGAATTGTATTTGTGAACAAACAATTAATGATTTTAATTTGTTTTTTTGAAAAAATACGAAAAACGAGTCGAGTTACGACTAGAAAATAAGCTTTTTTAGCTCATCAGAGAAGCTTTTTGCAGAATTTGGTGTGGAAAGACTTTTTAAACTTTTTGCCATGCTTTTTCTTGCGTTTTTGTCGTTTTTTAGGAAAAAAATAGCTTTTTTTAAGCTCTCTGCCGATAGCTTATCCTCATCAAGTAGGTATGCAGCACCCTTTTCTTGAAAAAGCATTGCATTCTTCTGCTGGTGGTTATCAGAAACGTTTGGCGAAGGAATCAAAATTGAAGCTACTTCCGCCTCGCATATTTCAGAGAGTGTTACTGCCCCACATCGGCAGATAGCTATGTCTGCAGCCTTCATCATAGTTGGTAGGTTCGTTATAAAGGGAAGTATTTTGCATCTTGTTTCCGACGGGAGATGAAATTCCTTTTTCATCTTCTCATAGTATCTTTCTCCGCTGCCATGAATATGAATGATGTTCCTTTCACTGGCAGAGTACTTGCTCATAAACTCACCTATTGCCGTGTTCATCTTCTCTGCGCCAAGGCTTCCGCCAAAGGATAGAATAAAAAAGTCATTCTCGCGGAGGCCTAATTTCCTTCGCGCTGATTCTCTTGTTAATTTATAAAAATCTTCACGCAAGGGAGTTCCAACTACCTTGTACCTTTTCACTTTGGTGAGATGTTTTTTTGACGATTCGTATCCAAGCAATAAAAGATCAACCTTCCTCGCTAAAAGCTTAGTTGTAAGTCCTGGAATAACGTTTGACTCGTGCATAACGCATTTTACGTTAAGTCTTTTTGCAGCGATTAGTACAGGCAGACAAACGTAACCGCCCGTGCCAACCACTATGTCCGGTCTAAATTCGCGTATAATTTCTTTTGCTCTTCTTATCGCTTTGATTGTGAAAAGCGCGCTTTTGATATTTTCTGTGGAGAGATGGCGTTTAAGTCCTTGTATTTTTACAGTCTTTAGGGTGTAGCCTTCCTTGACTATTATTTTGTTTTCAGCGCCACCATCTCTGCCGACAAAGACAAAGCTTGACTTCGGGTGTTCTCTCTTAATTTGCTCGGCTACAGCAAGTGCCGGTGTGATATGACCTGCAGTCCCACCGCCGCAAAAGATAACTCGCATAAAATTCTCCTTATTTTGCAATTTTTGCCTCTCTGGAAATTGAAAGAATTATTCCCATTTCGAAGAACAGCATAATCAGCGACGAACCGCCATAGCTGAAAAAGGGAAGTGATATTCCTGTGTTTGGAATTGTGTTGGTAACGACCGCGATATTGAGAAGCACCTGCACGCCCATTTTTATCATTATTCCAAGGCAAAGAAGTCTTGCGTATGTATCCGAGCATCTCATAGCAATAACAAAACCGCGATAAATTAAAAATCCGAAAAGCATTATTGCAAGTAGGCCCCCGAAAAATCCCAACTCCTCGCACAGAATGGCGAAGATCATATCGTTTGCAGGCTCCGAAACGTAGCAATGCTTCAGTATGCTCTCGCCGTATCCAACACCAAAAAGCCCGCCTGAGCCTATCGCCATAAGTCCTTGCAGGGTCTGCCAGCCGCCTGTGAGCTTGTAGCTTTCCGGATTTTGCCATACTGTGATGCGCTCCTTCGTGTAGTCGGTGAAAAGCGCGAGACATGTCACCCCAACTACTCCTACAAGACAGCAAGCGGATATATATTTTGGATTGATTCCCGCGCATACAATGAGTATCAGCCCGATCGCGCCCAGAATTATGATGCATGACAAATGCTTTTGGAGCATGACCAACAGAATGGGCAGCACCATAATGATGCATGGAAGAAGAGTTCCGTAAATAAGAATGTTTTTATTCCGTCTTTGATCGATAGCAAGCTTTTCGTGAGTGGAGAAATAACGCGAAAGCATCATCACCATAGAGAGCTTTGCAATCTCGGATGGCTGGATAGTTATTGGGCCGATAGAAATCCACCTTTGTGCTCCGTTTCCGACAAATCCAATAAGCAAAACCAGAACGAGCATAATAAGTGTCGCCACATAAACGTGTGGTGAGTATTTTTTGTAGATCGATTTGTCGATGTGCGATGACACTGTCATTATGACAAATCCAAGAACTAGCCAAATTGATTGCCGTTTAATGAAATAGAGGCTGTCTGAATATCTTGTTTCGGCATAAGCGCTTCCCGCGCTGAAAACCGTAAGTGTTCCGTAAAGCGTGATTAAAATTACGTCAAGCAGAAAAATATTGTCAAAGCGCCCGACACCCTGCTTGATTGTTTGAATAAATTTAGGCTTGTTGATTTTAATTAGTTTATTCATATTATATGAGTAAAAGGGCAATGAGCGAGCTAATCAAGGTTACAATGACCCAAGTAACACATATTCTACTCTCGTCATAGCCGTTTTTTTCCAGATGATGATGAATGGGAGCCATTTTGAAGATACGCTGTCCTGTAAGCTTAAAGACGATCACCTGCAAAATTACAGAAATGCCCTCGAAGACGTAAACTGCACCGAAGAGAATAATTATCAGCGGGTTTGAGAGCGAAAAGCCTATTGTCGCAACCAATGCGCCAATAAAAAGCGATCCGGTGTCACCCATGAAGATTTTTGCAGGATGAACGTTGAAAAGAAGAAAACCCAGACATCCTCCCGCAAGAGTTGAGGCTAAAAGAGAAAGAGCGGCAGGTACAAGCGACATCGATAGCATAAGGAATGCACCGATAGTTAGTCCAACACTGGCTGCCAATCCGTCTATTCCGTCGGTGAGGTTAGCGCAGTTTATAATTCCTAGAAGAATGAGGAAAGCGAGAGGATAATATAAAAAGCCGACATCGATTCCGCCAAAGGAGAATTGAAGTATCGAGTCATCTAGAAAATAATGGCGTCTTGCCATGAGAAAAAGAATAGCGAGCAATGATTGAAGAAGAAGCTTCTGCGCCGCAGTTAGTCCACCATTTTGATTACGCCTGATTTTTGTGAGGTCATCGGCAATACCGATAAATGAGTTTCCGAGAGCAAACAGAAAGGAGATCAAAATAGAAACCGCAATCTCTCTGCCTTTGCCGAAGTTTAAGAAATATATAGCGCATAGCAATAGTGAGAGCGAGATGGAAATAAGGAAAGCAAGACCGCCCATAGTTGGTGTGCCTTGTTTAGATAAATGCCAGGTAGGTCCACCCTCGTATATTGGTTGCTTCGCCTTTTGCGAGAGCAGTGGAATGAGCCTTTTCTCTATGAAAACAGTAAGTATCAATGAAGAAAGAAATAGCAATATGCAGGGAATTAATATACTCATTATCTTTCCTTTCGTCGCTCAAAGAAATCTAAAATTCGCTCGAGCCTCATAAAGCGTGAGCCCTTAACAAGTATTAGATCATGGTCTTTTGAGTGCTCTTTGATTTGTTGCGCTGTAATATCAGGTCTGTCGATATAGCAATTTGTGAAAATGCAATCATTCGAAAAGCCGGAGGAGAGGGCACCTTGCCGAAAAATCTCAGACTGCTCGCCGAAGAAATAAAGGTGTGTAAATAGATCGCGCGGAATACTTCCGCCCACCTCAAAATGTATTTTTTCAGAATGTTCTCCAAGTTCACCAATATCACCTAAAAGCAGGCATTTTCTTCCATCGTGCTCAATTCTCTTTAGTGTTTCAAAGCTTGATTGGATCGACTCGGCAGAGGCGTTGTAGCAATCAAGGTAAAACGACAATTTACCGCAATTTACAATCTTCTGCCCGAAAATATCATCCGAAATAACAGAAATATTATCTTTGATCTCCTCGCGGGTAATGCCGCAAAGCATCGCTGCAGAAACCGCCGGAGCAAGGCATTTTTTCAAATGATGGGCTGATACGGTGAATTTTGCAGAGCAAAAATGATTGCCCTTGAAATATATTGAAAGATCCTTGGCTTCCGAAAATTTCAGATAAAAATCAGCATTTGAATTAACGGTTGAAAAGGTCATTTTGTTCCTTGCTTCGGATAATAACGCCTCTTCGTAGGGAATCAAAATTGTTCCTTCGCCCATGCCTTCAAGTATCTCTAGTTTTGCTTTTGCGATTTCCTCACGGCTACCTAAATTGCCGATATGAGAGCTTCCTATATTGTTTATTATTCCAATATCTGGTGCTAAGCATTCGGATAATTCCTTAATTTCACCCCGATGATTCATTCCCATTTCAATGTCTAAAATTTCGGTATTTTTTGGAGCAGACAGAGTCGTAAGGGGAAGACCTATGTGGTTGTTTTTGTTACCCTCTGTTTTATGGACAACATATTTATTGCAAAGCAGGTGATGAATCAAATCCTTCGTCGTTGTTTTTCCGACACTTCCTGTAATCGCTATTTTTTTCTTAATATTAGTTAGTTTTTTTGTGAAATTATTAGCGAGTGAGAGCAGGGCAACCTTGGTAGATTCGACGCAAATGTGACTACTTCCATCTCTAGTCGATAGAGGAAATCCACCTTTTGCGATAACCTCGTCTGTAAAATCTTCACCGTTAAAATTATTGCCCTTGATACAGACGAAGAGGTCATTTTTCTTAACCTTTGCGGAGTTTGTTGTAACGTGTGTGATAATTACGTCTGGGTTAGCTGCTTTGCTATTACAGATGCTCGCTATTTCTCCTAATGACATAGGTATACCTAACTTTATTCGCATTTTTTCAGCCTTCTATCCTCTAGTGCGGAAAGGATTATACGCTTTTCATCAAAATCGTGGTAACCGTTTTGATCGATATTATATTTTTCTGCGCCCTTACCGATTATTGCGACAAAATCGCCATCACTCGCATCTAAGATTGCCTTTCTAATGGCACTCTCTCGGTTTTCCTCAACCTCATATCCTCTTGAGTCTATACCTCGAATAATATCAACAATTATTTCCTTTGGATCTTCGCCTCGTGAATTGTCGGTGGTTATTATTATTCTGTCGGCATATTTACTTGCCGCCTCTCCCATTTTCGGTCTCTTTGCTCGATCACGCTCACCTCCGCAACCGAAGACAACTGTAATCGAGGAGTTGCCCTTAATTTTGCTTAATTCCTTCATAATATTATTAAAAGCGTATTCGGTGTGTGCATAGTCTATTATTACCGAAACCGAGCCATTTATGACTTCGTATCTGCCCGGAATTCTTTCGATCGCTTTCAGGGATGCTTTGACTCGGCAGGGCTTTACACCCATATCAATGCATACCGCTGCCGCGAGCATAGAGTTGTACACGTTAAAGACACCGGGTGTGTTAAGAACCGCCTTGAAAATAAAGCCCTCTGTTTGGTAAAAATAGCTTATTCCCGAGAGCCCGACGCTTTGAATGTTGTGGGCATAAATGTCTCCGCGCCAAAGGATGCCTGCTGTAATCTTTCTGCCGTCATGCATCTCGCAAAGTCGCCTTCCGTAGTGGTCATCAATATTGATAACAGCGGTTTTGCAGCAAGAAAACAGTTTCTTTTTTGCAGAAAAATAGTCCTCCAGATCCTTATGAAAATCCGTATGCTCTGCCGATAGATTCGTGAACAGGGCATAGTCAAATTTTAGCGGCGCAACCTTGTGTAGGGCTAAGGCGTGACTTGAGACTTCCATAACAATCACATGGCACCCCTCGTTCCTCATCCTTCGCATAATTTTGTAAAGATATTCAGGGTCGGGCGTAGTCATGGAATATTTTTTGTCTGATATTTCCTCTCCTGAAATTGCTATTCTTCCTGTGCCGATGAATCCTACCTTATAGCATGAGTCGATAAGGATTTTTTCTATGAACATCGCACTTGAGCTTTTACCGTTAGTGCCGGTTATTCCAATAAGCTGAATACCATCCGCGGGACAATCGTAATATCTGTAAAATGCTCTCGCCAGATTTTCTCTTGCGTTGGCAACTTTGATAATCGGTAAATCCTCGGGGAGTACAATTTCGGTGTCGCATATTATTGCGATAGGATTTGGCATAGTGGGATCGAGTTTGCATTTTTTAGAGTTTGGAATAATTAATACACTGCTTTCCGTGACTTCGCTTGGGGAGGTGGTAAGAAGCTCGAATTCAGTATCTCCCTTGACGTCGCTGTAAAGGTATTCACCGTCCTTGATTATGTCGGATATTCTCATTTTTTCTCCTTAATCATTATAGTCTTGATTTATAGCTCGCAGAGTAATAACGCTTCCACGCTTTGTCTTTTCTCCCGAAGTGAGAGATTGCTCGACGATAATATCGTTGGCATCGGGCGAAATAACGCCACCGCCAGTTAGCCGAATATTAAAACCTGCGTTAACGGCAGCCTTAATCGCATCAACAGTGGTCATGCCTACTAGGTTTGGCACCGTAACTATTTCATCCTGCGTTTTTGAAGTGTATAGTATTATTTTTGACAATGCCACCGTCACCTCGTCACCTGCTGCGGGGGTCTGTGCAATTACAACTTCTCCGTTGCCTATTACCTCGTATTCGAGTTTTTTCTCCTTGATACTTCTTATTGCGCTTTCAAGGTTCATTCCGACGTAGTTTTCTACCGAAACATTGATCTGCTCGGTGTTGGATTTGTATTCAAGATAGGGAAGCAGCTTTTCCATTAATGCAGAAACGTAGGGAGCCGCAACGACGCTTCCGTACTTGACGTTTGAGGTTGGCTCGTCAACGACTATTATCACAGATATCCCTTGATCTCCGTTAAGAGCGTATGCCACGGTGGATCCGATTCGAAGGTATGAGTTTCCATTTTCGTCAAGAATGTCGAACTTCTGCGACGTACCTGTCTTGGCTGCGATGTCATAACCTAGAACGCCGGCATTTTTTGCGCCGCCGTCACCGCTTACGCCCTCGATAAGTATTTGTGAAACGGTATTTGCTACATCCTCGGAGATTACTTGGCGTCTTACCTCGCTTTTATGTTCGGAAATTACGTTACCATCAGAGTCTATTACCTTATCAACGAGATAGGGGATAACCAGCCTTCCACCGTTGGCAACCGAGGATATTGCAGTAAGGTGATTGATTATCGAAACCTTGAATCTCTGACCAAATGATGCTGTCGCGAGCTCGGTGGGACCGATGTTTTCCTGGTTGTGGAATATTGTTGATGCCTCGCTCGGTAGGTCTATGCCGGTTTTCTCAAAATAGCCGAATTTTTCGACATAGGAATAGAAATTATCTGCTCCGATGCTCTGCGATAAAACCATCATACAGGGGTTGCATGACATTTGTAATCCGTAAGCGAGTGTAAAGCCGGATCCGTGTCCCGTTGTTTTATGACAACGTATTTTCCAGCCGCCTACCATATAGTAGCCATTGCAGGAATATCGGCTATTTGGACTTGCCACACCGAGATCTAATGCCGAGGAAACTGTAACTATTTTAAAGGTGGATCCCGGCTCATAGGTTTCGCTTATCGCCTTGTTCGACCACATAATCTGTAAAAGCTCGTTTTTGTATGCCTTGTATTCCTCCGTGCCTGCGATAAGGCCGGAATTATTAAGCTTTTCCTTGGATAGGTCATCAAGCTCGAAAGGGTCGTTTGGATCAAACGGCGAGGTGGTTGCCATAGCGAGAATTGCACCGGTCGAGGTATCCATAACCACTCCTGTGACACGATTTTGCGCGCTGTGATTGACCCTTGCTCGTTCAATAACCGCCTCGAGCTCCTCTTGAATATAGGAATCGATCGTTGTTACGATGCTATATCCGTCTTCGGCGGGAAAATAGTCGGAATATTCGGTGTCGAGTGTGTTTCCACTTGCGTCCTTGGCGTAAACGTAATATCCGTCGGTGCCTGCAAGAAGATCGTCGTAATAATATTCGAGACCGTATAGACCTTGATTATCGCTGCCTGTAAATCCAAGCACGTGCGCGGCAAGGGTGCCGCCCGGATAGTATCTTGATGATTCGGATTCTGTAAGTATCAAACTTTCGATGCCGTTGGATTTTGCGAACTCGAGAACCGCGCGATATTCTGCCTCGCTCGCAGATTTTTTAATTGTAATGTCAAGCTGCGAGGTTTTTTTTATCTTCTTATATATAGTATCCTTACTTATGGAGAGTATTTTTGAAAGCCCGTCGGAAATAAGATTACAGTAATCCTTTCCGTCATCTAGCTCTCTGTGTTTTATATCCTTTGTTGAAACGAAAATTCGCCAGGTAGTGTCGTTGCCTGCCAATAAATTCATGTTACTATCGTAAATATTTCCACGCTTAGCCTTCAGGGCAGAGGAGGTAGTCACCTGATCGTAGGTTTTGTTTTTGTAGTAATCGTAGAGAAAAAAATCAAGCTTAAAAATGTTAAACGTCAAATACCCTGCAAATAGCGAGAAGATCAGAAGAACCGCAATCATTCTTCGCTCGGTGATCTTTTTAGATTTATCCTTCATCATCAAACCTCTGAAAATAAAAATATGGCGATGGTTCGCCATCGCCATAAATAAAAAATATAGCGACAGAAATCATCCATCGCTATATTTTATTTTTTCCCTGACGGGAATATGAGTATTTTTAGTGTCTTGTGTTTACAGCATCCTCGGGAAGCTGCTCGTTAAAGCTTACGTCATTAGCTACCGACACCGAGGTATCAAGAGATTTTGCACCGATAAGCGCGAAGCCGAGAACGAATGCACAAGCAACAGCCGCGGTAAGAAAAGCTGAAGCGGTGGCGCGGAAGGGGAACTTTTTGATAGTTCTATCCTTAACGGGAGCCTGCTTAACAGTAAGCTTTTCGCTAACGAAGGAAACGATATTTGTAACAGCAGTGGTTTCGGTTTTAGCTACGGCGGTGTTCTCAACAGCTACGGGGAGGGTCTCCTCATTTTTTCTTCCGTCAGCCTTCATGAGTAAATACTCTCCGAGAGTGTACTCCGCATCATTGATAGATACGGTGAATCTCTGCTTCATATTGTTGTAAAGCTTATCATAGCAATTTGTTGTCTGTGTCATTTTTTCGTCTCCTCTTACAATTTTTCTGCCACGCGGAGCTTTGCGCTTCTCGAACGTGGATTTATTTCAAGTTCTTCTGTTGAAGGTAAAATAGGTTTTTTGGAAATTTCTTTAATTACAGGTTTTCTTCCGCATACGCAAACGGGGAAGTCCTTGGGGCAGGTACAACCGCCAAGAAGCAATTTGAAGGATTGCTTAACCAATCTGTCCTCCAATGAGTGGAAGGAGATTACCGCAATTCTGCCCGAAGGAACTAGGTTTGCCGCCGCCGAATCAATCAAGGGCTTTATGGCATCGAGCTCTCCGTTGACCTCAATTCTGATGGCTTGGAAGGTTCGCTTTGCGGGGTGGGGGCCGTCCGCTCTTGCCGCGCTTGGAATAGCGCTTTTAATGACCTCGGTTAATTCGTGAGTTGTGATTATTGGATTTTCTTGTCGTCTTTTGCATATAGCAGAGGCGATTCTGGGGGCGAATCGTTCCTCTCCGTATTCGAATATTAGTTTCTTCAGCGCGCTTTCGCTGTATTCATTGACTACTTCATATGCCGACAGGGGAGAGCTGGCATCCATTCGCATATCCAGCCTTGCGTTGTGCATATAGCTGAATCCACGCTCAGGGGTGTCGAACTGATAACTGCTGCAGCCAAGGTCGGCAAGCACGCCGCCGAGATTGGTGATGTTATATTCCTTGATAACTCTGTCGATAGAAGAGAAGTTTTCGTTCACGAAGGTTATCTTGTCGAGGTAATCTTTAAGTCTTTCGGTCGCGGCCGCGATAGCATCGCTATCTCTGTCAAAGCAGATCAGCCTGGAATTCGGCCCGAGCCTTTTAGCTATTTCGAGTGAATGACCACCGCCACCGGTAGTGCAGTCGACGTATGTGTATCCATCTCTAATGTTAAGCGCTTCAATACATTCGAAAAGGAGAACTGATACGTGAGAAAAGTTATTCACTTTGCACTCTTCCTTTCAAATATATATTTATTAAAGCTCGTACTGCTGAAGAATAGCGCGAATGCTGTCGAGATCGCGATTCGCTTCTCTTGCAGACCAGAGTTCTTCCGACCAGACGTTAATGAATCGACCTGCGCCGACAAAAACAACGTTTTTGTTTATCTGCGCGTGGAGTCGCAGGGTATCGTCTAGAAGAATTCTTCCACTACCATCGGTAGTGCATTTCTGCGCTGCAGACATAAAGTATTCCTTCGCGGCAGCACCGGCGGTGTTGGGGATTCTGTCAAGACTCTTGAGGAAAAGTTCCCACTCGGACTCGGTGTATATGATGAGGCAAGCGTCAACGCTTCTTGTAACGTAAAATACGTTGCCAAGATCCTCGCGATACTTTGCGGGAACAAACAAACGTTTTTTTGCATCAAGAGAGTATGTACTCGAGCCTAAAAATGCCATGGTCGCTGCCTCCTTTTCCTTGTTCGTTATGTTTTAGGGATTGGGTGATACATATTCACCACAAAATGGGAAAGATTGAACACTTATACCCACTTTCACCCACGTGTATATTATAATACATTAAAGTGAAAAAATCAATACCTTTTTGCAAAAAAAATCGCAGAAAATTAAATTTTTTTCATCTTTTTTTGATATTTTGCAAAAAACTTTGGCAAAAAGCAAAAAAGCTCTTCCATTTTGTCTCAAGCTATGGTAAAATACACGTAGAAAAGTAAGGTCCTTTCGTTTTTGAAAGAAGGAGGATATGGTTTTGAGCAGTAATAAAAAACCGATTGTAACCGCCATCATTCTTGCCGCGGGAAGCGGTAGTCGAATGGGGCTTGATATAACTAAACAGCGTCTGATTATCAAAGGCGAGAGTGTACTTTCTCACACGCTTTCTGCATTTGAGAGAGCAGGGGAAATAGACTCTGTAGTCGTAGTTGTGAGAGAGGATGAAAAGGGATGGGTAGAAAATGAGTTTTTGTCCAAATTTAGCAAGATAAAATCTATCGTTGCCGGCGGAAAAACAAGAGCAGAATCGGCTGTGTGTGGATTTTCTGCCGCAGGCAGGGATAGCAATTTCGTCGCCATACATGACGGTGCCAGATGTCTTATAACTCCCGACATGATTAATGAGGTTGTCAGGATGGCATATCAGCATAATGCTGCAACCGCCGTATCACGCATCAGCGACACTCTCAAATCTGTTGGTTCGGATGGCTTTGTGACCTCGACTATTCCGAGGGATGGCGTTTTCTCGGCTACTACACCACAGGTGTTCTCTCGAAGCATATATGAGCAGGCCTTGGAAGGGTTGTATGCAGATGCATCTTTTACAGATGACAATATGCTGGTGGAAAGACTCGGAGAGAAAATTTTCGCAGTAGATTGCGGAAAAGAAAATATAAAAATAACAACGCGCGACGATATTGATTATGCTGAATATATCTTGGAAAGGAGAAGTGGAATGAGCGAGATAAGAATTGGTCACGGATATGACGTCCACCGCCTGGTTGAAGGCAGAAAGCTTGTTCTCGGTGGTGTAGATGTACCGCACACAATGGGGTTGCTCGGTCACTCGGATGCCGACGTTCTTACTCATGCTATAATGGATGCGATTCTCGGTGCTTGCGGTCTTGGCGACATTGGCAGACATTTTCCGGATAGTTCGGATGAGTTTCTCGGTATCTCGAGCCTCAACCTTCTCGCGAGGGTTAAAAAAATCATCTCGGACGAGGGATATTCTGTAATAAATATCGATGCTACGCTCGTAATACAGAAGCCTAAGGTTGCACCTTATATTGAAGAAATGGTAACTAATATTGCTAAAATTCTGGATATAAATTGTAGCAGAATCAATATTAAGGCTACGACTGAAGAAAAGCTTGGATTCACGGGAAGAGAGGAAGGCGTTGGCGCACACGCGGTTGTTTCGCTCAAAAAATAAGGGGTGAAAAAATCACCCCAATCAAAAGGAAAAAAGGACACGCCACAGAATAGAAACGTCTTTTGCTTTAATGTCGTTTACGTGACCTTTATCCGTTGTTTGCCACGCATAAATCCGTGGCTCTATATCATTTTATGGTAAATATCGAGTTGCGTCACATATTTTAGACTAATTGTAGAAAGGAAAAGCTATGGTTAAAATTTCCCCCTCCGTTTTAGCAGCAGATCTGTCTAACCTCGCTGCGGAAATTGCAGATATTGAAAGAGCAGGGGCGGATATGGTTCATCTTGACGTTATGGATGGAAAATTCGTTACCAATATCAGCTTTGGTCTACCCGTTATTGAGTGTGCGAGAAAAAAGAGCAATATGATCTTCGACGTTCATCTTATGATAGATTCACCCGAGGACTATGCTATGCGTTTTATTGATGCGGGCGCAGATATTCTAACATTTCACCTCGAAGCAACAAAGGATGCAAAAACGCTCCTTGACGAGATTCGTATGCAGGGTGTTATGGCGGGTATATCTGTTAAGCCTAAGACTCCTATCGAGGATGTTTATCCCTGCCTTGAATACTGTGATATGGTTCTTGTAATGACTGTTGAACCCGGTTATGGTGGACAATCTCTCATTCCTGAAACTCTCGAAAAGGTAAGAAAACTTAAGGCAGAAATAGAAAAACGCGGATTGAACGTAGAAATTCAGGTTGATGGAGGCATCAACAATGAGACTGCAGGTAAGGCTGTTTCTGCGGGCGCAACCATTCTCGTCGCAGGTAGCTCAGTATTTGGAGCTAGCGACAAAAAATCCGCTATCGAAGGACTTCGATTCGGCGTTTAACCACTAACAACCGTTTATCTTTTTTGTGGCAATACAGTTTTAAGCTGTATTGCCTTTTTCTTTTATATCAAAAAAACAAAGAATGGACGGAAAATATAATATCCTATAATCAAAAAAATTAAGGTATTTGGCCGCATATTGTTTTATAATAATTGTGTATGGAGTATTTTTTACAAATATTTTCTCGCGAAAGGAATAATTATTATGAATTTTGACAAGAAGCAGAGAACAGAAAGAGTTATTCAGTTTGGTGAAGGTGGTTTCCTTCGTGGCTTTGTTGACTGGATGCTCCAGAAAGTAAATGAAAAATCCGATTTTGACGGTAGTGTTGTAGTTGTACAGCCTATCGAGCAGGGAATGTGCGATATGCTCTCTGCGCAGAATTGTGTATATACCCACGTTTGCAGAGGTGTTGAGGGTGTTGATACCACCGTTGTAGACGTTATCTCCAGATGCGTAAAGCCCTATGAGGATTTTGCAGGCTATCTCGCTCTTGCGGAGCAGCCCGAGATGCGTTTCATCGTATCCAATACTACAGAGAGCGGTATTGTTTATTCCGCCGAGGATAAGATTACCGATGCTCCTCCAAAGTCCTTCCCGGCGAAAGTTACTCTCCTTCTTAAGAAGAGATACGAGCTTGGTCTTCCCGGTTTTATCTTCCTTCCTTGCGAGCTTATCAATAGAAACGGCGACAACCTTAAAAAGTGCATTCTTCAGTATGCTGACCTCTGGAATCTTGACGAAGGCTTCAAGGCATGGGTAGAGAAGGATAACGTATTCACCAACACTCTCGTTGACCGTATCAATACAGGCTATCCCAGAGGTGAAGACCTTGGTCTCGGTTACGAGGACAATATGGCCAACACCTCCGAGTTCTTCCATCTATGGGTAATTGAAACCGATTACGACCTCGACAAGGAGATTCCCTTCAGCAAGACCGATCTTAACGTAATTATCACTCCCGACAAGCTCGAGATGTACCGTACAAGAAAGGTTCGTATCCTTAATGGTGCGCATACCTCTCTCGTTCCTTACGCTCTCCTTTCCGGCCTTGATACCGTAAAGAGCTGTCTTGATGATGAGGCTATGAGCACCCACCTTAAAAAGTGCGTTTTCGATGAGATTATTCCTACGCTCGATCTTCCTCAGGATGAGCTTCTTTCCTATGCAAACAGCGTTGTTGAGCGTTTTAGTAATCCCTACATAAAGCACTATCTTTCCGCGATTGCGCTCAATTCCGTATCCAAGTTCAAGGTAAGAGTTCTTCCTTCCATTCTGGAGTATATCAAGAGATACAACAAGATGCCCGAAACTCTTCTTCTCGCATTTGCAAAGCTTATCGACTTCTACAAGACCGATATGACCAACGATGATGCTGATGTTGTAGAGTTTATGAAGAACAACGGCACCGCGGCGATTCTTGCAAACGAAAGCCTTTGGGGACAGGATCTCTCCTTCCTCACAGCAGAGGTAGAAAAGTATGTTAATAAATAAATTTGACAACGTTGATATAAACCTTGAGGACGGCCACAAATATGCGCTTCGCGACATCAAATGCGGCGAGAACATCATTAAATACGGCAATCCTATCGGTCACGCTATCTGCGACATAAAGCAGGGCGAGCACGTTCATACACATAACGTAAAAACGAATCTTTCCGGAAATCTTGAGTATACATACGAGCCCAAGTTCTACGATACTCCTGCCGTGCCCACCGATCGCACCTTTATGGGTTACGTTCGTGAGAATGGTGACGTTGGTATCAGAAACGAGATTTGGATCGTTAACACAGTTGGCTGCGTAAATAAAATCGCTCAAAAGATCGCAGACCGTACTGGTGCAAGATATTTTCCTCATCCCTTTGGATGCTCGCAGCTCGGCGATGACCAGACCACAACACAGCTTATTCTTCGCGGTATGGTGAATCATCCGAATGCTGCAGGTGTTCTCGTGCTTGGCCTCGGTTGTGAGAATAACAACATTGACGTGTTTAAAAAGGTTCTTGGCGAGTATAATCCTAACAGAGTAAAGTTCCTTAACACTCAGGATGCCGAAGATGACGTTGAGGCAGGCGTTGCTATCATTAACGAGCTGAAGGAATATGCATCGAAATTTGAGCGCACTCCTGTTCACGTATCCAAGCTTCGTATAGGTCTAAAGTGCGGTGGTAGTGACGGTTACAGCGGAATTACCGCAAATCCGCTTGTTGGCAGACTTTCGGACAAGGTTATTTCCCACGGAGGTAGCTGCGTTCTCACTGAGGTTCCCGAGATGTTCGGTGCAGAGCATCTTCTGATGCAGAGATGTGAGAGCGAGGAAGTATTTAACAAAACAGTTAAGCTCATCAACGATTTCAAGGATTACTATACAAGACATAATCAGGTTATTTACGAAAATCCCTCGCCCGGAAATAAGAAGGGCGGCATCACAACTCTTGAAGAAAAGTCTCTTGGTTGTGTGCAGAAGGGCGGTCTTTCCAAGGTTGTTGACGTTCTCGATTATGGTGACGTTCTTTCGAAGAACGGACTCTCTCTCCTCAACGGCCCCGGTAACGACATCGTAGCTATAACTAACCTTATGGCTGCAGGCGTTCATATGATCCTATTCACAACCGGTAGAGGAACTCCCGTAGGTGCGCCCGTTCCTACTGTGAAGATTGCGACTAACCATAATCTTGCTGTGCATAAGGCGAATTGGATCGACTTTGATGCATCTCCCACGCTCGACGGAAATCCTCTTACTGACGAGATATTCGATTATGTTATTAGCGTAGCCGAAGGCAGGGAAACAAGAAACGAAATCAACGATTACAGAGAAATTTCAATATTTAAGGACGGTGTAACATTATGAGTTTCATTAATGATAACTTTATGCTCAAAAATGAGCCCGCAAAGAAGCTTTATCAGATGGTAAAAGATCTTCCTATCATCGACTATCACTGCCATCTTTCTCCCAAGCAGATTGCAGAAAACTATCAGTTCAAGAATGCTTTTGATCTGTTCCTCGGCGGTGACCACTATAAGTGGAGACAGATAAGAACAAACGGTGTTCCCGAGGAGCTTATCACAGGTAATGGCGACGAGTACGAGAAGTTTAAGATGTTTGCAAAGACTCTTCCTCGTCTTATCGGCAACCCTCTTTATCATTGGACACACCTTGAGCTTAAGAGATATTTTGACATTGATGAAACTCTTAACGAGGAATCCTGCGAGCGCATTTGGAACAAGGTAAACGAGTGCCTTGCAAAGCCTGAGTTCAGAGCGCAGGAGCTTATTAAGAGATCCAACGTTGAGATTATTTGTACGACCGATGATCCCGTTGACACTCTCGAGTATCACGCTGCACTCAAGGGCTTTTCCACAAAGGTTCTTCCTACTTTCCGTCCCGATAAGGCTGTTGAGATCAGCAAGGAAACCTTCATTCCTTATATCGAAGCAACCGGCGTTAAGTCTTACGAGGAGCTTGTTGCTTGGATCAAGGCGCGTATCGCGTACTTCAACAACTACGGCTGCCGTCTTTCCGACCATGCTCTCGAGTACGTTCCCTACGCAGTAGGTGATGCAAAGGCTGCTTTCGATAAGCGTATGGCAGGCGAGGAGCTTACAAAGGAGGAGATCGACTCCTTCAAGACCGCAATGCTTAAGGCTTGCGCAGAGGAGTATACAAAGTTCGACTGGGCTATGCAGCTTCACATCGGCGCTCTTCGTAACAACAACAGAAAGATGTATGACAAGCTTGGTCCCGACACAGGCTATGATTCTATAAACGATCTCTGTATCGCAGAGGATCTCGGCGCATTCATGAATCACCTTGAGGTTAACGATTGCCTTCCCAAGACAATTCTTTACACCCTTAATCCCAAGGATAATTACGTTCTCGGCACAATGCTCGGATGCTTCCAGGGCGCAGGTGTAGCAGGTAAGATTCAGTTTGGCTCCGGCTGGTGGTTTAACGATCAGCGCGACGGCATGGAGGCACAGATGCAGGCTCTTGCAAACCTCGGAACTCTCTCCGCATTTGTTGGTATGCTTACAGACAGCCGTTCCTTCGTGTCCTATCCTCGTCACGAGTACTTCAGACGTATTATGTGTAATCTTATAGGTAGGTGGGTTGACGAGGGCGAGTATCCCGAGGACTACAAGGCTCTTGAGGAGATCGTAACCGGAATCGCATACTACAACGCAAAGAATTACTTTAAGTTTTAATGGGATGCCATATTTGGCAAGAACAAAAAGACCAAATATTAGCTAAATAAACTAATATCTGCTCCAACAATGAGGAAATCCAAAGGTTGAAATCCTAAGGATTTCCTCTTTTTATGGTCTTTTTTACCGCTGTATGCTGAACTCTCGACGTAGGTAACTATGCCTTTGGTCGTAAACAACGCTTCTTGCCCAAATCTGTCTATCCCATTCTGTGAATTGCATTTTTGTCATAAATGAAAAATATATTTTTTAAAAAACTATTGACAAATGCTTTTCGTTGTGGTATAATACCAAATGTTCGCGGGAGTGGCGGAATCGGCAGACGCGCACGTTTGAGGGGCGTGTATCTTTGATGTACGGGTTCAAGTCCCGTTTCCCGCACCAGAATAAAGACCAGGGTAACTTGGTCTTTATTTTTTTATTTGCACACATAGTAAATGATTTTGCTGAGTTACCCGGGTATTTATTCTGGGCGGAAAATGTGACAGACCTCAGGCAGGCCTTCGGTCTTCACGCTAAAAACGATTATCAATCGTTTTCTTGATGCGCGACATTTCCCGCACCGGAAGGGAAAAATGTAGAAAGAAATGCATGAATAAAAGCGAACCGAGTACAAGGTTGGCTTTTTTTATTTTTCTCATTGAAAAAATATATATTATGTGTTATAATGTAAATGATATGACAATCCCGAAAGGAGATACTATGAAAAAAACCGCCTTTATTTTGATCGTTGTTATGTTGTTTTTGAACCTCGTTTCATGCAACATTATTGGAGGAAATAAGGAGGATAACAATGGCCTTCAAATTCCTCCCGAGGATTCGAGCGAAACTCCCGATAATCCCGATACACCAGAAAATCCCGATATCCCCGAAACTCCCGATGATCCCAATACCGATCCCGGGGAAGAGGATAACGAAAATGTTAACGAACATTTGATACTTGTTAACTCAATTGATGGACTCAATGAGGAAATCATGATAAACATTTCCATCGTCGAGGGATTTGCCTACAACATTTACTACTGTCACGAGGATGAAACAGAGTATTCAAAGCTTGACGAAAATCTTATTATTGAGAAAAAAGATAACCTTGAGTGCTACATCCTTGGCATCAAAAAAGGAAATTATCGAGTAAAAGTCGAGGCAGAAAGCGCAACGAGATACGCATCTAAGACTTTCGACAATATTTACGTTGAGTCACAGGATCGTAGCGGTTATGCTCATTTTGGTTACTCCGATGGCATCGGCGCGTACAATAATGACGGTACCGTAAAAGAGGGAACTGTGATCCTTTACGTTACTAACGAGAATAAAAATACAATTACCATGACTATAAATGGTACGGAGTACGTTGGTCTTGTTGACATTATGCAAAAGCTTTACCAGTGCGACACTCCTGTGCTAATTAGAGTAATTGGAAAGATAACCACCAACCAGTGGAATTACAAAAACGTTGAACCCCGACTCGTTGACGGCTCTAATGCCACCGATGATTTCTTCGAGAATACATTCTCCACCGAATACGGTGAAAATCTTGCTAATCTCAAGGTAAGATATACCGATAAGAAGGACGGAAAGACATATACCTACAGAACAACTCCCGAGGGCCTTGGCGAGGTTAGAGTGAGCGGAAGCGGTACATCAACAACCACGTATAAGGGAAGCAGCTTCCCCAGACTCCTTGGCAAAACGGTTTATGACGACGATTCCTTCATCAACGTAATCGAGGTACAGGCGGCAAGCAATGTCACTATCGAGGGTGTTGGCTCTGATGCAGAGTTCTTCCAGTTTGGTGTTGGTTTTGAGGAATGTCAGTCCATTGAGGTTAAAAATCTTACATTCACCAACTATCCCGAGGATGCTCTTAACTTTATGGTTGACTCAGACAAGGGAGTAGAGGCGTTCGGTAATTATTGGGTACATAACAACACCTTTAACGCAGGTTACAACGCTTGGGACATCACCGGTGAACGCGACAAATACGCCGGTGACGGTACTATCGATATGGCGTTCGTGCATAACGTGAGCATTTCTTATAATTTCTTTAACGGTTGCAGGAAGACTATGCTTGTTGGCAATGCAGACTCCTCGAGATGTATGAACATTTCTATTCATCACAACTATTTCTACAAGGTTGGCTCTAGAATACCTCTCGTTCGTAATACTAACGTTCATAGCTTTAATAATTACTTCGACGGTTGCTCCACATGTGCGAGCGTTAGAGTAAGTAGCTATCTTTTCAGCGAGGCAAATTATTACAAATCCTGCTCGAAGCCGATTGATATTAACGGTGGAGTAGCGAAGTCCTACGGTGACATATTCGTAAGCTCAAACGTAGGTAACGCAACCATTGTGACAACTCGCGGCGAGATCGTAAGCAATAACTGTAAGCCCGATAAGAAGACCGATTATTCGAGATTCGACACCGATGCGACATTGTTCTATTACGATGCAGAGCAGGGAGTTACAATCGCAGATTATCTTCTTTCGGCAGAAGACGTTTCCGATTTTGTTATTAAGTATGCCGGGGCGGGTGTAAAGGCACAGCTTTCCGCATCGAAAGAATAATCAGAGGTGGAATTTATGACAGGCAAGGAAAGATTTATTGAAATTTACAACAAATATATAACTCGCGAGGGAGCAGATAAGCTTCTTGAATATCTTCTCTCTCCCGCCTCGGATTTCTTTGTAGCTCCGGCGAGTTCGAGATTCCATTGCTCATATGAAGGAGGACTCTGTGACCATTCGATTAACGTTTACGAGTGCCTTGACTCCTATTTGAAGTCGGATAGAGTAAAGGAAAACTTTGGCTTTGAGTATAGCGATGAGAGTATCGCTATTGTTTCTCTGCTTCACGATCTTTGCAAGGTAAATATTTACAAAAAAGGCTTTAGAAACGTTAAGGACGAGAAGGGGATGTGGCAGAGAGTAGACACCTTTGAGTACGATGATAAACTCCCTTACGGACATGGAGAAAAGAGCGTATACATCATTTCGGGATATATGAAGCTCACCCGTGAAGAAGCTTTTGCTATTAGATATCACATGGGCTATTCTTCTACAGAGGATGCGAGAAACGTCGCGGCAGCATTTGAGATGTTCCCCCTGGCATTTGCCCTTTCGACTGCAGATAGCGAAGCAACCTATTTTGTTGAAAGCAAAAACAAAATGATATAAAAAAAGACCTGCAATTGTGAACTATTTGGGGTTCACTTCATTGCAGGTCTTTTTTTATTGGAAAAATGCATTTCTGCTGTAATTTAAGTGCCTATTCTACAACAAACAAGAATGGGTAAATTTCCTGTCCGCCATCAACGTAATATGCTTCGATATAGGGATAAGTATTGGCCATATACTGTGAAAGCTGATCGCGCTCCTCGGGAGTTGCGTCTTTTCCATAGAATATGGTGATCATAAACTTATCCTCGCTCGCAAGCATTATGTCAATAAGTCCGTATGTGGAAACCATTTTGTCGGGACCAGAAATAACTATTTCCTTGTTAATTATACCCATGGTATCGCCATCTGTAACGTGCACACCGTTCATATCGGCATCACGCACGGCAGGGGAGATATATGCAGAGGTAATTCTTGCAATAGCATCCGTAGCTTCCGTCATAAGCTCATCGGGCTCGGATCCGTCAAAGTTCATAGATGCCAGTGCAACGTAGCCACCACCGATACTCTTGCTGGGGACAACGTGTACCTTTGCCTTTTCATATATCTCTGCAGCCTGAGATGCAGCCATTATTATGTTGCCGTTGTTGGGGAATACAAAAATGTGATCCGCATTAATTCTCTCAAAGGAATCAAGAAAATCGTTTGTGGATGGGTTGTTTGTCTGTCCGCCTTCAACAATACCGTCTGCTCCAAGCTCGCGGAAGAGATTGGAGATACCAACGCCGCTGCTAACTGCAACAATTCCGTATTTTTTCTTGGGCAGAATTAATTTAGGCTCGTCAAACTTGCTTTCTTCTGCGGAAAGCTCAGTGTGCTGGAGCGACATATTTTCAATCTTAACAGAAATAAATTCGCCGAACTTACGCATATATCTCATAACCTTGTCAGGCCTTAAGGTATGCACGTGAATCTTAACGATAGTCTCGGTCTGGAAAGCAACGATAGAGTCGCCGAGGGTTGCGAGATGAAGCTTGAGAGCGTCGAGATCGAATGGATTCTCGGCAATCTTTTTGTTCATCAGCTGAACGAGAAGCTCGGTGCAGTATCCGAATTCCATATCGCTATCGGGACCGAAGCTTCCGCCTTCGAGAGCAGATGCCGCTTGTGGCTTTTTGAAGTTGGTAAAATCGCCTTCTTCAACGTCCTCAACGTCCTCGCCGTTAAGTACACGATTAAGACCGTCAATGATATAGAACAGACCCGCGCCACCCGAGTCCACAACACCCGCCTCGCTAAGGATGGGAAGTATTTCGGGTGTACGCTCGAGTGATGCGTGCATCTCGTTTACAAGATCGGAGAAGAGCGATTGAACGGTACTCTTGGAATTAAGACGCTTTACAGCAAACTCAACCGACTCACGCGCAACAGTAAGAATGGTTCCCTCTGTGGGTGTCATTACCGAGCCGTAAGCCTGTTCAACACCCATTTCAAGCGCGCGTGCAAGGGTCTTTGCATCTGCGTTTTCAACGTTTTCGACACCCTTTGACATTCCTGCAAAGAACTGCGACAGAATAACACCGGAGTTACCTCTTGCGCCGAGCAGCATACCTCGGGAAGCAACCTTAAGCACTTCTGCAAGGTCGTCGGTGTCGATATTTTCAAGAGAAGCAACGCCACTCTGGATGGTCATACTCATATTGTCACCTGTATCACCATCGGGAACAGGGAATACGTTGAGCTTGTTAACCTCTTCGGCGTTTGCGCGAAGCTCGGAAGCACCGCCACGCATCATTTTAGCGAACAAATAGCCACCAAGCATTTTTATCTTGGATTTTTTCTGACCTTCAGGCTTCTTTTCATCAGTGGCCTTTGTTGTTTTAGTCTTATCAGAGGTCTTTTTTGCTTTTTCAGCCTGTTTTTTTTCCACCTTAGGCTTTTCTGCTTTAGGCTTTTCTGCTTTAGGCTTTTCAATCTTTTCCTTGGTTGCCTTAGCCTTATCTGCTTTTTCTTTGCCTACTTGTGCTTTTTCAGCCTTGGCTTTTTCAGCCCTTTCTTTATCAGCCTTAGCCTTCTCGGCCTTTTTCTTCGCGGCTTCTGCTTTATCTGCTTTAGCCTTTTCCGCCTTTTCCTTGGCTGCCTTGGCCTTATCTGCCTTGGCCTTATCTGCTTTGGCTTTTTCAGCCTTCGATTTTTCAGCCTTTTCCTTATCTGCTTTAGCCTTTTCTGTTTTTGCCTTTTCGACTTTCTTTTCGGCTGTGGGCTTTGTTATCTTTTCTGCAGGATCTTCGTTGATAACGTTATTCTGCTTGTTTTCTTCGGTAGTCTTAGACATAGTTATCTCCCTTCTGTCTTAAGTGACTTTTTTATCTCTCCTTACCTACGAAGAAGAGCGCGAGTGTACCGGGGCCAGAGTGGGCTCCGATAACGCTTCCAACATTGGTGATGAGCGAGGTTTTAGCGCTGTATTTTTCTTTAATAATTTTTGCGAGGTATTCTGCCTCTGGAAGTGAGTCTGCGTGTGAAATATAAACTTTTGTTTCGGCATTCTCGTCGTGAAGCTCGTTGTACTTGTCAGCCATAGCTTCGATAGCGGCTCTTCTGCCTCTTATTTTGGAAATATTGATGAGATGTCCTTCGTTGTCAACGTGGAGCAGGGGCTTTATACCAAGCATATTGCCAAAGAATGCGGCAGTAGGACTGATACGCCCTCCACGCTTGAGGTATACGAGATCATCAACGGTAAACCAATGACAAATCTTAAGCTTCATGTCCTCAGCATATTGAGCTGCTTCTTCAATAGTTGCGCCCGCATTCTTTTTATCAATAACGAGATCAATAAGCAGAGCAATACCGGCGGATGCGGCGAGAGTATCGACCGTGATTATTTTTCTTTCGGGATACTTTCCTTTGAGCTGATTCGCTGCGATTCTTGCAGAATTGTAGGTGGTGCTGAGTCCGGATGAAAATCCAATGTAGAGGATGTCATGTCCCTGACGAAGAATTTTTTCAAAATCATTAAGGAATGCATCGGGGTTAACAGCGGCTGTCTTTGCTACTGCACCTGCACGCATCTTATCGTAAAAATCCTTTATAGGCATCTCGTCATTAGAGTATACCTTTTCTTCACCATCAAATCTGAACGAAAGAGGTATGGATTTTATACCGCGCTCTGTGATAGATGCCTTTGAAAAATCACAGGAAGAATCTGTAAAGATAATGTAGTTATTCATATTAATCACCTAATTTAATTTCAAATTGATTCTTTACCATTTTAAATGAAAAAAATCATAGATTTAATAATAGATTATTTACATTTCTAGCGTTAATGCAAATTATCTTATCATATTATACTATATTAAGGAGGATTTGTCAAGTTTTCCCCTGCAAGTCATAAAATATTTAAAATATTTATAGTATTCCGTGCAGATCAGATGAAAGAAAAAAGCACCAACGAGTAGTGCTTCTTATTTGTTTAAAAAGTATTGACATATAAAAAAACAACTGATATAATATAGTTAATACAGATAATACAGATCGAGGTGTTTCAAAATGGCAAAAGCCTTTTCCACGAAGCGAGACGTTTACCTTGAGATAGCGGCGCGATATGAAAAATACATTACTTTAGGTGTTATTAAAGCGGGAGAAAAGCTTCCCTCTGTGCGAGTAGCAGCAGGAGATCTAGGCGTTAATCCCAACACGGTGCAGCGCGCCTATTTTCTTCTTGAGGAGAAGGGATTTATTCGTTCGATCCCCAAAAAAGGCGCATACGTGATCTATGAAAGCAGTCACACTCAGATAGACGAAACTCGAGGTGAGTTGACGCGAACTTTGATGAAGCTAAAGGACGATGGCTTTTCCCAAAAAGATATTTTATCGGTATTAGAGGAGGTGTATCAAAATGATTGAAATACGAAATATGTCGCACACTCTGGGAGACAAGATCATACTGAAGGAAATAAATCTTGACGTACCCGATAATACCATACTCGGTATAGTCGGAATAAACGGTGCGGGAAAATCCACGCTTTTGCGCCTGTTATCGGGAGTTTATCTACCTGACGAGGGATACATTCGTTATGACGGCAAGGACCCATCCGTACCCGAAACCAGAGAGGACATTTTTTTCCTTCCCGATGATCCTTATTACACAACCCTTATGACACCGAGTAGCCTGTTTGAATACTACAAGGCCTTTTACCCAAATACAGACCGAGCCCTATACGACGAGCTTCTTACTACGTATAAGGTAAAATTAGACAGCAAAATGCGTAATTTCTCAAAGGGCATGAGAAGACAGGTATTTATCGCTCTTGCCCTTGCGATAAAGCCAAGATATCTTTTGCTTGATGAGGCATTCGACGGACTGGATCCTCTATCTAGAAAGGTTTTCAAGGATGCTATAATCTCTCTCGTAGAGGAGGGGCACACCACTGTACTTATAGCGAGCCATTCTCTGCGCGAACTTGAAGATTTCTGCGATCGCTTTATCCTGATCGACGATAATACGATCAAAACCCAGGGAGACATTGCCGAGCACGTTGGCTGTATGTGCAAATTCGAGCTTGCCTTCACAACGGCAGTTGGCGAGGATATCTTTGCATCTCTTCCCATCGTATCGCTTACCATAAAGAACAGATTCGTTCAAATCGTTCTCAAGGGTGAGAGCAACGAGATGAGGGAAAAACTAGCACAGCTTTCACCCGCTGTCATTGACGAGATGCCGCTTGACTTTGAGGAAACATTTATTCACGACGTAAGGAGGATGGGCTGATATGACAGGCTTTAAATCATATTTTTGTTCACATCTGAAATCAAACAGCAGAATCTTGCTTTATCTTATCGCGATCACGCTGGTGCTTACGCTCGTAATCGGAATAAATTCCGGGACAGAGCAAAGGTGGGATTCCAAGATGCAAGCCTTTGTAGTGACGGCTTACAACTCCACAATTGGTGTACCTGTTATTTTTCTGTGTCTTCTCGCGTACATAACGCCGGTTTTAGAGTTTTCCTTCTTCAAAAAGCGAATAAATCTTAACTGCGCCTACGCAATGCCTATTTCAAGACGTGCCTTGGGCTTGGTACATTACCTGACAGGTGCAATAACCGTTCTTCTCCCATTTACGATGTCTTATCTTCTTAATTTTATACTGATCTTGACACGAGGCGTTCAAAACTATAATCTGGCTCCGATGATAGCCCATTATTTCCTTTGCCTCCTTCTTGGACTGGCTATGTATTCTTTGATGGTGTTTGCCTTTAACGAAGCGAATACTACGGGGGACGGAATTTGGTTTATGTTTCTGTGGACCTTCGTTACATTTTTCGCAACCACCGCGTTAGATAGAATCATGGATGCATGGAGTTACTTTATTATTGAACCGTTGCCTTGGGGACTAATATCTGAATTAACAACAAGCTACAAACGGCTAGTAGAGCTTACGGTGCCGATCTATTCGGGCACCGAGGACTTTTTGCAAACCCCGAACTGCATCTTTTGGATTATCGCATGGAGCTTGATTGGAATCGCATCGAGTGTCGGATTCTTCTTTTCCTTTGGCAAAAGAAGAATGGAGAAGACCGAGGAGATATCCGATTCCTTCTTTGGATACCGCGTGCTCATCCCATATTTTGCTGTAACAGGTATGATTGCATTTCCAAGTTTTCCTACGTGGGTCATTTTTGAGATTCTCGCTTTGATTGGATATACGATCTACCGTCGTGGTTTCCGCTATAAGCTAAGTGATGTAATCGTTCTTTTGTCACTGCTTGTTTTCTTGATCTTCTTATAAGCAACAAAGGGCAGGAGAAATCCTGTCCTTTCTATTTAGACTGAAAAAATGAAATCCTGCTTTGCAGGATAAAATTTAATCTACCTCTAACAAACCCACGCTAGCGAGATTTAATTCACAAATGTGGATTTGTTCCGTGGCAGCCGAATTTAACTGAAAAGACTCAGAATTGTATCAAATCCTGAGTCTTTTTATGTGTATGAACTCATTCGTTGATACAATGAACTGCTTGAATTCATCATTGTTCACAATGCAGACGGCTGGTATTTACCTTCTGCAACGGCAGCGAATAGACGGTGATGATGTAATGAATATCTTTTTACGAAGAGTCGGCTATGATGACAGGCTCTTTTTGCTTGTAAACGATTGAAAAATCAATAAAAATATGCTATAATAATCTCATCGAAAAATTAGAATTTGAAGGGAGGTCGCCTTTTGAAAAAGACAACAGGTGCAGGAATATTTTTAGCTGTTTTGGCGGCGGCACTCTATGCCATTAACTCTCCTTTTTCAAAGCTATTGCTCGATTATATGCCGTCCACGCTGATGGCAGGCTTTCTATATATTGGCGCGGGACTTGGAATGGGCGTGATCGCACTGCTTCGAAGGTTGAAAAAAGCAGAACGAACTGAAGAAAAAATAACGAAAGCAGACCTGCCATACACGGTGGCTATGATTGTGCTTGATATTGCGGCACCGATCTTTTTGCTACTTGGACTTTCATATACATCTGCAGCAAATGCCTCGCTTCTCAATAATTTTGAAATCGTGGCGACGGCACTTATCGCATTGGTTGTTTTCAAGGAGAAAATAAGCCCAAGATTGTGGTTTGGTATTCTGTTCGTTATAGTTTCCTGTGCGCTCCTCTCAATTGAGGATATATCTAGTCTCAAATTTTCCTTCGGTTCATTGTTTATCCTTCTTGCGTGTGTTTGTTGGGGCATTGAGAATAACTGCACAAGAAAGCTCTCGGCAAAAGATCCTTTGGAAATCGTGCTGCTTAAGGGCATATTTTCGGGACTCGGTTCTGTTATCATAGGTTTATGTATTGGCGAAAGAATCGCGACTCTTTGGAGCGTACTTGCGGTGTTGGCAGTAGGTTGCGTTGCATACGGACTTAGTATCTTTTTCTACGTATACGCCCAAAGATTGCTCGGTGCGGCAAGAACGAGTGCATATTATGCCATAGCACCCTTTATCGGTACGCTTCTGTCGCTTGTCATATTCAGAGAATTGCCCGAGTATACCTATTTCATTGCACTTGGTATTATGGTTATCGGTGCTTGGCTTTGTTCCTCTGATGAGCCGCTTTTTAAGAAAGCAAAAAGCGAACAATAAACACATTCCAATTTGTCGAGCAGATAGCAACAGCGAGTTGCTTGTCAATGCTGAATGCTCGTGGTATAATATAATCACAACTAACTAAGGTGGTGATTTTATGGAAACGAAAGATATTATCTACGAATTAAGAACGAAAAAAGGACTCTCGCAAGAAGAACTTGCGGAAAAGATATTTGTAACAAGACAGGCAGTTTCCCGATGGGAAACCGGCGAAACGATACCGAATATTGATACGCTCAAGCTTCTTTCAAAATTGTTTGACGTGTCGATCAACACGCTTCTAGGTTCTCCGAGAGAACTTATTTGTGGGTGCTGTGGTATGTCTCTTGAGGACTGTACTACGAGCCGTGAGACCGATGGCAATTTCAACGAGGAATACTGCAAATGGTGCTATGCCGACGGTGAATACACGCTTGATATCTGGAAGCGATATGCTGAAATCGGTGGAAAAGAAAAGCTCGAAGAATTCAAAGAGCAGCTGATAAACGAATTCAATGCGCTTTTGCACATCGAAGGATTGCCTAAGGTAGAGAATTTAAACGTGCTGTCCGGTGAATTTGTCAATATGGAATACACACTCACAAACGGAGAAAAAGTGAAATTCCTAGACGATAAGCAGACCTATCTTGGCAGTCAGCTTGAGGGAGAAACAAAATGCTACGGAATTGTCGCCAACATGGATTTCCTTCTCGTATGCTCATATGAGGAAAACGGAGAGAACCCCGAGCTCGTGATTTATAAGAAAAGATAGTCAAATTCCAATTTTTATATGGATATATTCTATGAAGGCGGATATATTCAAAAACAGTAGTTTAACGATAAAAAACAGTAGGTCGATACTACCCGTATCAATCTACTGTTCCTTATTTGGCGCAGAGGGAGGGATTCGAACCCTCGTGTGGTGTTATCCACAAACTGATTTCGAGTCAGCCCCGTTATGACCGCTTCGATACCTCTGCATAAATATAATGCAGCAGCGTGCATCATGTTTGTGCAGAGACCTGTGAGAATTGGCTTAAAAGCATAGCTCTTGAATCCGATTCGCATATCCTCCCCGAAGATCGACAAGCTTGCTTGCCAGGAGCAGGGCGCGGATACATTCACCGTAAGTGAAATACCTCTACTTGATGCATACCGTACATTTTTGAGTTGTGAAAGTTTGTTTTTTCACGCTTATAGAGTATAACATATTTGAAAGAAAAAATCAATAGGTAAATTAAAAAAAGAAAAAATTAAAAAAGTTCCGAAAACCTCTTGATTTTTTTATTATAGTGTGATATAATGCTTTAGGAAAAATGTGATTGTATGTAAAGTGAGCCCTGATGGACCCTCTCAGCCTCGGAATTAGCAGAGCATAAATCGCGTAAAATTTAAAAGGAGAATGAAAATGGCTAATATTAAGTCCGCAAAGAAGCGTATACTTGTTAACCGCAATAAGGCACTCCAGAACCAGATGGTAAAGAGCCAGCTCAAGACTGTTATCAAGAAGTTCAATGCTGCAGTTGCTGCAGGTGATAAGAACGCTGCTTCCGAGCTTTACAGACTTGCTGTTAAGAAGGTAGACCAGGCAGTTGCTCATGGTATTCTTCACAAGAACAACGCGGCTCACAAGAAGTCTCAGTTCACCAAGAAGTTCAACAATATGTAATATTTTAAAAGTCCGCCTTAACCCAGCGGACTTTTATTTTTTTGAATGTGACTTGGTCACCGGGGATTAAATAGGTACTTGACTAATTGTTTTTATTATGATAAAATAATGGTAGAAATAAAAGTATCTCCTGAAAGGAGGAAAAATATGAGCAAAAACCGTAACTACGAGCATTTGAGCCGTGAGATCTCTGAGCAAATAAAATATGACAGGGAACATGGTACAGGTCCCAATTTTGCTGCCGACGGCAGTAAGGCAATCAGACGTGATATGTCCTCTGATAATGAATCCGCTTGGAGGCCTGCTTACCTTCGTGACGTGGACAAGATACTTCACAGTCCATATTACAATAGATATACTGATAAGACACAGGTGTTCTCATTTTATAAGAATGATGACATTACAAGACGTGCGCTTCACGTTCAGCTCGTTTCAAGAACTGCCCGCACTCTTGGTTCTGTTCTTGGTCTTAACACGGATCTTATTGAAGCGATCTCTCTTGGTCACGACATCGGCCACACACCCTTCGGTCATGCTGGCGAGCGTTATATAAGCGAGGTTTATCGCGCCGAAACAGGTAGATATTTCAATCACAACGTTCACTCTGTGAGAGTTTTGGACGGAATTTTTGATCACAATATAACTCTTGATACACTTGATGGCATCATTGGTCATAACGGTGAGTTTGAAATGGATGAATATCGTCCCGCGCTACTCGAGGGCTTTGCGGAGTTCGATAAGATGGTTGAAGGCTGCTACGTTGATGAATCGAATATCATTAGAATTATTCCTTCGACCCTTGAGGGATGCGTTGTACGAGTATCGGACATAATTGCATATCTTGGCAAAGATCGTCAGGATGCAGAGAAAGCAGGCCTCATCGACTCATCGCGTGACATCGGTGATGCGGGAATCGGTACTATCAACTCTGATATTATGAACAACCTTATGGTTAATATCATCGAGAACAGCTACGGCAAGCCCTATATCAAGCTTGATGCAGAGCATTATCAGAGTCTCAGCAAGGCAAAGCGTGATAACTACGAGCAGATATACAAGAAGGATCACGTTTCAAAGGTGCTTGATGAAACCGTAAGACCTATGATGCATAGGATGTACTATCAGCTCCTTGCAGATCTTAAGGCAGGGAAGAAATCCTCGCCGATTTATAAGCATCATGTTGATTTCGTTCTTGCTAACCATTATGCAAATAGCAGACCCTATATGGAAACCGAGCCCAATCAGATCGTTGTCGACTACATCGCATCTATGACCGACGACTACTGCACAGAACTTTATAAGTTCCTTTTCCCTAGCAGTAACGTTGACATTAAGTATCACGGATACTTTGAGGAGTTGGATCCTATCAAATAAAACAAAAATGCACTCCAATCGGAGTGCATTTTTTATTACAAATCAATTTTAGTTGGAAATGTAAGGAAGAAGTGCCATCTGGCGAGCTCTCTTGATAGCTACGGTGAGCTGTCTCTGGTGGAGAGCGCAGTTGCCGGATACACGTCTGGGAAGAATCTTTGCTCTCTCAGAGGTGAACTTTCTAAGCTTAGCGATATCCTTGTAATCGATCTCGGTAACCTTATCCTGGCAGAAAATGCAAACCTTCTTTCTTCTGTGGTTCTGACGGTATGCAGGACGCTGATTGTTTTCCATGAGTTTTATCACCTTTCCGACTCACAATTTCTATATTGCACCTACCGCAGTGAGCCTAGCGGCAGGAGGACGAGTTACCCAATTAGAAGGGAAGGCTCTCGTCGCCGGGAATTTCTTCAAAATCAGCACTACCTGTGCTGTTGAAAGAGGGAGCGCCGTATGCGGCGGGAGTATAGCTCTGACCCTGGGGTCTGCTCTCACCGTTGTTCTGAGCTGCGGGTGCACCGAAGCTAACTTCGTCAGCCACAACCTCAGTAGCGTATCTCTTCTGTCCGTTGCTGTCAGTCCAATCTCTTGTCTGAATGCTACCGCAAATTACAATGCTGGAACCCTTCTTGAAGTAGCGGGAAACGAACTCGGCCTGCTGTCTCCATGTAACAATGTTAATGAAATCTACAGACTTCTGTCCCTGATCAGCCTTGGAGTAACGACGATTAACACCGATAGAGAAGCTACATACGGAAATACCGCTGGTAGTCTGCTTAAGCTCGGGATCAGCCGTCAAGTGGCCCATAAGAATGACCTTGTTCAAATCTGCCATAGTTATATGCCATCCTTTCAATAAAAGTATGCAGTCAAACTGCTATAATGCGAGAATTAAGCCTCGGTTGCTTCTTCAACCTCAGCGGGAACCTCGGTAGTCTCAACAACTGCCTCGGGCTTAGCTGCCTTCTCGATCTTGGTGGTGGTCATGTAACGAAGAACACCTTCGGTGATGCCAAGCACACGCTCAAGCCCAAGAGGGAAGCTGGGTTCGCTCTTATAGGAAACAAGCACGTAGTATCCTTCGGTAATGTAGTTGATAGGATACGCAAGTCTGCGCTTGCCCCACTCGTTAACGTTAACGTCAGAACCGTTCTCGTTAATGAGAGTTACGAACTTCTCAATAACAGCCTTTGCATCCTCTTCAACAAGGTTGCCGTTTACTGCAAAGAGAGTCTCGTAAGAACAAATCTTCTTTTCCATCTGATTTTTACCTCCTTTTGGTCTTTTGGCCGTCTTGCGACAGCAAGGGGTTGGGCACACTAGCCCAAACTACCTGAGTATTATATCACAAGCAAATTTGTTTGTCAAGAGTTATTAAAAAAATTTTATATATATGTTGATTTTTTATATAATTTATTGTATAATATTGTAGAATACGCAGAAAAGGAAGAAATGATGACTGTTTTTGAGAAGGCTTATGCCAAGATTAATTTATTTCTTGACGTTACAGGACGTAGGGAAGACGGCTTTCACGATATTTTGAGTGTTATGCATTCGGTAAGTCTTGCGGATACAGTTAGTATAGACGCAGAATACTCGGATGAGCTTACTATCAGCCTAAACAGCGATTCTCCGGAGCTTCCCTCCGATAAAAATAATCTCGTCTATAGAGCTGCCGAGAAGTACCTGACACATTTCGGTATAAATGCAAATGTCAGTATTCACCTGGAAAAGCATATTCCAATAGGCGCAGGACTAGGCGGCGGATCTTCGGATGCTGCTGCGACGCTTCGCGCATTGAACAGAATTTTTCGCAAGGCGGATACAGAGCAGTTGATCGAACTTGCGTCCGAGCTTGGAAGCGACGTTCCGTTTTGTGTTGTTGGAGGCATAGCAGTCTGCCGAGGAAGAGGAGAGAAGATCGGCAGGGCTGAAAATGCAACGCCTCGAGTTTTTGTAGTTGCTATAGGAGAAGAGAGAATCTCAACACCGAAGGCGTTTGCGGAACTTGATAAAAAATACAATGATTTTAAGTTTAACAGCTATGCTCCTAGAGGTGATCTTCACAAACCATACAACATCTTTGAGAGCGTGACGAATATCTGCGAGATAACAAAAATCAAAGAAACCATGATAAAAAACGGGGCAGAATACTCGTTGATGAGCGGAAGCGGTCCTTCTGTGTTTGGCGAATTCAAAAATGTTTGTGATGCTGATGATGCTTGCATAAATTTACATAACAATGGATTTTCCGCCTTTGTTTGTCATTCTGTCTACCTGGAGGGAGATATATGATCTATGATCTTTTGGCTCCGTTCTATGATGCAATTAACGCTGAAATAGACTATAAAAAATGGGCGGATTTTATTGAGAAAATACTAGATAAAGAGAGTAAATCAAAACCTGATCTGGTGCTTGATCTTGGTTGTGGTACGGGAAAAATGACTCTTGAGCTAGCGAGTCGAGGTTATGATATGACGGGCATTGATTATTCTCCTGAAATGCTCGATATTGCTAGAGAGAGTGCCGAAAATAGCGGTCATGACGTGCTTTGGTTATGTCAGGATATGCGTGAGTTTGAGCTCTACGGAACAGTTGATGCGGCCGTTTGCTGTCTTGATTGCATAAATCACCTTGAGAGCACGGAAGACCTTGAAAAGTGTCTAAAATTGGTGCATAATTATCTTATTCCCGACGGAATTTTCATATTTGATATAAATGGAAAGCACAAATTTGAAGATATATATGCCGATAACACCTATACAATGGAGGAGGAAGGCGGAGTTTGTATTTGGGAGAATTATTACGACTCTCAAAGCAAAATTTGTGATTTTTACATCACGCTCTTCAAAGAATGTAAAGACGGTCGATATGAAAGATATGATGAATCGCAGAGCGAGAGAATGTACACTCTTGATGAGCTAAAGAACTCTCTTGATAAATGCAATTTAGAGTTTTTATCTGCCTACGGAGATCTTGATTTTACTCCCGGAAGCGATGAAAATGAGAGAATATATATAGTAGCAAAATGCAGAAAGTGATAGATATGAAAAATAAGAATATTGTAAATTCAACAATACTTCGTGCGATGACCAGAGATGGTTCTGCCCGAGTTTTAGTTATCAATTCGAGGAAAATCGTCAACGATATGATTTCCTTCCACAGGACAAGCCCGACTGCTTCTGCGGCTCTTGGACGACTTGTAACCGCGACGTCGGTTATCGGTACAATGCTCCCTGAAAACGGTGATACTGTAACAATCAGCATTCAGGGTGACGGCGAAGCAGGAAGACTTATCTCCGTTGGAGATTACTTTGGAAACGTTAAGGGATACATTGAAAATCCTCTTGTGAATCCCCCCAAGAAGTCTAACGGTAAGCTTGACGTTGGCGGAGCAATCGGTAACGGCACAATTTCCTTCGTTAAATCGGTTGGTGCTATCGAGCCTCAGATTGGTACCATTGAGCTTGTTTCGGGTGAAATTGCCGAGGATATCGCAACGTATTTCGCAAAGAGTGAGCAGGTTCCCACCGTTTTGTCGCTTGGAGTTCTTGTTGACACCGATTATTCCTGCCTTGCTGCAGGTGGTGTCCTCATTCAGCTTATGCCTTTTCCGGATGAGAACACTATCGATCTCATCGAGCGCAATGCAGCTGATCTTGTAAATATATCTCGACATTTTAACGCAGGTCTTACTAATGAGCAAATTATGGATATTGCCATGCGCGATATTCCTTATGATATCTTCGACACTATTGAGGTTGAGTACAAATGCGATTGTTCCGCGAAGCGTATGCAGGAGAAAATTAAGAGCCTCGGCAAGAGCGAAATACTCAAAATGCTCGACGAACAGGTTGCGGAAGGAAAGCCGCGTGAGCTTACTGCCGTTTGCAGATTCTGTAACAGCGAGTATACCTTTACCGAAAAAGAACTTATATGATAGCATAATCGATCCTCGAAACGTATAATGAACCGAGGATCTTTTATTTTTGAGGTGAGAAATGAATATTAAAGCAATGAATATGTTTTTGTCGGAGGAGAATATTGCAAAGCATCTTGACTATTACCGAACTCTCAAGCTGAAATACTCAATTTTGGAGAAAAGCTTTCCTGTTATCGCAGGGAAGAAGCCCAAAGAAATTTCGTCTTTGAATTTAAAAAAATCCGAAGTATCTGAGGTGGCAGACTTGTTATGGGAAATTATGGCTCACGAGTGCTATTTTGACTCCTTTGCAACCCCATCGAAAAGGTGTGATCAAATCAAAAAATATTATTCTTCACAGGAGAGTTTTATCCATGAGCTATACTCCAATATTAAGGATGCCACAGGAGGTTTTTTGTTTGTGTACTTAGATAAATTTCAAAGACCAAGAGCAATTTTGGGAGAAAAAAACGACGGCGCCTTCGTGAGATATCAGCCGATTTTGGCGTTGGATCTTTGTGAGCACGCATATTTCTCGGACTACGGCTTCAAAAAAGATAAATATTTTCGCTCCGCGCTGGGTTATTTTGACCTGACGAAGCTTTATTCACTTGACAACGGCGTATAAAAAAGTTATAATATATGCGTAACGTAAGGAGGTTGAAATATGAGTATTTTACGTGGAAATGCGATTGTTGGACAGTCAGGTGGTCCCACCGCGGCAATAAATGCAACCCTAGCGGGAGTTATTCTTGGAGCAAAGCTTGCGGTCGAGGATGGGATTATTAAGACCCTCTACGGTATGAAGAATGGAATCGAAGGATTACTTCAGGAAAATACAATCAACCTTTCCGAAATATTTGAGGATGAGGGAAAAATCGAAACCTTGAAGCTCACGCCCTCGGCCGCCCTTGGCTCATGTAGAAAGAAAATGAAATCTCCCGAAGATGATCGCGAAACATACAAAAAGCTTTTTGAAATCTTCAAAAAGTATGATATAAGATACTTTTTCTACATTGGCGGAAATGACTCAATGGACACCGTGTTGAAGCTCTCAAAATATGCTGCAGAGCATGATTATGATATGAGAGTAATTGGCGTTCCAAAGACGATAGATAATGACCTTATGGTAACCGATCACACTCCCGGATTTGGTTCTGCCGCAAAATATGTGGCCATTACGATGAAAGAGATCCTTCGAGATGTGTCGGTTTATACTACCAAAGCGGTAACAATTGTTGAGATAATGGGTCGAGATGCAGGCTGGTTGACCGCGTCCGCAGCATTATGTGGTTGTTCTGACGGCAAGGGACCCGATCTGATTTATCTTCCTGAGCGCAGTTTTGATCCTGAGGAATTCATTGCATCTATCGAAAGAGCACAGAGCGATCATCCCGCAGTTCTTGTGGCGATTTCCGAAGGAATAAAATTCTCTGACGGAAGATACGTAGGTGAAGGACTAGGAGGCAGAAAGGTTGATGCCTTTGGTCACGTTGCACTCTCGGGTGCGGGAAAGGTTCTTGAGCAGCTTGTAAAGGAACGACTTGGATGTAAAGTTCGTTCTATTGAGCTTAACCTTCCGCAGCGTTGCGCCTCTCATCTTGCTTCAAAAACAGATATTGATGAGTCGGTTGGTGTTGGATCTGCTGCGGTCAAAGCAGCAATAGATGGCAAGACGGCTGTTATGATGACGATAAATCGCGCCGATTCCGAGAAATATTCGGTTTATTTCGATTCGGCAGATATCTCCGGCATAGCAAACGGTGTTAAAGGTGTTCCAACGGAGTTTATCAATGAACAGGGCAATGGTGTTACCGATGAGTGCATAAACTATCTTGCTCCGCTTATTCTCGGAGAGGTTTCACCCGAGTATGAAAACGGACTTCCCAAGCATTTAATTTTATAATTCTACACATATAAAAAAGGCAGAGAAAACTCTCTGCCTTTTTGTTTTACCGATTGCTCGGTGGATGTATTACTCGTGATAGAGTTCCAAAATAACGGAAAGACCGCCCTGAGTAAGCACTACTGTATCAGAGGCTGCGAATGCTGCCTGGTAGTATGCATGGCTTGCATCAGTACCGAGTGCTCTGCCGTAGATGTCACAGAATGTTGTGCCATCGAAGTATAGAACGTAGGGGTTACCGTCTTCGCCGATTACGCTAAGGAAGGGAGCGCCTGCAGCAAGGGCGGGATGAGTAAGGATTGCCTGCCAGAGAGCATCGGTCTGATATCTGTTCAGGCCGTTGCCGTTAGCCATAAGAAGACCCTGTGCAGTAACGTCAACAACTGCTGCGCCTGCATCATCACTGGATGCCATAAGGAGTGCCTGAACATTCAACATATTGTTTTTATCAACGAAGCTGCCGAAGCCTGTCTGTCCAAGACCTGCGCCGAGAGCCTTGATACCACCAACAATGGTAGTAGCGTTAACAGCAGAGAACCAGAGCTCCTCGCCGGAGAGGTATGTGGAGAGGATAGAGTTGTTAATGATAGTGTTGGGGTGTCTTCCATCGTCGGTTACGCTCTGTGCGATAATTGCAGGACCACCGCAACCTTCGAATACGGAATCGTTAACTGTCATGGTCGTATCAGCCCAAACCATCGCAGCGTTCTGATAGGAGTCATAGCACTTAACCTTGCTCATTGTAAGGCTAGAACCGCTCTCGGGGAAGTACGCGATAAAGAATGCATTACCGATAATGTTATTAGCTGTCATCTCGGTATGATGAGTAGCCTTAACGAAGATAAGACCACCTGCGGAAGCAAGCTCGCCGTCTGCGTCAACGTAGTTATCTCTGGGAGAGTTACCCTTGAAAGCGATGTTGCTGAATGCAACGTGAGCAACCTTTTCAGGTTTTTCAGCATTGTAGTCTTCAACAGTTTCGAACTTAAAGAGGGTAGAGTTGGAGAAGTCGGATCCGTAGTCGAGGTCAGCCTCTGCACCGAATACGGAAACAGAAGGAACGAGAGGGAAGCCGGAAAGGTCGATAGTACAGAAGTTGCCTTCGAAGATGAAGTCTTCAGCACCCTTGCGGAAATAAACCTCAGTCCATTCCTCGAGGAACTTTGTGCCTGCGGGAACGGTCACGGTCTTAATCTCATCGTTTACGTTGCTTGTGTAAACAACGTCTTTAGTAGATGTGAGAAGGAAGCTCTGAGGAACATCATTTGCTGTAATCTTAATGTCGTTGTGAAGAACAACACCGGAAACTGTGAGATCCTTGATACCATTAGCGGTCTTGATCTCGTCCCAGTCATCACGGGTTGTGTCGTTGTCGATAACTGCAAGCTGCCAAGCCTCGTAAACGTTGTAAGCCTTAACAACGTAAACCTCGAGAGTGATTGTGTTAAGATCTTCATAGATGTAGTAATCCTTGCTGGGATTTACAGAGATCTTAAATGTGTTACCTGCAGCCTTGTCAGAGAACTGATATGTTCCCTTGTAGGTGTCAACGGTGAGGTATTCACCGAAGCTAACGAGGTCGCCCTCGCCCTTTGTAGCGGTAAGTGCAGAATATGCACCGTCAGCATAAATGCTAACTTCTACGGATGTATAGAAGGATGTCTGCTCCTTGATCTCGCCGCTGTTGAGCATAAGAGAGAACTGAGGATTGAACTTGAATTCATTTTCGTTACCTACAACGTAGGTCTTACCGCCTTCATAGAACTCACTTGCGAAGCCTGCTTCGCCATAAGCGGTCTTGCCTGCGGAGGTATTGTTGCTATTGAAGTTAACGATGTTTGCTGGTCTTTCGAACTGAACTGCAAGTGCAGGGTATGTAATACCGTCTGCAGCAAGCTCTTCGCTAACAGTAATTGTTACCTTGGTTTCCTGCTTTACGTTGAGGTTGGGGTCCTGGAAGGATACGAATACATCCTTTTCACCAACGGTTGCAGTGATGTCGTCTGCATAGGAAATGGTGAGTTCGGAATAGGTGTAAACCTTGTTAAGAGATTCGTCTGAATACTTAACGGTAGCTCTGATGCCGGAGAAGTCGATCTCTTCACCAACAAGATAGCTTGTCTTGATGGATGTGCGGTCTACGGTGAAGGACTCAAGCTTAAGCGAACCTTTGTTGTTGCCACAAGCAGCGAGAGAGAACACCATAGTTATCAATGCCACGAGAGCAATGATCTTGTGAAATGTGCGAATCTGTTTCATTTTTTTGTCCTCCTGGATATATTATATTAAAATGAAATACATACGAAATTAAGCGAGGTATCGAGCCATTACTTTAATGGTCATACTGGTGTTAGAACCGTCAATTGCCTGAATGGTAATGGTGTAGATCTCGTTCGGCCTAAGGAAGATGAACGTACGACTTGTTTCATGGAATACAACCTTGCCTTCCATCGCTTCCTGGTCGAATATAAACTTTACTCCGGTTTCATCCGCGAGATGAGGGAACACCTCGTAGTCGAGAGTGATTGCATTGGGGTTCGTTGATATACTCTCATCATCGGTTGTATAAGGAGCTCCGTCGGGGGCGGGAATAAAGTCGAATACAAATAGGGGATCTTTACCAAGAGTGGTGGTTGCATAAATCGCCTTAGGATCCTCATTCTGAACGGTAATTGTTTCGCAGGTAATCATATCAACGTATGTTACGCCGTCGAATTGCTTGATCTCAAGACCAAAGAAGTTTACGACTACGATTGATGCGACAAACACTATAAGGATAAGTACAATTATTGCTTTTTTCATTACTGCTTCTCCTTATAAAATGCTTTGATTTTTGAAATATAGGTGAATACCTTGAAGCCTGCGAAGAGCAAGCCGAAGATCGCTGTCTTTGTCCATGTGCCACTGTCTGCACGGGAGGAAAGGAAGAGCGCAACGATAAACAGAACAAAGGAAATCAGAATAGCCATTATGCCCGCGCCTGTTTCGTTAGGGTTGCTCGATTGATCGTTGAAGGTAGCGTATCTTTCATACTGAGGATTCATAATATCCTTCTCCGCGCTCGAGAACATATGTGCTATATAGAACGCATAAACGGTAACACCTATCATTGCCGCATCAAGAGGCTTCAATCCACCTTCGACATAGAAAATAAATACTGTAAATACAGTTCCTACAAGTCCTATGATCATATTGTAGAATAACTTTGAGAACAAGAGCAGTGCGTAGGGTGCTGGTTGCACCTTGTTGAGGTAGGAACTCGATCCATCACGGCTGTAAACAGATGCGATATCGATGTTTGTCATCAAAAGAATGAGCATGATGATAAGAACGTTGAAGCAAATGGTCATCTGTACGCCGAGCATACGTGTATTCATCGCAGAGTAAAGCTTGTTAAGAAGGTAAATCGCCATAGGCATCGTTACACAAAGCACAGCTCCGAGCTTGATAAACGAGTTTGATCTAAGACCAATGGTAAACTCCTTGCGAAGTGCGGAAGCAAAGGGCTTGTGCTGAACGTTCTTTCTCTCTTTGATAGAGTTCTTTTTCTTGAACTCGAAGGGAGTAGATGCCATACGGCAGAAGAGAGGCTTGGAACAAACAAAGCAAAGAACTAGAAGCGCAATGTCAAGACCGAAGAGAACAAGAAGTGTCTTTAATGTAGCCTTGTGGAAGATGATGTTTGTAAGACCAACCGTCTTTCCTACGATCAGTTCGGTGAATGCATAAATCGGTGAGAACGTTTTTGTGAAATCGTTGAGGAAACGCTGAATGTCGTAGTAAATGTTACCCCAGGATTCGATGAAGTTGATGTCCTCGGGAATAAGACCGATAAGATTCCAAACAATAAATATTGCTCCGCCGGCAAGAGCCGTGTAGAGAATATATTGGAGGAACTTAACTCGATTGAGGAATACGTAGATGAACATAGAAGGAATTGAAAGCAGAGCTGCAATCAAAACCGGAATAGTAGAAATAAGTACGAACATCAAGATAAGCCAGGGATAATAAACTGCGTTGTAACCCTTGGCAATACCGTAGGCGATGAACATGGGAATGGTGAACATAAAGCTCTTACGGAATTCGTAGATGTAATAAACAACAAGCTTCGATAAGAACACCAAGGAGGGAGTTGCGGGGAATGTAAGAAGAACTGTATTATCCTTTGAAAAATACAGCGACTTCATAAGACCGATTGTGTCGGTTACAAGCGATAAAAGCAACAGGACGAAGAATATTATCGAGATAACCGAAACGGGAATATCGTGTACGAGAGAGAACAGACCGAATAATTTGATGAAATAGAAGCCAAGAAAGATGAGCGCTGTAATTGCTGCGAACTCAATCAAAAGCCATACTATCTTGAAGATCAGCTGCCTCTTGGAACGGAGATACCCCATGTCCATTTTCTCTTTAAGCTGCATTTTAACGAGAGTAGACAGGGTTTTGAATTTTTCGTTGAAGGATTCATTTAGAGCTAAAAATCTGATTACTAACGTTGCAACGAAAAGAACCGAGAGTAGAACTATGAATGAGATAGCCGTTGACGGATTGTTGAAATACTTGTAGAAAATCAAGCAATCTAAAATCAATACAACGAATATAGAGCATAGTTCACAAGCAAGCAGATCGGCAAGATTTCTTTTTTTACTGAATCTTGCTTGGTCGCTTCGATGCATTGTGTTTTTTATTCTATTATTCATACTGTTGCACCTACAGCCTCGTTTTCCATTTTCTCTGCATCCTTAACAGAAACAGGAGCCTGTGTATTTCCGTCGATCATATTCATGTAGAAATGCTCAAGGGGAATACCGCTTGCCTTGATTTCGGCAATGGTTTTTGTGCAGAGGATCTGACCCTTACGGATGATTGCGATCCTGTCACAAATGTTTTCAACAACGTCGATAATGTGGCTGGAGAAGAATACGATATTTCCTCTCGCAGCATGCTCCTTCATACATTCCTTAACCTGGAATATAGACTCGGGATCAAGACCGGTAAGAGGCTCGTCCAAAATCCAAACTTTAGGATTGTGTACGAGAGCAGACATGATGGTGATCTTCTGCTTCATACCATGGGAGTAGGTCTTCATAGGATTATCGATTGCCGCTTCAAGACGGAATCTCTCAACGTATTCCTTGATACGCTGGTCGCGATCCTCCTTGGATACGTTGTAAAGGTCGGCGATGTAGTTGATATACTCTCTGCCTGTGAGGTTTTCGTAAAGAGCGTAATGGTCGGGAACGAAGCCGATCTCCATCTTTGCCTCAACCGACTGCGTTTCAGCGTCAAAGCCGGAAACCTCTATTTCACCGGAGGTGATAGTCTGAATACCAACAATAGACTTAATAATTGTGGATTTACCTGCGCCGTTAGGGCCGAGGAAGCCGAAGATCTGACCGCCGTCAATCTCAAGGTTTGCTTTATAAACAGCATAAACGTCGCTGGTAGAATATTTTTTAGAGAAGTTACGAAGGATAAGCTTGCCTTCGTTTTGAGGATTTTTAGGTTCCTGCATGCTTCTACCTGCAAGATGAACTTCGAGAGCAAGTCTGTCGGCTTTTATCTTGCGGTTCCTTTCCATAATAATTTCATATGTGTCAGTGACTTCAAATACCTGCTCGTAGATAAACCACATGGCAAATGAAAGCACGATATATACGGTGAAGTAGAGTATCTGGTAAACGGGATACAAAACGAACTGATAATCTTTGTAGTTAATAACGGTTTTAATGTCACGAAGATCTTCAGCCCACGTTCCAAGTTTTTCAGCAATGAAGTCGGAGTTGATGAAGAAGAAGTCCGTTTCGTGTCCTATACCGGTGAATACAGCGTTTGCAACCAGGACAAAGACATAGTAAGCAAAGAACGCTATCAGCGAGTAGGCAAACTGCTTCATCTTTGGCCTAGGGAATATTCTCAAGCTCATAATGAGCAAGGGAAGGAGCATTGCGATGTAATGGTTATTCCAGAAATGAATGGAGAATGACGACAACCAGTTGGGCTTATCGGTGTTAGGCATTGCCATTGCAAAGAATGCGCCGAGTACATTGATGAAGATTGTGAAGTAGTAAAGTCTCTCCATTTTGAAGATCAAAACGAGAGGAAGAATAAACATAGCCGTGTTACAAAGGTGCAAGGGCCATGAGTAGGGATGAATGAATGTTGAGAAATCATACTGGTAGCAGAAGGTGATCATCGTCGCCATACTGATGTAGATGAGCGCGTATCTTCTCTGCTCATACTCACATTTTGTAAAGAGGAAGTGAACCGCGAGAGCAAAAACGATAAGTCCGTAGAGGAACATTCTGTGGTACAAAGTAAGATCCTCAAGAACGATGTGATCCTTGCCGTATCCGTGGATTGCCTGGGGAATCCAAGCGGGCATAGCAATTAAAAGCATACCAATGAAGGCCATGGCGCTTTTTAGATACTGAGCACGGCCGAGCTTAATTGCCTTTAGATCTATCAGCTGGAAGAGCGAGAGAGCAAGGCCTACACCGATTTCTGCTGCAAATACGATGAGGCGGTAATGAACGCCCTTTGCAAGATCACCGTCGAGAGCTATGTTGAGTGTGGGAATACCAACCAATGCGGTTGCATAAACCACGGGTGTTGCAAATCGAATTATGGGAGAAACCACAGGAAGGTGTTTCTCGAAGAAGGTAAAACTAACGTTTGCAAGCTGTACAGCAAAGATGAGCCAAAGCATAATTGCCGCAAAAAGTGTTTGCGCCGAGCCCTGAGGACCGAATGGGGAGTAGATATTCAAACCTATCGTTTTTTGAATCAGGGGCTCTCCGCCAAAGAGTCTAACAAAGAAAAGAACTCCGTATAGCATAGCTACAAGCTGTTTGTTGGTAAAACGTCCTGCTAGCAAATCCTTTCCTTTAAGGAAATAAAGGAAGGCAAACACCGCAGCACATGATAAGACGGCGGAGCCGTAATAGATGAGTGACAATTTATTATCCTCCAACAATAAGATGGTTTTTATCAAATAATATTTCTAAAAAAATCTTCCCGAAGGGCATAACTACCCCAGGTAGTCATTTTACTGTTTTATTGTAACATAGAAGATTAAAAATGTAAATAATTATTAAGCTTATTTAATAATTTTTCATAAATTGAAGAAAAGTATCTATTTTTGTATCAAATTTGTCACATTTTGTCCGAAATAATAAAAAAACGAAGGCTTTACATAAAGCCTTCGTTCATAAAAACACTTTTTGTTAGGGGGAGTTCGTTCCCTCAAAATTCGGACGTCCTCCAGATTCATAATTATCGTCGCTTTCCTTCTTGCTTTTGAAGGCCTTAACGAAGAAATAAACTGCAACTCCAGCAAGACCTATTGCAAGAATTATCGTGAAGATATCCGTTACACTAAATCTTCTCTCGAAAACATCATCGTAATCATCAACAACTATTGTGATTGGAATATTGGTAGACTCTGTAAAGTCGAGCAGGGCACGGTTTACCGTATGGTCTGTGATTTGCAGATTCGATCTATTGACAAGGTGTGACTGATAATCAGCAGGGGAGTCGGTGCTTTCAATAAAGGAATCGGATAGTCCGAGCGATGAAATTCGCAAATTCATTCGGTCTACAACTGCCGCAAGATTTTTGCTCAAGGAATTCTCGTAGTTAGGATTTATGTTGTCCATTATTTCGGTTCCGTAAGCTGTCGTTTCGTTACCAAACATTCTATCGATTTCCGAACGAACGTTTGAGCCAACAATAGCAATTGTCTGGAAATCCTCGCAGTTCTCATCTACAAGGAAGAGAAGAAGAATATTGTCCGCCTGGCTGGGTGCATCGGCGAACTCGTCATCGTATTGCGCGAGAGCGTAATCTTCCATAACGTCATAATCAACGACAATGCTTCCACCGTTGCGAATGTTGCCGAAAGAAGTTCCAACCGAACCTATAAGATTGGCAACAAGAGATACGGCAACAACAATCAATATAACGGGAAGAACCATCAAACCAAGGAGTCCGCTAAAGCATCCTCCTCCGTATCCGTAACCGTAATATGGTCTGCGAAAACCAAAGAAAAATGGCATATGATGGTGATGGTGGTGATGATGGTGAGGTGGACGATGTCCTCCAAAGCCCCCGCCTGATGGGCCACGACCGAAACCACCGCCTCGACTTCCGCCTCCGCCGCTTCTTCCAAATCCGCCGCCTCGACCTCCGCCTCCGGGTCCTCTCATATTAAATCCTCGCTTTCGTTACGTTGTTTTCTACCTATATTTTAACAAGAAAATGTTAACATTTCAAGTCTTTTTACTTTTTTGACGAATATTTTAAAAAAGGGTTGATTTTTCGAATTCTTTGTGCTATAATGCTATCGAAAATTAAATATTGCTTATCAAGAGTGGTGGAGGGACTGGCCCTGTGAAACCCGGCAACCTGTGTTTTCAAGGTGCTAAATCCCGATAGATGAGTTTTGCTCTATAGCTCGGGAGGTGTGTCGCCTTCCGAGCTTTTGATATTGAAAGGACAGAAAAATGAAGAAAATTCTCTTTACATCCGAGTCGGTTACAGAAGGACATCCCGACAAAATATGCGACAAGATTTCCGATGCGATTCTTGATGAGATGCTTGCACAGGACCCTATGTCACGTGTTGCTTGTGAAAGTTTTGCTACAACAGGTATTATAACCGTTATGGGTGAAATTACTACAAACGCAAAGGTGGATATTCAAAAGATTGTGCGTGAAACCGTTGCCGAGATCGGTTACGACAGAGCAAAATACGGCTTTGACGCAGGTACGTGCGCAGTTTTGAGTTCGATACATGAACAGAGCGCGGACATCGCACTTGGTGTTGATAAGTGCCTTGAGGCTAAGGAAGGTCAGCTTGCTGACGAGCTTGACACCGGTGCAGGTGACCAGGGACTTATGTTCGGTTATGCTTGCGATGAAACTCCTGAGCTTATGCCTCTTCCCATTTCTTTGGCACATAAGCTTGCAAAACGTCTTACCGAGGTTAGAAAGAACGGAACTCTCTCTTATCTCCGTCCCGACGGAAAAACACAGGTTACAATCGAGTATATCGACGGCGTTCCTACAAGAATTGATACTATCGTCGTTTCCTCTCAACATTCTGCAGAGATTGATTCTGCGACAATTCGCAAGGACATTATTGATAAGGTTATTCTTCCTGTTATTCCCAAGGAGCTTCTTGATGGAAAGGTTAATATTTATGTTAACCCTACAGGTAGATTTGTTATCGGCGGACCCCAGGGCGACACCGGTCTCACAGGAAGAAAGATTATCGTTGATACCTACGGTGGTTACTCTCGTCACGGTGGTGGTGCTTTCTCAGGAAAAGACCCCACGAAGGTTGACCGTAGCGCATCCTACGCTGCAAGATACGTTGCAAAGAATATTGTAAAGGCAGGGCTCGCGAAGAAGTGTGAAGTACAGATCGCTTACGCGATCGGTATCGCAAAGCCGGTTTCTGTTATGATTGATACCTTCGGTACCGCCACTGTTGAGGAGGAAAAGATTGTTGCTGCTGTTAATCAGCTTGTAGACCTTCGTCCTGCTGCTATTATCAAAAAGTTCGAGCTTCGTCGCCCCATTTACAAGCAGCTTGCTGCATACGGACACATGGGCAGAGAAGACCTTGGCGTTAAGTGGGAAGAGTGCGACATTGTGGACAAGCTTGCCGAACTTTGCAAGTAAAACAATTGCCAAAACAAACAAAATGCAAATAAAAGCGTACAAAAACGGCTGTTTTTGTCGACAAAAGAGGCTGATGTGGATGCATCAGCCTCTTAAATTTATATTCAATTATCGAGATCAATTACACGCTGTCCGCTGACCTGAGAAGAGGTTCCGGACACAAAGGGAATTCCGAGATGATCGTATGCAAGTTTAGTTACACATCGTCCGCGCGGAGTTCTTGCAAGGAAGCCAATCTGCATAAGATAAGGCTCATAAACATCTTCGATTGTGATTGTTTCCTCGCCGATTGTTGCTGCGAGTGTGTCAAGTCCAACAGGTCCGCCGGCATAATACTTTATGATTGCCTCAAGAAGTCTGCGGTCAATATTATCTAGACCAAGTTCATCTATTTCGAGAGCTTCGAGAGCATATTTTGCAATATCGGATGTAATTGTTCCGTCGCCCTTTACAAGCGCAAAGTCGCGAACACGCTTGAGAAGTCTGTTTGCAATTCTTGGTGTACCTCTGGAGCGCGATGCGATATTGTACGCACCTTCCTCGGTAATAGCAATTTCGAGAATGTTTGCTGAACGCTTAACGATTGTTGCCAGCTCCTCGGGTGTATAAAGCTCAAGCTTTAACAAGACCCCGAATCTGTCACGAAGGGGAGTGGTAAGCTGACCGGCCCTTGTTGTCGCGCCTATAAGCGTAAACTTTGGGATAGGCATGTGAATTGTTCTTGCGCTAGGACCCTTACCGATAATTATGTCAATAGCATAATCCTCCATTGCAGGATAGAGAATTTCTCCCGCAACTCGGGAAATACGGTGTAACTCGTCGATGAAAAGTACAACACCGGGGGCGAGATTCGTAAGAATAGCAGCAAGATCGCCGGCTTTTTCGATCGCTGGACCTGAGGTTGTTCTGATGTTTACGCCCATCTCATTGGCGATGATTCCGGAAAGAGTTGTCTTACCAAGACCGGGAGGACCGTAGAGAAGAACGTGGTCGAGAGCTTCGCCTCTGATTCGTGCGCTGTCGATGTATACCTTTAGATTTGACTTTGCTTTTTCCTGGCCGATATATTCCGAAAGTGTTTTCGGGCGCAGACAGTTTTCTACCTCTCCGTCTTCGGTGGAATCATATTCATTTGAAAGAATCCGATTTTCAAAATCAAATTCATTTATTTCTTCCATCATAATGAAACAGTCCTTTCAAAATTATCTTGCAAGCTTTTTGAGGGCAAGTCTGATTATCTCACCGACATCGGTGATGGCGGGGTCGATTCCCCTAAGGACAGAGAACACGGTGTTGCGGTCGTAACCAAGAACACCCAGTGCCTCTGCGGCTTCGGAAATCGCGGAATTCGCAATAAAACTTGCGGCAGAATTAGCGGATGCTACTGTATCGCTTGATCCGCTGAATATCTCATTAGACATTTTATCTTTAAGTTCGAGGATAATTCTTGCAGCGGATTTTGCACCGATACCGGGGGCTTTTGCAATAGCTTTTTTATCGTCTGTGCAGATAGCAATCGCCATCTTTTCGGGTGGCATAGTAGAGAGAATACTCATAGCCGCTTTTGGACCGATACCGCTTACCGAGGTTAGTCTGTTGAAGCACTCCTTTTCCTCGTAGGAGCCGAAGCCGAAGAGCTCAACGCCGTCCTCTCTGACAGCGAGATGAGTAAAGAGTTTTGCCTCTTTGCCAAGCCTTGTAACCAAAGCCTCGGAGGTAAGCATACTCACGGTTAATTTATATCCAACGCCACCGCAGTCGATGACGCAAGTGTTCATATCTCTGTATACGAGTTCGCCTTTTAAGTAGTAAAACATATCTTGTTCCTATCCTTTATTGTCCGTTGAGGGAATAACCTGTTTAATCATTTTTTCGAGAGATTCGCGGGGAAGAGTAATATCTCTGCCGCACCCATCACACTTTACACGCACGTCACTTCCAACGCGAATAACCGCAAAGTTATTGGAGGAGCAGGGGTGATTTTTTTTCATAACCAATCTGTCACCTACGGAAAATTTGATAATGTTCATCTTCTCCCTCGTCTTGCCGTTTTTAGTTAGCGAATACCCAAAATGTCGCTTTTAAACATTTCCTCACAATATGATAACATATTTCAGTCGCTTTTTCAAGTCGAATTTGAAAATTTAACATCGTAAATCCTTTAAAATGGCTAAAATGCATAAAGATGCATTAATTTGAATAAATTGGTTGACAACTCGCGCGCAATATTGTATAATAAATTAGTTAGATATTTATTTTATTTGCGAGGACATTGATATGAACAGAAAGTTGGCAAGAGAAAATGCGTTCATCCTTATTTTCGAGAGCGTCTGCAAAAAGGATGAAACTGCAGAGGAGATTTTGGCTAAGGCAGTTGAATTTCGTAGCATAGAGGTTGACGATTACGTTAAGACCGTTTTCTTCGGTGCTTATGAGAATGCTGAAAAAATCGAGTCCAGCCTTGAAAAGCATCTCAAGGGTTGGAAAAAGGAGAGAGTTTCTCCCGTGGCTATGGCTATTTTGCGACTCGCTTGCTATGAGATAATGTTTATTTCCGATATTCCTTCTCGCGTTAGCATCAACGAGGCAATCGAGCTGTCGAAGAAGTTTGACGACGAGAAGTCGTATGCATTTATTAACGGTGTGCTTAATTCGGTAGCGCACGAGTTTTCGGAAAATGAATAATAAACGTCTTGTAATCGGTATCGATACGAGCAATTACACCACGTCTGTGGCTCTGATGGGTCTTGAGGGGGAGCTTATTGCGAACCTCAAGCGTCCGCTTCCTGTAAAGGAAGGCGAGAGAGGACTAAGACAGTCGGATGCATTGTTTGCACATACCGTGAATATTCCGGATATTATGCGAGAGGCGGAGGAGTATCTTAGAGGTTCCGAGATCGCCGCTATCGGTGTTAGCAAAAGGCCGAGAAATCAAGAAGGCTCATATATGCCTTGTTTCCTGTCCGGAGTGGCTGCGGCAGAGAGCATTTCTGCTACTACTCATGCGCCGATTTATTATTTCTCGCATCAGTGCGGTCATGTTATGGCGGCAGTTTATTCTTCAAAAAATGATGATCTGCTTGACGGTAGTTTTGCGGCATTCCACATCTCGGGCGGCACGACAGAGCTTGTTCGTGTGACACCTATGAGCGATGGATTTAATGCAGAATTACTGGGTGGAACTGCCGATCTCAATGCTGGACAGGTTATTGACCGTATAGGTGTTTACATGGGACTGAAATTTCCTTGTGGACCCGAGCTTGAGCTTCTCGCAAAGCAGAATGTGAAGGCAATTCCAAAGAAGAAAATTTCACGAAAAGCCCTAGAAATCAACCTCTCGGGCCTTGAAAACATGGCGATCAATCTATATTCCGAGACGAAGGATGCCTCTCTTACTGCGGCATTTGTTTTTGACTATATAGGCAGGGCGATTTGCTCTCTCATAGATGCCTACGAGGAGATTTATGGCAAAACTCGTTTTGTTTGTGCAGGCGGTGTAATGTGCAACGGCCTAATCAGGAAAATGCTTAGCGCAAAATATGATGTGTGCTTCGCAGAGCCCGAGATGTCCTCGGACAACGCGGTTGGAATTTCCGCGTTGGCTCTTCGAATGTTAAAATCGGAGAAAACTGATGCTTGATATAAATTTATTGCGAGAACGTGACAATGCCGAGCCATTCTCGGTCAGCGCTCTCAACGAATATATAAAGAATATTTTTGAGAACAATCGCACGCTTTCATCCGTGACCGTGCGAGGCGAAATTTCGAATTTCACAAATCATAGAAGCGGACATCTTTACTTTTCTCTAAAGGATGCGGACGGGCAGATCAGGGCAGTTATGTTTAGATCGAAGGCAGCATCGCTAAAGTTTATGCCCGAATCAGGAATGAAGGTTATCTTACACGGCTCGGTAACGGTATATCCGCGTGATGGATCATATCAGATATATGTTTCTTCGATGCAGCCTGATGGAATCGGTGCTCTTTACCTCGCATATGAGCAGCTTAAAGCAAAGCTTACTGCCGAGGGGCTTTTCGATGAAGATCATAAGTTGCCTATACCCAAAATTCCTCGCAGAATAGGTGTTATCACCTCACCAACGGGTGCAGCAGTGAGAGATATTATTAACGTTACGGGAAGAAGATTTCCTCTCGCAGATATTTATGTTTACCCTGCGCTTGTGCAGGGAAGCCTTGCTGAGGATAGCCTCATTAAAGCTGTTGATTATTTTGATAGATCCGGTCTTTGCGATCTTATAATTATCGGTCGCGGTGGTGGATCTATAGAGGATCTTTGGGCATTCAACGGTGAGAAACTCGCAAGGCGAATATATGAAGCGACTGTTCCGATAATATCGGCGGTTGGACACGAAACCGATTTCACGATTTGCGATTTTGTTTCGGATCTTCGCGCACCGACACCTTCTGCGGCGGCCGAAATTGCTGTTCCTGACTTGAGGGAACTTATGATGAGAATAGACTCTTATAGCGAGAGGCTTTCCGCATCGCTCAAGAATAGAGTTAGCCGTGCCAGAGATCGAATTAATAGCCTCGCTAAGCGAGCAGATAGCCGCACGATTTTATCATTGATTCAAAGCAGGAGAGATAGCCTTGAAGGCCTTTCTCAAAGAAATGGTTTTGCAGTATCCACTTCTATCGCGAGGGCGAAAGAGAAACTTGCCGAAAATGCAGCGAAGGCACATGCATTAAGCCCACTATCAACGCTTTATAGGGGATATTCTATAGCAGAAAAAGATGGAAGAGCTGTAAAAAGTGTATCGGAGCTTAAAGTCGAAGATGAACTTACAATGATTTTTTCGGACGGAAGAGCTCACGGAAGCATAACAAAAATAGAAAAGGGAGAATAAACCTTGAAAAATATAAGTTTTGAAGAAGCTATGATCAAGCTTGAGGGCGAGGTAAAAAAGCTTGAAGGAGGCAATATGTCTCTTGATGAGTCTATTTCTGCCTTTGAGAATGCCGTCGAGTTGGTTAAGATTTGTAACGAGAAGCTCGAGAACGCAGAGAGAAGAGTGCGTCTTCTCACCGAGGATGCGAACGGACAGGTGACCGACGTTCCTTTTGATACCGATTATGAGGCTTGATTTGTTTCTTGCCGAGAAAGGCTATGTAGATAGTCGTAGTGATGCAAAAAGGTTTATTACCGAGGGAGCAGTTACAGTTAACGGCAATGTAATTAAAAAGTCTGCCTACGATATTGTTGGCGACGAGGAAATCGCTGTTGACAAAAGCAGCAAAAAATACGTCAGCCGAGGTGGATTTAAGCTTGAAGGCGCGCTTAATGCTTTTAATATTGATGTATCGGGAGCTTTGGCGCTTGACGTTGGCGCATCTAGTGGTGGATTTACCGACTGCCTTTTGCAGCAGGGTGCAGCAAGAGTAATTGCGGTAGATTCGGGCTCGGGTCAGATGGCGGAATCATTAAGATCTGACAAGCGCGTGACTGTCATAGAAAACTATAACGCGCGATATATGGAGCCGTCGCACTTTGACTGTACTCCAAGTCTTGCTGTTATGGATGTTTCATTCATTTCAGCAAAGCATATTATTCCGTCGGTTTACACCGTGTTAGCCGACGAGGCAAGCTTTGTATGTCTTATCAAGCCACAGTTTGAGGTTGGCAGAAGCGGTCTTGGTAAAGGCGGAATAGTGAAGAATGATTCTATTCGAAAGGCTGCCGTGCAGGACGTTATCGATTTTGCAAAGCATATAGGGTTTGCCTTAATAGATGTGATAGAATCTCCGATCAAAGGCGGAGATGGAAATATAGAATATCTGGCGCATTTCAAGAAGTAAAAATTTCATATCCAAAAATTCAGCCTTGTGGCATAGAATACTAGAGAGGACTTTTAAAATGAAAAACGCAAGACAGCAGAAAATTCTAGAGTTGATTGAAAAATACGATATCGACACCCAGGATACCCTTATTAAAAGACTCGCAGAGGCGGGATATATTGTTACACAGACAACCGCTTCGAGAGATATAAGACAGCTTAATCTTATAAAAGGCATCACTGCCAAGGGAACCTATAAATACGTAGCTCCCGGATCGGTTATGGTTAAGGAAAACAAGGTTCCTGTTCTTAATTCTGCGATAACTGATGCTGTTGTTAAGATTGAAGCGGCGGGAAATATCGTTGTAATCAAGACATTTTCGGGTATGGCTAATGCTATCGCTATCTGCTTTGATGCTCTTCACAGAGAGGACATTGTGGGTAATGTTGCGGGCGATGACACAATTTTGGTTGTAGTAAAGACACCCGAAGGCGCGATTAGCTTTGAAAGAGAGCTTCGAGAACTGTTTATGAAAAAGTAACGCAATTTTTGGAGAGAAATAATGCTACTTTCTTTGCATATTGAAAATATAGCTGTGATAAAGTCGGTGGATTTTGACTTTACACCCGGATTTATGGTTCTAACGGGCGAAACGGGTGCGGGTAAATCCATCGTTATTGACAGTATAAATCTGCTTGTTGGCGGCAAGGGGGATCGCGAACTCATCAGACACGGTGAAAGCTGCGCTATGGTAAGTGGATTGTTCGGTGATCTTTCTGATTTTACTGTGGAAAAGCTTTCCGAACTCGGTATAAGTGTTGGTGAGGACGGAACGGTTTTAGTTCAGCGTACCCTCGGCATCGACGGCAAAAATAAAATTACCGTAAACGGCAGAAGTGTTGGACTTACTGTCCTGAAAGGTATGATGCCTTATCTTGTCAGCATCCACGGACAGAGCGATACCGCCAGTCTTTTTAATGCAAAAAATCACCTTGAGCTAATTGATACCTATGCCGGTTGCGCAGAGTTGCTCGCCGAGTATAAGCTGTCGTATTCAAAGCTCGAGGCTGTAAGACGCGAGAAGGCTGATCTTATTAAGAAATCCCGAGAGGGAGAGAGAATCAAGGAGATACTTGATTATCAAATTAAAGATATTGACTCTGCAGCTCTACACAGTGGTGAAGAGGAGGAGCTTGTTGATAAAAAAATAAAAATAAAGAATAGCGAAAAGATTACGAAGAACTCCGAGTTTGCATTTAAGGCGCTCAAAGGCAGCGAGAGAGGAAGCGTTTCATATCTACTCGACCGTAGTATTACTGCGCTTGTGCAGCTTTCCGACGTTGTTCCTGCTTATGCTGAATATTCCGAGAAGCTCCGTGATATGCTTTATCAGGTAGACGATATTGCCGAGGAGGTTTACGGTGTGTTATCCGAGATTGACGATGATCCAACCGCAACTCTCAACGAAATTGAGTCAAGACTTGATAAGATATCCAAGTTGAAGCGTAAGTATGGTTTTACGGTTGATGAGATTTTAGCATTCCGCGAGAGAGCGTATAACGAATATATGTCTCTCGAGAATTCCGATGAGCTGATAAATAATCTCTCGAAGAAGGAGAGGGAGCTCTACGCAAACGCGCTTGAACTTGCTGATAAGCTTCACGAAAAACGAACAGTCGCGGCAAAGGACCTTGAAGAGAAGGTAAAGGAAACTCTTGAATTTCTCGATATGCCGAAGGTTGTTTTCTTTGCGCTTCTGAAGGAGAATTTCCAGGGAGGCGAAAAGCAGCTAAATTCTGATGGATCGGATATTGTTGAGTTCTATATAAGTGCTAACAGAGGCGCGGAGCCTCAACCTTTGTCAAAGATCGCATCAGGTGGTGAAATGTCACGTATTATGCTTGCACTGAAGAGCGTAATTGCAGACAGAGACGGAATTCCAACGGTGATTTACGATGAGATAGATGCAGGGGTATCCGGAAAAACTGCACGTAAAATTGGCATTAAAATGCTCAGTCTTTCTAAAAATACACAGCTGTTTTGTGTTACGCACAGCGCACAGATTGCCTCTCTTGGAGATCAGCACTTCCTTATCAGCAAGAGCGATGTGAATGAAAAGACCGAAACAAGTGTTAAGCTTCTTGATCGTGAAGGAAGAATCGCCGAGCTTTCGAGAATTCTCGGTGGTATTGATGTCACCGATTCACAGCGCGCTGCTGCGATTGATATGCTTGAAGAGAGAGCAGAGTATAATTAATTAAAAGCGAGGCATTCATGAGAGATGTGATAGATTTTCTCAAAATGAATGACGTTAAGTATGTAGAAAATGTTTCTCTTTGCCGCTATAGCAGCATTAAAATCGGTGGAGATTGTGACCTGGTTGCTTTCCCTAGTAGTAAAAGTCAACTTGTTCCTTTGGCGCATTTTCTTGGAAAAAATAAAATACGATATAAAATATTAGGCAGAATGTCAAATGTTCTTCCACCGGATGAGGATTATCATAGTGTAGTCATTAAAACCGATCTTATTAGAGGGATTATTAAAACCGGTAATCTTCTGTCGGTTAATATTGGCGAGACTTTACCTGTGTTGTCGAATGCATTGATAGAATTAAAGCTTTCCGGTATGGAGGAGCTCTCGGGCATCCCTGGTAGCATCGGTGGCGCAATAGCTGGCAACGCCGGAGCCTTTGGCAGGGAAATATCAGATCTAATAACAGAGATTGAGTTCTACGACCCCAAGACAGATACTATAGGAGTTATCGGTGGACAAGAGGCGAAATTTTCATATAGGAATTCTCTTTTTAAGAATACCGATCAAATTTTACTCTCGGCTAGGTTTAAATTATTAGAGTCTAGTAGCGAAAAAATTAAATCTAGGCTTGCACATTATAGAAAAATCAGAAAAGATAAGCAGCCTTGTGGCATACCATCCCTCGGAAGTGTTTTCAAAAGACCGGGTAATGGGCTTTACGCGGCAAAGATGATTGATGAATGTGGTCTGCGAGGTTGTCAAATCGGCGGAGCGCAAATATCTACAAAACATGCAGGTTTTATAGTGAACGTAGGGGGTGCTACCTCTGCGGATTATCTTGCGCTTACGAATTATGTCGAAAGACGAGTTTTCGAGAGATTTGGTATCCGGCTGGAGAGAGAAATAGAAATACTATAGGAGGTAAAAATGTCCTTTTCAAGCGAACAGAAAAAAGAAATAATTGAATATACATATAAATCCTCCTGTTGTCGCAGATCTCTTCTATCGGGCATCCTTTTCGCCAAAGGAGAGGCCAATGAAAAGCTTGTTACGGCAACACTTGAATCTCGAGAATATGCCGAATTCACTGCAAAGCTGATCAAGGAATTTTATGGTAAGGATCCTGAAATTTATCGTTTAAGTAGCGGTGGAAGAAATATTAAGTTGTCATTTGAATCACCTGCTGCCTCGAAATATCTATCAAAAATTAACGAATTTGAAAAAAACGATACAATTGAGAGCAATTTTTCGCTACTTGATTTGATAACGCAAAGATGCTCATCTTGTTTATCATCCTTCCTCCGCGGTGTCTTTCTCGCGGCGGGAAGACTTTCCGATCCTGCTAAACAGTTTTCTCTCGAATTCGGACTTGCAGAAAGATCGCCACTCTTTGCCAAAATCCTCTCCGACCTATCCATGTCACCCATCATTTCAGCAAAAAAGACGGGCACGATCGTCTATTTTAGAAAGGGTGACGAAATCGAGAGCTTCTACGGTTATGCCGGACTTAACAGAGTTGTTTTCGAGCTAATTGAAACGAAAATCAAAACTCTGGCCCGTAGAGAATCACAGAGATATCTTAATTGCGTTACAAGTAATTACGATAGAATGACCGCCGTTTCGGAAAGACAGATAAATATTATTTCACAACTTGAGGAGCATAAGCTCCTGTCATCATTACCCGAGGAGCTCGAGGAAACCGCACGGTTGAAACTTCGATATCCAGATTTACCGCTATCGGCTCTTGCGGCGCAGATGACACCTGCGATTTCAAAATCCGGTCTTTCACACAGACTGAAAAAAATAGAAGAGGTTGGCGCAAGACTTCTTAAGCTGACCGACAAATAATAACTTTAGAAAGGAAAGTGTTATGGGAGAGTTCGTACATTTACATCTCCATACAGAATATAGCCTTCTTGACGGCGCTACGAGAATTTCTTCCATAGCGGACAAGGCTCTCTCTCTTGGACAGGATGCAGTTGCAATCACCGATCATGGTGTTATGTACGGTGCTGTTGAATTTTACACAAGCCTGAAAGAGAAGGGGGTTAAGCCAATTATTGGATGCGAGGTTTACGTTGCGCCTCGTACAAGACACGACAAGGAAGGTAAGCAGGATTCTTCGGGACATCACCTTATTCTTCTTTGTAAGGACAAAGTGGGATACAAAAATCTTTCCTATATGGTATCCCAGAGCTTTATTGACGGTTTCTACTCCAGACCGAGGGTTGATATGGACCTTATTCGTGCTCACAGCGAGGGTCTCGTTTGCCTTTCGGCATGTATTGCGGGAAGGATACCTCAATTCATTTTAGCAGGAAATATGGCAGAGGCGGAAAATGCCGCCCTTGAATTATATGACATTTTTAGCGATGATTTCTATCTCGAAATTCAAAACCACGGCCTGGACGATGAGAGAAAGGCGAATTATGGCTTGAAGCTTATCAGCGAGAAGCATAATATTCCTCTAGTCGCTACGAATGACGTGCACTATCTTGAGAGAAGTGATGCTGAAACCCAGGCAACTCTGATGTGTATTCAGATGAATACGCTTGTAAGCGATGGTAGACCTTTGGGATTTGAAACCGACGAGTTTTATTTCAAGAGTACAGAAGAGATGAAGGTTCTCTTTGCGCAGTATAAGGATGCTGTTGCAAACACCGTTAAGGTTGCCGAAAAGTGTAACTTTGATTTTGAATTTGATAATCTTCATTTGCCTGACTTCCGTCCCGAGGGTGGAATGACCCATAGAGAAAAGCTTCGCGCGGATGCAATCGCAGGCTTTGAAAGAAAGATTACAGAGGGAAGAATAGACTTCACTACCCATAGTCGCGAGGAATACGAATCAAGAATTGAGTACGAGCTTTCGGTTATTGATAAAATGGGCTTCAACGCGTACTTCTTAATAGTAAGTGATTTCGTCATGTACGCGAAGAAGCGCGGAATTCCCGTTGGACCGGGTAGAGGCTCGGGCGCAGGAAGCCTTGTGGCATTCCTAGTTGGAATTACCGACGTTGATCCTATTACCTTCGATCTTCTATTCGAGCGATTCCTCAACCCGGAGAGAGTTTCGATGCCTGATTTTGATATAGACTTCTGTTATAACAGACGTGAAGAGGTTATAGATTACGTTAAGTCTAAATATGGCGATGATAAAGTAGCGCAAATCGTTACCTTCGGTACTCTTGCACCGAGAGCTGCGGTTCGCGATGTTGGACGAGCTACCGGTATGCCTTATGGCAAGGTTGACACGGTGGCGAAGCTGATTCCGCGTGATGCGGCAACTATAGAGGATGCAATAGGCACTTCGGAGCTGAAGGCACTCTATACCTCTGACGAAGAAATCAGAAAGCTTCTGGAGCTCAGTATGAAGCTTGAAGGTATGCCACGACATGCCTCTACTCACGCAGCGGGTGTTGTAATCACCGAGAAGCCGACATATGAGTACGTGCCTCTTTCATATAGCGGAACCGGTGTGGTTACACAGTTTGATATGAATACCGATGCAAAACTCGGTCTTGTAAAGTTCGATTTCCTTGGCCTGAGGTACCTTACGGTTATTCAGGATGCCGTGAACGAAATTCGCAGGCATACGCCTGACTTTGATATAACCAAAATATCCTTCGATGACAAGGCCACATTTGATCTTCTTTGCGACGCAAATACTGACGGTGTTTTCCAGCTTGAATCCGGCGGTATGAAGCAAGTATTAAGCAGACTTGCGCCATCATGCCTTGAAGATATAATCGCTTGCGTTGCTCTTTACCGACCTGGTCCTATGGACTCGATCGCGAGCTTTATTGCGAGAAAGCACGGGGAAGAAAAGGTTGAGTACAAGATTCCCGAGCTTCGCGAGATCCTTGATGTAACATACGGATGTATCGTATATCAGGAGCAGGTAATGCAGATTTGCAGAAGCCTTGCGGGTTATTCCTATGCTCGTGCGGACATTGTAAGACGCGCGATGTCGAAAAAGAAAACCTCCGCAATGCAGGCAGAGCGTGAGGATTTTATCAATGGATGTTTGAATCACGGCGTTTCTAAGGAATATGCAGATGAGATATTTGAAGAGATGCTCGGCTTTGCAAAGTATGCATTCAACAAAAGCCACGCTACCGCTTACGCGATCATTTCTTACCGTACCGCTTACCTTAAGGCGCATTATCCTGCGGAATACTTTGCAGCCCTTCTAACGAGTGTTCTTGATAACGCAGCCAAGATTAGAGAGTATATTATAGATGCCTCTCGCTTCGGAATCAAGGTTCTTCCTCCTGATATTAACGAGAGTGGTGAGAGCTTTACCGCAGATAAAAGTAATATCAGATACGGTCTTCTAGCTGTGAAGAATGTTGGACGCAATTTTGTTACCGCATTGCTTAAAAACCGTTCTGCCTCAAAATATCTGTCGTTTGATGACTTCATTTCACGAATGATAGATTTGGATCTCAACAAGAGAACGGTTGAATATTTGATTAAGTGCGGCGCATTTGACAGCTTCGGTGTGACCAGAAGCACTCTGCTGGATTGCTACGAGCAAATTATTGATTCCGAGCATGACAGATTGAGAAACAATATTGCCGGGCAGATAGATCTCTTCTCAAGCGCAACCTCTGACATATCCTCTTCTGTAAAGTATGAGTATCTTGATATTCCGGAATATCCTTTGCGAGAGCTCTTGCTATTTGAGAAGGAAAGCTCGGGAATGTACTTCTCGGGGCATCTCATTGACGGATTTTCACGTCATCTGGCAGCTCTTTCTCCCGACAGTATTGTTGACATTATCGAATCAGCTGCTTCGGATGAGGATTCTGCTAATGATAAATATCAAGATAAATCACAGGTTACTATTGCCGGAATAATCACGTCAAAGCGTACTAAGATTACAAAAAGTGGTGAGGCTATGGCATTTTTGACTCTTGAGGACAGATATGCCGAAATAGAGGTTATTTGCTTTGCGAAGAATTATTCAAAGTTTCATAAGGTTCTCGAGGAGGAATCTGCTGTAACCATAACCGGTAACATTTCTGTCGAGGATGGTGACAGTTGCAGAGTTCTTCTCTCGTCGGTGGATTCTCTTATTCCCGACACCTTATACATGGACAGACCAAAAGCAACCGATGAGCAAAGACTTTTCATCAAGGTTTCATCACTCTATCTTCCTGAAATTAACAATATCAAACGTATTGCATCCCTTAATAGAGGAAATGCTAAAGTTATACTTTACGACGAATCAACAAATAAATACAGTGCCATGAAGGACGTATTTGTTTCCCCTAACGAGCGAGTTATGACAAGACTTGAGTCGCTCTTCGGCAGGGAAAATGTTATACTGAAATAAGCCGACTCCTCCGTGATTGATCCCAAATATTGATTTTTTACGGAGGATTGGCGAATGTTATTAACCGTTATTGTTGAAGTAATTCTTCTTGGTATTCTTATCGGTGGAAGCTATGTTGGATATAAAAAAGGTCTGTTTGCAATCGCTCTTAAACCTTGTAAAACAATAATCTGCTTAGGTTTATCATTTGTATTTTGCAAAACTGTTGGCAAAATTGTTTTTATGCCAATGGTAAGCAGTTATATTTTTGATAAAACAAGCGATATTAAAATTGGAAATTCGGAATATATTTCTGTGATGTCAGATATAGAGCAAGCTCTGGTAACCAATGCAACCTCACTAGGCCTTCGGGTCGCGCAGATTGTTTCTTCCATTTTTGCTTTTGCTCTTATCTTCATCCTAGCACGGATGGTTGTTTCGTTACTGATTTACGGAGCAAACTCTGTCTTTTCCTACGGTATTGTGGGAAGGATAAACCGAGTATTGGGATTTCTGTGTGCAGGAGTTGTGTCCCTTGCCACAGCGCACCTTTTTACTCTTGGTTCGCAGTATCTTTTTAGCCTTGAAGAATTTCAAAATTCAGAATTAACCGAGGGGTTTTCGGGCGGACTTTTATATAGGCTCTTTCTTCGTTTAAACTCCTAAAAACGCAATTAATTATGTCGCAACTGCGACGGAATGGAAAATAAATGAAAATACAAGTATGTGCCAGATGCAAAAAAAGACCGGCGTCGGTCTTCATAACTCGCCTTGATGGCGGCAATTCGGTAAATGAGGGTTTGTGCTTTCTGTGTGCCGCAGAGCTTGGAATAAAGCCACCTCCTGTAGTTGATATGCTCAAGAAAATGGGCATTGACGAGGATGCTATTCAGGGTATGTCAGATGAGATAAACGGCCTAATGGAAACTGCTATGACCGAATCGGATGATGGTAGCGATCCCGGAAAGGTTCCCACTCTTAACCTCGGAGAGATATTCGGTATGCCCGTTAAGCCTAGTCCCGAAAAGAATCAGGGAAAAAAGCGTTCGGATGGAAAGAAGGAGGATCCTTCGAAAAAACTGCTTTCTACCTATTGCGCTAACCTTAATGAGAAGGCTGCGGATGGCAAAATAGATAGAATAGTAGGTAGAGATAGAGAAATCGACCGAATGATACAGATCTTGTCGAGAAGACAGAAAAATAATCCCTGTCTCATAGGTGAGCCCGGCGTTGGAAAAACTGCTATTGTTGAGGCTCTCGCTTTGCGTATCGTTGAGGGCAAGGTACCCGAGGCTCTTTCGAGCTTTGAGGTATGGCAGCTTGATCTTACAGCTCTTGTGGCGGGTACGCAGTTCAGAGGGCAGTTCGAGTCGCGTATCCTTGGACTTATTAAGGAAATCAAGGCTGCAGGCAATATAATTCTAATGATTGACGAGGTTCATAATATAGCAGGCGCCGGAGAAACTTCTGATGGTAGCATGAGTGCCGCAAATCTTTTAAAGCCCGCGCTTTCGCGTGGTGAAATCAGAGTTATCGGCGCAACTACGCTCAAGGAATACAGGAAGTGTATCGAGAAGGACAGTGCTCTCGAGCGTCGTTTCCAGCCTATCAAGATAGAAGAGCCCTCTATTGACGAAACTGTTGAAATTATTAAAGGTATTAAGAAATATTACGAGAGATTCCATGGCGTGCATATTTCCGACGAGGTAGCTCGGCTTTCTGCATCTCTTTCTGAAAGGTATATTACAGATCGCTTTCTTCCCGACAAGGCAATCGACTTGATTGATGAAGCGGCAGCAAAGGCGGCGCTTTCTTGTCCCGAGCTTAACGAAAAGAGAAGAAACGAAAAGCGTCTTACAGAGATAAATTCAAGAACTGCAGAACTTGAAACAAAGGTTGCCAATCCTGAGGGACAGAACGAGTCCAATTACAAGGAAATTGCCGACCTTAAATCTGAAAAACTCAGACTTGAATCACGCCAGGAAGAAATTATGCCCGTTGTTGATAATTTAAGATTGACACCTGATGATCTTCTTCGCGTAATCGAGATTTGGACGGGAATTCCCGCCGCGGAGCTTTCTGTTGGAGAGCTTGGAGAGCTTTCAGGACTTTACGATCGAATTTCCAAGAAGATCATTGGTCAGGAAGAGGCGGTAACTGCGGTTGTTAGAGCAATCAAGCGTAAGCGTGCGGGCGTTTCGTATAGACAAAACCCCGTTTCTATGATATTCGCAGGGCCTACCGGTGTCGGTAAAACCGAGCTTGTGAAAGTGCTCTCGCAGGATCTCTTTAAGCAGCCCGAGTCGCTTATTAGACTCGATATGTCAGAGTTCATGGAGAAGCACTCGGTGTCTAGGATTGTAGGAGCTCCTCCCGGATACGTTGGTTACGATGAAGCAGGTCAGCTCACCGAGAAAATCAGAAGGCGTCCTTATTCGGTTATTCTATTTGATGAGATAGAAAAGGCGCATCCCGATGTTCTCAATATCCTTCTGCAGGTGCTCGATGACGGCAAGCTCACCGATGCGCAGGGTAGACAGGTTAATTTCGAAAATACAGTAATCATTATGACGACCAATGCGGGAAGCGATAAGTCATCCTCAATCTCTGGTTTTGCTGATAAGCGAGAGCTTGTCGCTAAAGATAAGACAGAGAAGGCTCTCTCGACCTTCCTTCGCCCTGAATTCATAAATCGTATAGATGAGATCATTACCTTCAGGCACCTTGATCTTGATGATTTTGTTAAGATTGCAGATATTATGCTTGCAAAGCTTCGTGATCATCTCGCTGAAAAGGACATAAAGTTCATCTATGGAGAGGACCTTCTCCGTCACATAGCGAAAAAGTCCTATTCCGAGAAATACGGTGCGAGGAATATGCGAAGATTTATTGAACGCGAGGTTGAAGACAAGCTCGCAAAGGTTATTCTTGATAACTATCACACCCAACTCAAGGGTATTTCGTTCAGCGTTGCTAATGACGAGATAAATGTTGCATTTATGTAAAAAAGGAGATATAAAACGTGGCAGGATGTTCACACGATTGTTCAAACTGTTCGGAAAAGTGCTCGAAGGAATCTCTTCTTGCACCGATGAACAAGGCGAGTAAAGTAAAAAAGATTATCGGTATCGTTAGTGGTAAGGGTGGCGTTGGTAAGTCCCTCGTTACTTCGATGATGGCGGTTGAAATGCAGAGAAGGGGCTACAAGACGGCAATTCTTGATGCAGATATTACCGGTCCCTCTATCCCTAAGTCATTTGGACTTAAGTGCGGTAGTGTTGAGGGAAGCGATCTTGGTATGTTTCCTCCAAGAAGTAAGACCGGAGTAGAAATAATGAGCGTAAACCTCCTTATGGACGAAGAGACTAAGCCGGTTGTATGGCGTGGTCCCGTTATCGCGGGAGTTGTTAAGCAATTTTGGAGTGAGGTCGTTTGGGGTGATGTAGATTTTATGTTTGTAGATATGCCTCCTGGTACCGGTGACGTTCCCCTTACTGTTTTCCAGAGCCTTCCTCTCGACGGAATAATTATCGTTACTAGCCCACAGGAACTTGTTTCCATGATAGTTGAGAAGGCAGTAAATATGGCTTCTATGATGGATATAAAGCTCCTCGGACTTGTGGAAAACTACAGTTACATTATTTGTCCCGATTGTGGAAAGGTCATAAGACCTTATGGCGAGAGTCACATAGACGAGCTCGCAAAAACATACAACACATCGGTTTTGGCAAAGCTTCCTATTGATCCCAGCCTCGCATCTCTTTGCGACAAGGGAGTAATCGAGCTTTTTGAAGGCGACTATATGGAGCGTGCCGCTGACAATATAGAAAAACTTATATAAAAACAAAAAATCACAGAAATTTGTTTTATGCATTTTTCTGTGATTTTTTTATGGAAATTTTATTTTTTCGTTGTACAATATGTGACAAGTTATTCGCGCTTTTTGTGATAGAATTTAATAAACTGATTTTGAGGTGATAAATTGAAGACTCTATATATTGATGTGTATTTTCTCATAAATTTTACCATTGATATTCTATCGTTATATTTCGCGGCGCTTCTATCAAAGGTTCCGACATCGACAAAAAGGTTAATTGTTTCCTCGGTAATCGGTGGACTCTGCGCAGTGGGAATAGTACTATTGCCAGAAATAACAGTCTTAAAGCTCGTTCTTGCGGCTTTATCGTTAATGTTAATCGGCTACATAACGCCAAGGCGCGTGAAAATTAACAGAAGGACAAAATTCATATTTGCATTTCTGATATTTGAAGCTCTGGTCGGCGCGGGAGTATCTTTTGCCTGGAGTTTTTTTGACAGACATCTTTCCAGTTTTTTTGCGTCCTCTGTCGGGGGTGCCGTAAACAGAAAAATGCTGGTTCTATCACTTATCGTTCTTTTGTCCATAGGAGTATTTAAGATGCTTATTTCCTTTTTCTCAAGTAATAACAACGAAAAAAGTGTAGAGGTAGAGATTACTTTTCTTCAAAATACAACGGTTCTATCCGCGTTAGTTGATAGTGGTAATTTGGCTATTGATCCAATGGATATGTGTCCGATTATGCTTATAAAAAGAGAGGCCGCAAGATCCTTTTTACCCGAAAATATTTTAGATTTAAGTGATATTGATTCGCTCGATTATAACGTAAAAAAGAAAATTCGTCTTGTCCCTATTACTCGTGGTGGCACAACTCACGTTCTAGTGGGTATTAAAGCAGATTTGGTAAGAGTAATAAACAAGGATTTAAGTGAGGAGATATGTGTAACTTTGGCTATTGATAAGGAAGGAGGGAACTTCGGTGGATTTGAGGCGTTGATGCCGTCTGCCGTATTGGATGATGCGTTTTTGTAAAATAAGGTGTGCATTTTTACGAGTTTCGCTATATTTTGGCAGACTCTTTGGAAAGAATAATGTTTATTATATAAATGGTAGTGAAACGCTTCCGCCACCACTCTCCGCGGAGGATGAGGAGAGAATGATACGCGAGATAAACAGGGAAGAATCACGCGACGCGCTAATAGAGCACAATCTTCGATTGGTGGCGTATATTGCTAAAAGATTTGAAAACACGGGTGCCAATATCGAGGAGCTTATCTCTATAGGAACCGTCGGACTCATGAAAGCAATTGCCACTTTTAATAGTGATAAAAACATAAAGCTTGCGACTTACGCATCAAGATGTATTGAAAATGAAATATTGATGTTTATAAGGAAGAGCGCAACGCATAAAAAGGAAATATCCATTGACGAGCCTTTGAGCGTGGATTGGGACGGAAATGAGCTTTTGCTCTCGGACGTACTTGGAAGCGAGTCTGACATTGTCACTAAGGATATGGAGGATGATGAAGAGAGAAGAATACTCAGGTCTGCCGTTGCCGATCTAAATGAGCGTGAGAGAATTATCGTGGAGTTGCGTTTTGGACTTAAAAGCGGCGAGGAACTGACACAAAAGGAGGTAGCCGATGCTCTGGGCATCAGTCAGAGCTACATTTCTCGTCTTGAGAAAAAAATAATGAGTAGATTACGGAAAAAAATAGAAGAAAAGATATAATTTTTTTGAAAAAACTATTGCAAAACCGAAAAACATGTGATATAATAAGTCGTATTAAAATGACTATAATGCAAAAGAGGTGTTAAAATGAAGGCAGGATTACATCCCGAATACAAAGAAGCTACCATCAAGTGTGCATGCGGCGCAACCGTTCAGACTCACTCTGTTAAGGGCGATATGAACGTGGAAATTTGCTCCAAGTGTCATCCTTTCTATACAGGTAAGCAGAAGTTCGTTGACGCAGGCGGACGTCTTGATAAGTTCAAGAAGCGTCTTGCAGCTGCACAGAACAACAAGTAATCTTAGTATCATAAAAGAGCGTTGGATATTTCCCTCGCTCTTTTTGTTTCTCTAAAGGAAATATGAAATGAAAAATTCTGAAATTGTAAAAAGCGCAGCTATAATAGTTGGCATTGCCGAGCGAGGCAGCGACTTTCCCGAGTGCGAGCGTTCTCTCGATGAGCTTGAACGACTTTTGGACACGGCTGGCGGCGAGGTTTTCGCGAGAGTAATTCAGGTAAAGGACTCCTTTGACCCTCGCACCTGTATCGGTAGTGGAAAGGTTAGGGAGGTTGCAGATCTCTGCAAGGATAATGCAGTAAGTCTGGTGGTCTTTGACTTCGAGCTCACACCTGCGCAGATACGAAATCTTGAAAACGATATTGGCGACGACATTCGAGTGATCGATAGAAGTATGCTCATACTCGATATTTTCGCTCTCCACGCAACAAGTGGCGAAGGAAAGCTTCAGGTTGAGCTCGCACAGCTTCGATACAGCGCACCACGACTTATGGGGCGCGGAACAGAGCTCTCGCGTCTTGGCGGTGGTATAGGCACTCGCGGTCCTGGCGAAACCAAGCTTGAGAGTGACAGACGTCATATGAAGGAAAAGGTTGTCGCTCTCGAGAAAAAACTCGCTGAAATGGAGCATAACAGAGCTGTTATGCGCGCGCAGAGAGATAGAAGCGGTCTGCCGAAGGTGGCTCTTGTCGGTTATACTAATGCGGGCAAGTCGACGCTTCTCAATGCCATCACCGGCGCAAACGTTCTTTCTGAGGACAAGCTATTCGCTACGCTTGATCCTACAACTAGAAAATTTGAGCTTCCATGCGGTGAAACGGTGTTGCTAACCGACACCGTAGGATTTATAAGAAAGCTTCCGCATCATCTCGTCAAGGCGTTCAAGTCCACACTTGATGAGGTTTCTTATGCCGATATTCTCCTAATCGTCTCGGACGTTACTGATTCGGAGGTTGCGGAGCATATAGAGGTTACTAAGAGTGTTATAGAAGAACTTGGCGCATCAGATAAGCCTGTTATTTACGTTTATAATAAATGTGATATGCTGGAGAGTCCTCTTGAGCTTGGAGAGCTTGGGAACACCGTTCTTCTCTCGGGTGTTACCGGCGAGGGGATTGACAGACTTCTCTCCTTGATTGAGGACGAAATTCATAGATTCAAGAGGAAATATACGCTCCTCATTCCGTACTCAAATCAGTCAATTGTCAGCAATTTGTACAATAATTACACCGTTGGAGAGGTAGACTATCTTGACGAGGGAATTAAGGTTGACGTAATTCTTGATGAACGCGGAAAGGGGCTTTACGGTAAATTTATTACCGATTAATATGTTATGCAAAGCTACACTACAGTAAAAAAAGCATCGCACTTTGAGTACGAGGATAGAAAATCTGTTTTTATCGGTGAAGCCATGCCGGTTTCTACCGAGAGTGATGCGATTGCTTTTATTGAATCGGTTAAAAAGCGATACCCCGATGCTCGTCATCACGTCTACGCCTACGTTCTTCGTGAAAACTCGGGAATGAGGTTCAGTGACGATCACGAGCCCCAGGGAACCGCAGGCATGCCTGTGCTTGACGTTATTCGTAAGAACGGATGCACAGACGTGGTTATTGTAGTTACGAGGTATTTTGGAGGAACGCTTCTCGGAACAGGAGGACTTGTTCGTGCATATACCTCTGCGGCTATTGGCGCGCTTGAAGAGGCCGAAGTGATCCGATACGATATATATACAACCATCGAAATTTCGGTAAGCTATTCAGATTACGGCAGGATCACAGCGCCTCTTTCAGAAAAAGGGTTCATAATTGAGGACACCCTCTATGATACCGGAGTTAGGGTTAAAGGTAGAATAATCAAGTCAAATCTTGACGAGCTTCTTGCCACTCTGGTAGAAATAACCGCAGGAAGAGTCGAAACTCAAATAATTGGCGAGGAATTCGGTTATTAATTTTATATAATAAAAGTGTTTTTTGTTTTTAGCGCGTATATTAGAGTGAATTTGACAAAAAAGGAGGTGCTCTTTTGATTAGCAAGGAAACAATTGAACAGGTTTTGATGCGAAATGATATCGAAACGCTGATCGGTAGCTATATTTCACTTAAAAGAGCAGGCTCCAACCTAAAGGGTCTTTGTCCTTTCCACAGTGAGAAAACCCCGTCATTCACAGTATATCCCGCGGATAATAGCTTTTACTGTTTCGGTTGTGGAGCAGGCGGCGATGCGATTACCTTTATTAGGAAGCGAGAAAATTTGGATTATCCTGATGCGGTTGAATTTCTCGCGAACAGGGCGGGAATTACTATTATAAGAGACGATAACGATCGTATTAAGCAGACTCCAAAGTTTGATCGAGCAAGAATGTTCAAAATGAATGTTGATGCTGCCAAATATTTCAACAGATGTCTGTTTTCGGATAATCCCGATGCAAAGGCTGCGATTGCATATTTTACAGAAGGCAGAGGGCTTTCGGTAGCAACGATAAAGCATTTTGGCCTTGGATTTGCGCCAAACAGCTTTGATAGTTTCTCAAAATATATGCTTGCGAAGGGCTACACATTTGCAGAGCTCGAAGCAGGATTCCTTTGCGGAAAGAGCGATCGAGGAAGATACTACGATGCATTCCGCAACAGAATTATGTTTCCGATTATTGACGTTTCGGGAAACGTTATAGCCTTTGGCGGCAGAGTTATGGACGACTCAAAGCCGAAGTATAAAAACTCTTCTGACACGCCGGTGTTCAAAAAGTCGAGAAATCTTTTTGCCCTTAACTTTGCCAGACATCACTGTGCGGAGACCTTGATTCTCTGTGAAGGATATATGGATGTGATTGCTTTGCATGCTGCCGGATTCGAGAATGCTGTTGCCACACTTGGTACTGCAATCACAAGTGAGCAGGCGAGACTTATCAGCAGATATACCAAGAAGGTTATTATCTCATATGACGCCGACGAGGCAGGGCAGAAGGCTGCTATGCGAGCCGTTAAAATGTTTAGCGAAGTTCAGGTGGATGTTACCATTCTCAAACTGCCAGGGGCAAAGGATCCTGATGAGTATATCAAAAAGTATGGCTCGGATAAGTTCCGTCATTTACTGACGCAATCTAAATCAAGGTTTGAATACAACCTTGAACTTATACTACAAAAGTACGATATAAATCTGTCGCAGGAAAAGATCAAAGCGCTCCACGAAAGCGAAAAATTGATTTCCGAAACTTATTCATCGGCAGAACGTGATATATACATTCAAAACATATCAAAAATCTTTGGCATAGAACCGAAGAGCATAAAGCTTGACGTAGACAGACTTATCCATAGGCAGGCGACAGCCAAGCGCAAGGAGGAGTCAATAAAGATTAAACAAGATGCCGTCGGATACTCTGATAGAGTCAATCCCGATTTTATCAAGGCACCCGCCCTTGCTAAGAAGGAAGAAAATCTTCTCGGTTTGCTTCTTTTATATCCTGAGCACAGGAAGAAGGTTTTCACCGAGCAACTTATCAGCGAGAAAGACTTCTTCACCTCGCTTAACAGACGGATTTTTGAGTATCTTATGGAAGCCTACTTTAACCAGGAGGATTCACACTATAATATTGATGAAAGGTTCACCCCCGAGGAGAGAGGCAGAATGACGAGAATGAAAAACGCTCGTTTAGGCCTTAGCGATAACGGTGATGCTGTTCTTCTTGAGAGTATAGACAGCTTATTAAAGGCGGTTGCCAAGAAGAAGGCGGAGAGTGAAATTTCATACGAAAGGCTGAAAAGTCTTACGAATACCAACAAATAATATCTTAAGCTTGAATGATTAGAAAAGAGGAATAATAATGAGCAGAGATAAAATTGACGTAAACGAATACATTGATTCTAAAGGAGACGGTGGCATAGGCAACTCCGATATTATGAAGGCTCTTGAGGATATCGATTACGATATTTCGCAGAGCGATATTGATTCGGCTTCTCCCGACGAGCTTGAAAACGATGAGCTCAAGGAGATAGAGCAGGATGCCAGAAACTTTGACTCCACAGAGAACATGGACAGATACTTCTCCCAGGAGGGACTTGCTATCGATGATCCTGTTCGTATGTATCTTAAGGAGATAGGAAAAATTCCACTTCTTACCCCCGAGCGCGAGAGCGAACTCGCAGAGCGAATTTCTCTTGGCGATAAGCAGGCAAAGGACGAGCTTATTGAAGCAAATCTCCGTCTTGTTGTAAGTATCGCAAAGCGTCACGTTGGCAAAGGCATGTACTTCCTTGATCTTATTCAGGAGGGTAACCTCGGTCTTATCAAGGCGGTTGAAAAGTTCGACCACAGCAAGGGTTATAAGTTCTCTACCTACGCGACTTGGTGGATTCGCCAGGCTATCACAAGAGCAATTGCTGATCAGGCCAGAACAATTCGTATCCCTGTTCATATGGTCGAGACTATTCATAAGGTTTCGAGAACAACTCGTCAGCTCCTTCAGGAGCTTGGACGCGAGCCTACTACCGATGAAGTAGCAGAGGCACTCGGCATGACTGCAGAAAAGGTACGCGAGATCATGAAGATAGCTCAAGACCCCGTATCGCTCGAAACTCCTATCGGCGAGGAAGAGGATAGCCATCTTGGTGATTTTGTTGAAGATAACGACTCTCCCGCACCATCTGACAGCGCATCCTACTCGCTTCTCCGAGAGCAGCTTTGCAATATTCTTCATACCCTCACTCCTAGGGAGGAGCAGGTAATTAAGCTCCGCTTCGGACTTGAGGACGGCAGACCCAGAACCCTTGAGGAAGTTGGTAAAAAGTTTGAGATTACTCGAGAGAGAATCAGACAGATTGAGGCTAAGGCGCTTCGTAAGCTCCGCCACCCCTCCAGATCTAAAACCCTTAAGGATTACCTTTCCAACTAATTGTTTGTTAGGCGGAAATGATATTCTGCCCGGAAATATGTTTTAAAATCTACAAATTTCATATATGAAAGAAGAGAGTGAAATGAAAAAACAACGTGAAGAAATTACAATTAAAGACCTAATTAACATCTTTGTTCCGAACATATGGATCATTGCCTTGGTTACCGTAGTTTGCGCAGCATTGCTTGGCGGCTATGCTATGTTTATCAAGGAAGATACATATACCTCTAGTGCAAAATTCATTATGTCAAAAACACCCAACCAGAGCTCATCACAGAATACAACAATTACCACCTCATTTAGCGCAGCGGATATAGAAGCTATGCAGGAGGTTATTGGAATGTCCGAGCAGGTTATGGAGACCAAGGACTATCTTACAACCGTGCGTGATGAGCTTATTGCTAAAGACGAAAAATACCAGAGCGTAACACTCTCGGAGCTTAGAGATATACTTTCAATTAAAATCGACGGTGATGCGACGGTCTTTGATTTATCTGCCGTAACCGAGGATCCGCAATTTTCCTATGATATTCTTGATATAGTTTATCACACATTCCCAGACGTTATCAGAGATACCTTCAGCTCGTATTCTATAGTTATTAAGGTTATTGATACCCCTGCAAAGCCTACTTCCGCTGATAGCAAGGGTGTGCTTAAGAATGCAGTCATTGGCGGTCTTTGCGGCTTGGTTCTTACCATGCTGGTTGTATTTGTTGTTTCAAAGCTCGACGTCGTAATTCGTTCCAAGGAAAAAATTGAAGAGAGCTTTGATATTCCTATTATCGGTATGATTCCTCGTTTTGAGGATGAAATCAAGTAATGTGAGAGGAGAAGAATGATGAAAAAGAATTTGTTTAGTAAGAAGAATTTCAGCTTCAACAAGGCAAAAAGAGCTCTTTCAACCGATGAAACTCATCTTGTTGATGAAAAAACTCCTTTCGCTATTCGTGAGGCGTATAGAGCGCTCTATACAAATGTTCGTTATCTTAATATTGAGGACAAGTGCAAGAAGATCGTTGTTACCAGCGCTGTTGCCGGTGAAGGTAAAACAACCCTGTCTTTGAACCTCGCTCTCACATTGGCACAGAACCTTGAGGGTAAGAGAGTGTTGCTTATCGACGCCGATATGCGTCGTCCCAGAGTTGCAAGAAGACTTGGTATAGATAGAAAAGCCCATGGCCTTAGCGAATATCTTGCGGGAATTGATGAAGACCCTCATTTTGAATACGTTGGCGATCATCGTCTTATGGTTCTTCCTTCGGGTGGTTCCAACGTTAACCCCACCAAGCTTATCGGCTCGGAGAGAATGCGTATGCTTCTTCAGGCTTGCGAGGAGGAATTCGATTATATCATTATTGACACACCTCCCGTTACCGTTGTAACAGATGCTGTTCTTTTCAACTCCATTGTAAATGGATACATTATCTCTACCAGATCCGAGTACAGTAATATCAATCGACTTTCCGAATGTATCGCCAGCCTTGACCAGGTTGGTGCCGAAATCTTCGGTATAGTAATGTCTGACTTCCGTATGAAGAAGGATAGCTCCAGATATTCCAGCTACTCAAGATATAGTAATAACAATGCATAAAAATATGGATATTATAGATTTCCATGCACATATTCTACCTTGTGCAGACCACGGCTCCGATTCTCTTGAAACAAGTTTGTGGCAGCTTCAGTCTGCGCAGAACTTTGGTGTTTCTCGAATTATTGCAACGCCGCATTTCTATCCTCACAGACATACTATGGAAACCTTTCTCGAAAGGCGACATAATGCATATATGACTCTCAAGGAGCATATTCCTGCCGGTATGGAAGTAAAGCTCGGTGCGGAGGCATTTATTTGCCCTAATTTCGAAAATTTGCCCGGAATTGAAAATCTCTTTATTGAAGGAACGAGAACATTGCTTTTGGAGCTGCCTTTTACCGAGTTTCATGAGTACTTTTGCGACACGGTTAGAGCACTTCGTAAAGATGGAATAGAAGTCATTATGGCGCACGCAGACCGATATTCAAGGGACAGCGTTGAGAAGATGATAGATGCAGGAGCAAAAATTCAGCTTAACGCCCCCTCGCTTCTCGGCATTTTTAAGCGTAAGGATGTATACTCCTGGATTGACAGAAACCTTGTTGTTGCTCTCGGAAGCGATGTTCATATGAGAGATCAGAAGGCATATCGAAACTTCCAAAGTGCTATTCAAAAAATAGGAACATCTGCTGAATTTATTAAGCAGGAATCCGACTTTATCTGGAATAAATAAATTAAAAAAGTCTGTCTTGGCAAATTAACGCTGAAACAGACTTTTTAATTTATTAGCTTTCCATTTGTCTTCCTAAAAACATTCCCGCGGTTTGAACGAGCTTTGACTCTATCTCGTCCGAGATCTTGCCCGAGGTTGACACGTCGTATTGCCACGCGGACACAACGCAGCCGACGATATCGCCTTCGCTGAGAATGGGCATTGCACAGTTTACATAGTGAGATCCGCCGTCGTTAATGATAGATATAGGTTCTTTGCCTGCACCACGAACGTAGAGCGAGCGAGATTCCACGATTTCTTCGAGACCACGAGAAATTTTGCGCTCTAGATAATCTCTTTTTGACGCACCTGATACAGCAATTACGGCATCTCTGTCGCAAATGAATATAGGCGACGAAGAAGTTTTCTGCAAGGTTTCTGCATAATCGTTTGCGAAGGTCTGCATCTCGCCGATAGGGGAATATTTTTTAAAAATAACCTCGCCCTCGCGGTCGGTGTAGATTTCGAGTGGATCACCCTCTTTGATTCGCATAGTGCGGCGAATTTCCTTGGGAATAACCACACGTCCAAGATCGTCAATGCGACGAACAATTCCGGTTGCTTTCATATATATACAAAATCTCCTTTGTTTTTAAGGTACGTTGTTAGTATTTGTAAACCTTGGAGATTTATACTTGGTAAGAAATCAAAAAGCTGTCCTGGTGAAACAAGACAGCTTTAAAGTCAGGAAAATACAACATATTCACTCTTTGAGGTTTTTAAAAAGCTTATGTATGAGCGACCGCAATTCACTGTGAGGCGTGTTCCATCTTTTGTGGAAAGAACTAATTCGCCATCTATGGAAGAAGACCAAAGCACCTCGGTAACTGTTCCGTTCGTAATGTAAAAACCATTACCGCTGCCGATAGTTTCCATAATCATTTGGCTGCACTCGGCGTTGTCGTAAGTTACAGAATCGGCAAATAAAATGAAGCAGTTTGTAAACTCGAGAGTTTTTGAGCTTAAATGATCCTTCGTGGCTTCTCCGTTTTTGATAATAGAATACTTTTCGGAGCTAACGTTATAAATAAGCTGCGATTGATATAAAGCTGAAATGGGAAGGCTCACATTTGTAGCTTGGGTTTCATAGGTAATTTTCTCATCTCCAATATTCGCGAAGTTTAAGGGAAGCGTGATTTCTTCGTCATCATTCTTCGTCAAAATATTTGTGCTGCTTTGGACTAGGTCGCAGTTCGTATAGACAAACCTTTCCTGCTCGGTATAGCAATAGTTAGTATTTTTTGAAAGGTCGAGATGTTTGCCGTCAAGATTGCAGTAATTGTAGGTGGTTTGATCGTCAGATCCGTAAGAGATTAAGTTGGCGCCAAAATATTTTGCAAAATTTGATATGTAGCCTCGCGATGGAAGAATATTTCCTATTTTCCAAAGATTATCACAGCCTAATGATATTGCGAGCATACGTGTACGTTCATTCTCGGTAGGTAATTCAATTATCACATCTGCCATGTCAATGCCGTAAAGTGGGGAAGATGGATCGAGCACGAATGCATATCGCGTTGCCGAGGCTGTTTTTTCATCGGTTTCCTCGCCTGTAAGAGGGTTTATATATACCGGTATTATAGGCACTTCTGTATCTGTTTCTTCATCGGTAACGGAGTTTTCGGGAAGTTCATCTTTTGATATTAAATTTCCCGAAGGATTTGCATTATTGGTGTTGTTGGTCGTATTTTTTACCATCCAACCATCAACTGTAAAGCCAAAAGTGCAGGTTAGTACTACGGCGGTGAGAAAAAAAGCAATCGACCGCAGTAGATTGCTTGTTTTAGGTTTATTCATTTTTTACCTCCTTGCGCGCAACCTAGTGCGCGCACGTTAAATTCAAATTAGTCCTTGTCGTTGTAACGGAGCCAAGCTTCCGCAAATTCAAAAGCCTCCGCAAGTCCGTTGGTAATCTTTTGTTTTTCCGGCTTTTTGGTCTGGCTATCAAGAAGCTGAACCATAATTGTGCCGGGAACGTTTACATCTCCCTTGGGAGATTTCTTGTCTGACATAATCATCATGTAGACGTAATATTTATCTGACAAATCGCCGTAGAAAATATCATCGCCCTGACGTACGATAGGAATGCCTTTGTATTCTACAAATTCATCAATGCCTACGCCTTCAAAGTTTAACATAAATTTATGCTCCTTTCGTGTTATTTGAAAATGACGGCTTGCTTGTCCACCTCGAAAACATACTATCAAAGATATTAACCAATGTAAATAGCTTCGACAAAGTTAGTCCCAGTGAATATTGCGCAAAAAGAATCAGCTTTTTACATAAGGCGTAAAGGTTAGAGAAAAACGCCCCGAATTCGCATTTTTAAGCGTTAATCCGTATACCGAATCTGCCTTGTTGGAAAGCTCCTTTTGCGCTATCACACGCTCATCAAACTGTTTATAGCATGAGGGCTTTGTGATAACGGGGAAGTCGCTTTCTTGTTTAATTCTTTTTAGCAGCGAGCGACCGATATCGTCCATGGCAAGAACCTGAGTGAATGCTGGAAGAGCTCTTACTTCGGAGGAGGTAACGCCGAAATAACTGTTCCATATCGCACGTCGTATTCTTGCTTTTGTGTACTTCTTGGTCTCTGAAAGAGCCGTCAAAGAAGAAATGCTAGTTGCTTCTGCACTCATGTCACAGAGGCGATTATATAAACCACCCGAGGCATCATGGATGTCTATGTTTGCCACAGGGGATTTTAATCTAAAATAGGATACCACAGCCGTGTCCAGTCGCGATACATTTGAGGGCATTTTGCCATCTAAAATTGCATCCGAATACACTTTCTTTGCATTATCCGGTACATAATCCAGGGCAGAGTTGAGCTGATTGTGAAGCTCGTCTCTTATCGCAGATGCGCTCTGGTATTCTGACATTGGATTGATAATTTCAAGATAACCCGAGCCCTCGCGCTTGATCGTAAGAGGGATAATGCCTATTCCACCGGTCTTTAGCGCTTTAATATACTCTATCGCTAGAATATTGTTGGGAGAGAAAAATCCGTCAGGGAAGTCCTTGCCGACAAGCCTTGATATAGCAATCTCGCAAAGCTCGGGATAGCCGTAGTCATTGTAATTTGAATCCTCCGCAAGAGCATTCATCATAAGCTGATATTCCGGTGAAAGTGTTATTTCAGCAATGTCGGAAAGCTGAGAAATATCGCCACTCTCGCTGCCGAATACAAGATAGTCAACGATGCCAATGCTGTGGGCTATTTTCACACCGCTTTTAGCGAAAAATTCAGCACTCGACATTGAGAATGGGAAGGGTAATTCCAAAACAAGATTTACACCACATTCAACGGCAGATTTTGCGCGAATTGTTTTGTCGCAAATCGCTATTTCTCCTCGTTGAGTGAAATTACCACTCATAATAGAGATAACTGAGGTGTCTTCACCAAGAAGATGGCGAATTTGATCAACCTGATATTGATGCCCCTTGTGGAAGGGGTTATATTCGGATATAATGGCCGCAACCTTCATGGCTTTTCCTTTCAAAAAAATGATAAAAGGTGTTGATAATTTCTTCGAGTGGGTGTATAATATCCCTGTAAAACAAAAATACAGAGGTGAAAAATGAAAGTTCTTGTTGTAAACGCGGGTTCAAGCTCGCTTAAGTATCAGCTTCTCGATACCGAAAACGAGAAGGTTCTCGCAAAAGGAAATTGCGAAAGAATCGGAATAGAGGGTTCTCGAATTATTCATAAGACCGCGGGTAAGGATGAATACGTTAAAGAAACTACGCTTTCCGACCATTCTGCGGCTATGAAGCTGCTTGTAGAAACTCTTACCGACCCCACCGTTGGATGTATTGAAAGCACCGACGAAATAGATGCTATCGGACATCGCGTTGTTCATGGCGGTCAGTATTTTGCCGAGTCGGTTCTTCTTAACGATGAAGTGCTCGAGGCTGTAGAGAAGTGCATTGTCTTTGCCCCTCTTCATAACCCTGCACACATTATGGGAATAAAGGGATGCCTCGCTGCAATGCCTAATACTCCTCAGGTTCTCGTATTTGACACGGCGTTCCACCAGACTATGGCAAAAGAGGTGTATACATACGGAATTTCTTACGATATGTATGAGGAATACGGAATTAGACGCTACGGTATGCACGGCACATCGCACAGATACGTAAGCGGTGAGATGATAAAACTCATGGGTGGCAAAGCCGATGGTACAAAAATCGTTACCTGCCATATCGGAAACGGCTCTTCCATTACTGCGGTTAAGGACGGAAAATGCGTTGATACCTCGATGGGATTTACTCCTCTTGATGGTATTATGATGGGTACAAGATGCGGTTCGATTGATCCCGCAATAGTACCGTTTATAATGGAAAAGCGCGGATATTCCGCGGCAGAAATGGACAACTATATGAATAAGCAGTGTGGTTTCGCAGGAATAAGCGGTGTTGGATCGGATTCTCGCGACGTAGAACGCGCAATGAACGAGGGTAACGAGCGTGCGAAACTTACTTTCGATATGCTTTGTTACCAGATCAAAAAATACGTTGGTTCGTATTCGGCTGTAATGGGCGGACTCGATGCTATCGTATTTACCGCCGGAATTGGCGAGCACACTCCTTACATCAGAGAAAACGCCCTTTCGGGGCTGGAATATCTCGGTGTTAAGCTCGACAAGGAGAGAAACACCTTCGGTCACTCTAATGATCCTGTAAAAATCTCGGCTGAAGACTCAAAGGTATTGGTGTACATGATTCCTACTAATGAGGAGCTCGTTATTGCTAGAGATACCGCAAGAATTGTATCCGGAATCTAATAAATTTCTTTAAGGCACGCCATCAAGCGTGCCTTTTATTATAATACCATAAACAGCAAAATAAGTCAATAAACCTTTTAAAATTAAAATCAAATTTCAAGAATATTCTTGATTTCTGTAAGTTTATCCCGAAAAACGCGCTCGTTTTCACTAAAATCCATAGCTTTGTTGTATATTTCTTCCATCTCAAAATGAATGTTGGATGCTACTAAAAACCAGCGTTGTGCTTCATCCAGGGCATCTTTTTTAATTTGTTCAGCAATTTTGTAGTATTCTTTATCAATTTTGGAAAGAGCGCAGTAGTCACCCGGATTTACAGTGCCGTTTTCATTCTTGGCAATAATTACTTTATCGTCCGGAAGCTCAATGGCGTCAAGTAAGCCAGGGGCTAGGGCAGATGGGTAAAGTATTTGATTAAGATTGTGTGTTTCGCATAACAGACGACATTCCTCGAGAAAGAGTGATGACGAGTATGCGTCTCCTGATATAAAAATCAGCGCATAATCATTCTCGGTAGTCAAGGGCAAATTGTAATTTCCAAGCTTACCGAAGGATGAAAGCAGACGATATTTTAATATTGATCTTTTGTTGCCGCGACTATTAGGTATTATAGATTCTGCCTTGGTTTTTGCATTGAATTTATTAAAATTTCTTCGATAAAGGCTCATAAGGTGATCGTGAGAAACACCGGCATTTTTTAAATATGCGTAAGCCATTTTATATGATTCGCTCTTTTGGCTTCCTTTTGATAATATTTTTTCACGGTTGGCAACGAGCCATCGGGAATCCCAATTTTCTCCAAGATTTATGATTTCGTCAATTGCCCCCGGAACAATTGCATCTCGTTCGTGCGGAGCTGTTCCATCAATAATTGCAATCCTTTTGTTTTGATGATTAATTATTACACCATCAAGCGATTGTGGGTCTGAGGAACAGTATATCTCATCTATTTCGCATTCTGTAGTTGATAATTCTTTCGAAATTCTTTTCATAAGACTGCTTTTTCCAGTGCCGGGACCACCCTTTAAGACATAAATTCTTGAAAAATCCTTCGAGGGGAAGACCTTATCAAAGTAGCTTACAAACCCGTCGTAGCTGTTTGCTGCTGCAAAATATTTTCTTATTTGTTTATTGTTCATAACGCACCCCTTACAAAAAAATCCAATATATGTCTATTCAAAATTCAAAAAAGTGTTAATTTTTGAACTTGACAATTTGACTTACAATATAGTATAATATATCATTAAGGAGATATACTTATGAAAATAATAGGACTTTGCGGCGGAAGTGGCAGCGGTAAGGGAACTGTTGCGTCAATATTTGTTGAGTATGGAATTCCCTCTGTGGACACCGATGCTTTATACCGAAAAATGACTATGCAAGACAGTCCTTGCCTAAGAGCTATTTCGGATGAATTCGGAGCTGATATTGTCAATTCCAATGGTACGCTTGATAGAAAGAAGCTCTCATCTATCGTTTTTTGTGGCGATGGTGCGAAGGAAAGACTCTTGAAACTGAATAAAATATCTCATTTCTTCATATTGGCAGAAGCAGAAAGAATCTTGGAAGAATACTCAATGCTTGGATACAAGGCGGCGCTCGTTGATGCTCCCGTTCTTTTTGAGTCGGGGTTTAATGCGAAATGCGACGAGATAATTTGTGTCGTTGCCGAGAGAGAAGTGAGATTGTCGAGAATTATTCTTCGTGATTCAATTTCACGTCAGGCGGCTGAAGAGAGAATTGCTTCGCAGATGAGCGACGAAGAGCTTATCTCGAGATCGAATTATGTAATATTCAATAACGGCGGCATCGACTCCTTAAAATCTCAAATCTGCAACATCGCAGAAAAACTAACTAAATAATAAAAACTGAAAGGTGATAGAAATATGAGCGAAAAGACAATCGGTCAGGAAATGCTTGAGAAGCTTTCCTACAAAAAAAAGAATATTTATGAGGACGCAACTCCTGATAAGATCAAGGCTATTTATGATTATGCAGAGGGTTATAAGACCTTCCTTGACAATGCAAAGACCGAGCGCGAATCTGTTGATTATGCAATCGAGATGGCAAAGGCGAAGGGATACACCGAGTATAGACTTGGCGATAAGCTTGCCGCTGGTGATAAGAGATACCTCAACCAGCACGGTAAGAGCCTCATTATTTTCAAGGTCGGAGAAAAGGACCTTGAGGTTGATGGCATCAGAATCGTTGCTGCTCACGTTGATGCTCCCAGACTCGACCTTAAGCAGGTTCCTATGTATGAGGATAGCGGTATGGCATTCCTTAAGACACATTACTATGGCGGTATCAAGAAATATCAGTGGACCGCTATTCCTCTTGCTATCCACGGTGTAATGGTAAAGGCTGATGGCGAGGTTGTAAAGGTTTGCATCGGTGAAGATGATAGCGATCCTGTATTCTACATCAACGATCTTCTTCCTCACCTTGGCGCAAAGCAGTCCCAGGAGCCTCTTGGCACAGCAATCAGCGGTGAGACACTCAATATTCTCATTGGTGGCCTTCCTTACGATGATAAGGACGTCTCCGAGAAGATCAAGCTTACTGCGCTTTCCATTCTTCATGAGAAGTACGGTGTAACAGAAGAGGACTTTATCAGCGCCGAGCTTTCTCTTGTTCCCGCATTTAAGGCTCGTGACATCGGTTTTGACAGAGCGCTCGTTGCATCCTACGGTCACGACGACAGAGTTTGCACATATCCCGCAGTTACTGCGCTTCTTGATAACTCCGATACAAAGGAAACCGTTATGGTTGTTCTTGCTGACAAGGAGGAAATCGGCTCTGTTGGTCTTACAGGTATGCAGTCCGCGTTCCTCGTAGACCTTATGGCGGAGATTTCTCTTGCTTGCGGCAAAAATCCTATTGTTGTAAGATCCAAGAGCAAGTGTCTCAGTGCAGACGTTACAGCTTGCTACGATCCCAACTTCGCTGATGTTTACGAGAAGCGTAATAGCGCAATGATCTCCTGCGGCACAACTATGAGCAAGTACACCGGTTCCAGAGGAAAGTCCGGCACCAGTGATGCAACCGCAGAGTTCGTTGGCTTTATCCGTAAGCTCTTCGCAGAGAATGGTGTAATCTGGCAGACTGCCGAGCTTGGTAAGATTGACGCAGGTGGCGGTGGAACTGTTGCTATGTACATCGCTAATCAGAATATTGAAACAGTCGACCTTGGAGTTCCCGTAATCTCTATGCACGCTCCCTATGAGCTTGTTTCGAAGGCTGACGTTTATTCCACCTACGAGGCATTCTGCGCATTCGTAAAATAGTCTAACCTCATAAATTATTACAAGTAATTTTTTGAGGTGTAAAAATGATTTTTAGCAAATTACAAAGAGCGGACGACCGTTACAGGGAGATTGAGCAGATGATGACTCTCCCTGAGGTTGTCGGCAATAATAAAAGGTATGCCGAACTTATAAAAGAATATAAGTCCCTCGAGCCTATAATTGAAAAATTTAGGGAATATAAAGAGGCAGAAAAGGCACTTCATGACTCCGATGAGATGATGCGCGATGGCACGCTTGATCCGGAGTTAAGAGAACTAGCAGAAGAGGAATTTAAGGAATATAAGATAGTAATCGAGAGGATTACCGAGGAGCTGAAAATTCTTCTCATGCCTCGCGACCCCAATGATTCAAGAAACGTTATCGTCGAGATCAGACAGGGAGCCGGCGGAGAAGAAGCGGCTCTTTTCGGTGCAGATCTTTATAGAATGTATACCATGTACGCCACGGCAAGACGATTCAAGACCGAGGTTGTCAGCATAAACGAAACCGAGCTTGGCGGCCTCAAGGAAATCACCTTTAACGTAATCGGCGAGGGAGCATTCTCAAGGTTTAAATTTGAGAGCGGAGTTCACCGAGTTCAGCGTATTCCTGTTACTGAGTCTAATGGTAGAATTCAGACCTCTACCGTTACCGTAGCTGTGCTCCCAGAGGCAGATGACGTGGAGGTTGAGGTCAATCCCGCAGACTTGAAATTTGAATCCTGTAAATCAAGTGGAGCAGGCGGTCAGCATATTAACAAAACAGAGTCAGCGGTAAGACTTACTCATAAGCCTAGTGGAATCGTTATCGAGTGTGATCAGGAGAGGAGCCAGTTACAGAACAAAGAGAAAGCACTTAAGCTCCTATACACAAAGCTTTACGATATGAAGCTTCGCGCTCAGGAAGAGGAAATTGCCTCGACGCGCAAGAGTCAGGTTGGTAGCGGTGACCGAAGCGAGAAGATTAGAACCTATAATTATCCTCAGTCTAGAGTTACCGATCATAGAATAAACAAAACGATTTATTCGCTCGATTCTTTCCTTGACGGAGATATTGATTGCATTGTGGATGATCTTATTGCAGCCGATACCGCAGAGCGATTGAAGGGAGAGCAGCAATGATAACGAAGGTTATTAAGGTGCATCCCGATCGGATAAAAATCTTTGAAAACGAAATAAAAAATGCAGCAGAAATCATCAGAGTGGGCGGGCTCGTTGCTTTTCCCACAGAAACCGTTTATGGGCTTGGTGGCGATGGAACAAATCCAAATGCCGCGAAAAAGATATATGTCGCAAAGGGCAGACCGTCGGATAATCCTTTGATTATACACATTGCTAACCCTGCGGATGCCGAAAAATACACCTATACAAATGAGGTGTATTATAAACTTGCAGAAAAGTTTATGCCGGGCCCACTAACCGTTGTCCTTCCTGCAAAGGAGAGCGTTCCGTTGGAAACTCGCGGTGGACTTTCCACCGTTGCTGTGCGTTGTCCTGTAAATCCTATTGCGAGAAAGCTTATCGAGCTTGCGGATAGGCCTATTGCAGCTCCATCGGCAAACCTTTCGGGTAGTCCTTCTCCCACGGACGCGACACATGTTATTGACGATATGATGGGCAGAGTCGATATGATTATCGACGGCGGAGAATGCGAGATTGGACTTGAATCCACAATCGTCAAGCTCGAAGAGGATGGAAGTTTGGTTCTCCTTCGCCCCGGAAAGATTACTTTGGACGAGCTTGCTTGCATTGTACCCGTATCTCTTGCTGAGGCTGTGACAAGTAGTCTCGGTGAGGGTCAGGTGGCTCTTTCGCCGGGGATGAAGTATCGTCACTATGCCCCTTCGTCACCCCTTGTGCTTCTTGATGGTGAAATAGGTGATGCAACCAACTACGTTGCGGATGAAAAAATCGCAAATATAGCCTTTATCTGCTATGCAGATGATGAAAAATACATAAGATCCGTTTTGCCGAGTGCTCAAGTTTATGTGCTTGGACAGAAGGATGATATCTCCGAACAAGCTCATCATCTCTTTGGTGTTTTGCGTGAGATAGATAAGCACAATTATGACAAGATATACGCGCCTCTTCCTTCAAAGGACGGCGTTAGTCTTGCTCTTTATAACAGAATGATTCGCGCTGCGGCGCATACCATAATTAACTTAAGGCAGGGAAGAAATGGCTAAAAAGAAAGTTATAGAAAACCCTATGGCTAACGAGGCTGTTGCCACAATACAGCCGATCACCGAAACTCTAGAAAAGAACTATATGCCTTACGCGATGAGCGTTATAGTTTCTCGTGCACTCCCCGAGATCGACGGTTTCAAGCCCGCTCACAGAAAGCTCCTGTACACAATGTACGATATGGGTCTTCTTACGAAGCAGAAAACAAAGAGTGCAAATATCGTAGGCCAGACAATGCGTCTTAACCCTCACGGTGATGCTTCTATTTACGAAACGATGGTACGTCTTACAAGAGGACACGAGGCCTTGCTTCATCCTTTTATAGACTCCAAGGGGTCGTTCGGTAAACATTATTCACGTGACATGGCATACGCCGCATCACGTTACACCGAAGCAAAGCTTGACGATTTTTGTCATGAGCTTTTCTCGGGCATAGACAAAGACTCTGTCGATTTTATTCCTAACTACGACAATACAACAACCGAGCCCACGCTTCTGCCTACAACTTTCCCTAATATTTTAGTTTCTCCCAATCTCGGAATTGCTGTCGGTATGGCTTGCTCGATTTGTTCTTTTAATCTTTCTGAAATTTGCGACGGAACAATCGCTTTGCTTAAGAATCCGAACGCGACCCTTGACCGCATTCTCGACATAGTAAAAGCGCCTGATTTTTCAACCGGTGCGCAAATACTATATGACAGAGAACAGATGCGAAAGATTTATGAGACGGGTCAGGGAAGTTTCAAAATGCGTGCGAAATACGAGTACGTAAAGAAAAATAATTGCATTGATGTGCTTGAAATTCCTTATTCATCCTCTATCGAGGCCATCATGAAGAAGGCTACTGATATGATCAGAACAGGAAAGCTTCGCGAGGTTTCTGACGTTCGTGATGCTATTGACCTTAATGGATTTAAGCTTACCTTTGATCTGAAGAAGGATGCAAATCCCGAGATAGTTATGAAAAAGCTCTTCTCCGTAACCGAGCTTGAAAATAACTTTGATTGTAACTTCAATATTCTTATCGACGGCAGACCAATGCAACTTGGACTCCGTGAGATCCTCACCGAGTGGATTAGGTTCAGAGTTAAGTGTGTAACGCGCGAGCTTACCTTTGATCTCGGTAAGAAGGAACATAAGCTAGAGCTTCTTCAGGGGCTTGCGGCAATTCTTCTTGATATCGACAAGGCTATTAGGATTATTAGAAACACCGAGCGAGAGGAAGACGTCGTTCCTAACCTTGCTGCAGGGTTTAATCTTACAAAAATTCAGGCAGAATATATCGCGGACATCAAACTCCGTAACCTGAACAGACAGTACATAATTAACCGAGTTGAGGAGATTTCCGAGCTCGAAAAGCAGATTGCCGACATCAAGGAAACTCTTCGTGATGAAATAAAGCTGAAGGGAACAATTATAGCAAAGCTTCAAGAGGTTAAGAAGAAGTACGCCAAGCCCAGAAAGACCGAAATCGTTGAAAAGGTTGAGGAAAGCACCGGTCCGAGGGAGGACATCTTCTTCGAAAATTACAATTGTCGCTTGATTCTTACAAAGGGCGGGTACTTCAAGAAGCTCTCGGTGCAGGCGGCTCGTTCTGCTGATGAACAGAAGCTAAAAGAGGGCGACTTCATTATTTACCAAGAGGACACCGACAATCGTGGAGAAGTTTTATTCTTTACCGATAAGGCGCAAATTTATCGTGCGAGAGTTTCAGACTTTGATCTTTCAAAGGCGAGTCAGATGGGTGATTATGTTCCCACGAAGCTTTCAATGGAAGATGACGAGCACGTTGTTGCTTGTAAAATGGTTTACGAGCTCAATCCCAAGCATAACATGGTTTATATCTTTGAAAACGGCAAGGGCCTGCGAGTAAGTCTTGGTGCTTATGAGGCAAAATCTCGCCGTAGGAAGATTACGAGCGCTTATTCGAGCGCATCGCCTCTTGCAGGCGCTGTATATGAGGGAGATAAGCCGATCAACCTCTTCATTCGCAGCGATGGAGGTAGGGGTATGCTCATCAAGAGTAGTCTTGTTCCGGATAAGGCGACAAGAACCGCTGCGGGCGTTCAGATTATGAAGCTCCCGAAAAAGGGCGTTAAGGTTGATCTTGTAACCGATAGAATTGAGGAGATCGGTCAGGATGCTCTTAAGTGCAAAAAGCTTGCGCTTCCTTCGACCGGTTCACCGCTCGAACAGCTAACCTTTAATTTCTAAAAAAAGTTTAGGGCGAAGGCACAAATTGATGCCTTCGCCCATTTTATATTTGATTTATGAGAATGTTTCAAACTTGTATCCAACGCCCCAGACGGTCTTAAGTGTCCATTTGTCGGAAACTCCGTCAAGTTTTTCGCGAAGTCGCTTAACGTGAACGTCAACCGTTCTTGAGTCGCCGAGGTAGTCAAAGCCCCAAACCTTGTCAAGCAGTTGATCTCTTGTAAATACTCTGTTCGAATTAGATGCAAGGAAGTAAAGAAGCTCGAGCTCCTTGGGAGGAATATCAATAGCCTTTCCGCTAAGCTTAAGCTCATATTTTTGAAGGCTGATTTCCATATTTTCAAATCTAACCACCTCATCGTCGTTTTCTCTCGAATGAGCGTTATAGCGACGAAGAACTGCCTTAATTCTTGCCGAAAGCTCCTTCATATCGAAGGGTTTTACAATAAAGTCATCCGCACCGAGCTCAAGGCCGAGCACCTTGTCAAATACATCACCCTTTGCGGTGATCATTATAACAGGCTTGCCGGATATTTCACGAATTTCTCGGCACACCTGCCAGCCGTCCTTACGGGGCATCATAATATCGAGAAGAACAAGGTCGGGCTCGAAGGATTTAAAGAGATTAACACCATCAATACCGTCGTTTGCGGTTTTTACCGTATAGCCTTCGTTTTCAAAGTAAAGCTTCAGCATATCGCATATGTTGGGATCATCATCAACAACAAGAAGTTTAATGTTCATTTTTGTCTTCCTTTCTATTTATACTTGGTAAATTGTTAACTTTGTTAAAAAACTGAAAATCTTAACAATTACATTATACAGTAAATTTTTGCTATAATCAAGAACATTTTATGAATTTTTTAAATATATTTTCTCCATTTTTGTTTAACGAATTGTATATATCGACAAAGTTGTTGAATAATCCTGCGCTTTGAAAGATTTTTTTAGGAAGGTCTTGCAAAAAAAGAACTTTTATAGTATAATAAATGAGTTAATGAAAATACAAGGAAGTAAAATATATGAAACTTGGTATCGTTGGTCTTCCCAATGTAGGAAAGAGTACACTTTTTAATGCTTTGACAAATGCAGGCGCTGAATCTGCTAACTATCCTTTCTGCACAATTGACCCTAATGTTGGCGTTGTTGCCGTTCCCGACAAAAGACTTGATAGACTCGCAGAGATGTATAATCCTGACAAGTATACACCCGCGATTATAGAATTTGTTGATATCGCAGGACTTGTTAAGGGCGCCTCCAAGGGGGAGGGACTTGGTAATAAATTCCTCGGCAATATCAGAGAGGTTGACGCGGTCGTTCATGTTGTTCGTTGTTTTGAAAATAATGATATCGTTCACGTTGACGGCTCTGTTGATCCTATTCGTGACGTTGAGACAATCAATATTGAACTTATCCTCTCCGATCTTGAGATCGTGGAGAGAGCTATCGATAGAACAACCAAGGCAGCAAGAGCTGATAAGAAATTTCTTGAGAAACTTGATGTTCTTGAGAGAGTAAAAGCTGCTCTTGAGGCAGGAAAGTGCGCTCGTACTGTTGAGCTTACCGATGAAGATGAGGCGTGGATTGAGGAATCCAGACTTCTTACTCTGAAGCCTATTATCTACGTTGCCAACATTTCCGAAAGTGAGGTTGCAGGCGAGTATGAGAATAACGAGCATTATTTGGCGCTTAAGGCCCATGCAAAGAGCGAAGGCAGTGAAATTATCGCAGTTAGCGCGCAAATCGAGGCTGAATTAGCCGCTCTTGGTGGTGAGGAAAAGGAAATGTTTCTCGCAGATCTTGGTATCGAGGAAAGCGGTCTTGATAAGCTTATCAAATCCAGCTACAGCCTTCTCGGTCTTATCTCTTTCCTTACTGCAGGTCCCAAGGAAGTTCGCGCCTGGACGATCAAGAAAGGAACCAAAGCTCCCGGTGCCGCAGGAAAGATACATACTGATTTTGAGCGTGGATTTATTCGTGCGGAGGTTGTTGCGTTTGATGATCTTACTCGCGAGGGGGACAGAAATAAGGTAAAAGAAAAAGGACTCCTCAGAAGCGAAGGCAAGGAATACGTTATGAAGGACGGAGACGTTGTAGAATTCTTATTCAACGTATAAAGGTTAAGGCTGTCTTGCAAAAGCTAGACAGCCTCTTTTTATTTTACAAAATAGATAATCTGCTCGGGGTGCGAATAAATATCGCATCCTTTTTCTTGTAAATACTTCATATTGTTCTGCTTTAAGAAAATATTATCGCTGTGAATTACGAGAGCGTCAAGATCATCATAACACTCGGTAAGATAAATTCTCTCCTTGTATTTCTTTCCATGGTCACCAAGAATGAGATAATCAGTGCTCCAAATTATCTCCTCAAAGTCTTGACCGGTTTTGCCTTGCAATAGGCCGGACGAAATATAGGTATAAACTACGTCGTCATTTGAAATCAAGAATGCGTTCATTGACGTTTGACCGTAGGGAGATGAGTAGAGAAGAGAGAGGTTGTATTCGCCTATTTCTACAAGTTCGCCCATGTCAAAGGTGACTATTTCAGCATGGCTTTGCTTCACAGAATTATGCAGAATTTTCAGTATTAACTTTTCATCATCATTTCTTGGGGTCGGAATGTAAATCTGATCTACTGAAATGTTGTAGAGCAGTGTTTCGATGTCCTCGTCGAGGCTCCAAGAATAGTGCGTAAGATAGTATTTATCCACGGTTGTGACTTTTGCATCTTCAAGTAGATTGATAGCATCATATGCTGTAGATTTGGAATATTGCGAGGAATTAATGAGGCAGACTTGATTTTTCGACCTTACGAGCATAATATCGCTTTTGTGTCCTGCGGAGTAAGACACGGTTTCACGTAAGTTGTACGCAACCGTCCCGAAAACAGGTAAAATCATTACAGCAGCAAATGATACTATGATTATTTTCATCCATTTTTCTCTGTTTTTAATTTTTGCAATAATAAATACAAAGAAAAGCGCCGAGTATAGAATTATTGAGATTTTAACAATGAGAAAATCGGAAGAAACAAAGGCGAATTTAAAGGATGAAAATATGCTTGCAATAAAATACAAAAGTTTTGCAAACGGGGCAATAATAAATCCAATCGGGATGAGCCATCCAATAAGAGCCATAATGCATCCAAGATACATAATCACCTCTGAAAGAAGCGAGAAAATAAGTGTTGCAATAATGGAAAGGATAGAAAATCCACCGAATGATAAGGTTGAAATTAACAGAGTTGAGCTTATAGCGAAAAGCGACGCCATTACCGAAAGATGAATGTATTGTACAACCTTGTTAAGAGGCTTTGAGGGCTTTTCTTTGCGCTGATTATATTCACCAAAGGCAATTATTCCAAAGGTTGCGCCTGCGGATAGCCATAGTGAAATATCGTATATGGCGTGAGGGGTGAACAAGCAGATAATCGTAACAGCTACAGAAAGTGAGGTAAAGGAGTCCTTTCCCCAGCCGAGTAGGAAAAGCAAAGAAGAAATAAGTAGCATAATTCCAGCTCGGCAAACCGATACTGAAAAGCCTGTTAGCGCCATGTAGATCAGTATGAAAATCGACGTTGTGATAACGCGCGTCTTCTTTTTAACTTTGCAGTAGGATAGAAAGGTTCCAATCCCGAGCGAAAGAATAGCAAGGTGCATACCGCTAAGTGCCAAAATATGTGAAATACCTATTCGTTTAAAATCAAGCCTAAGTTGATCTGGAAGGTAATCTCTTTCACCAAGCAGGAGTGCTGATAAGAGCGCTCCGGTATCGCTATCGGAAATTAAAATCATATATCTTGCAAGGTATTCTCTAGCACGATTTAAACGACTAGTCAAATCACCCTTTGTATGTTCGAGAATTTTAATGTCTTCCACTTCGTTTGCGTAGGCATTTATACCTTTGGATATATTGAACTGACGGGTATCCTTTGAAAAGCCACCGAGGGTGGTCGTGAAGCTTATACGAGTGTTTTCGATTATACCTTTTGAGTCGGTTTTTGTGGGGTATGCATAGACCTTATAACCCCTTGCATCCTTACCATTGATACTTTCAATCTCTACGGTCAGCCTCTGTGTATAAGCAGTAGAAGAGGGGGCAATCTCTTCAACAACACCAACAATCTCAACTCTCTTTTCATATCGATTATAGAGCTTGAAATATAGGTCAAAATATAGGAAGGATAGTAAAAATGAAAGCAAAAGTACGATGCCCGATATCCTCATCAACATAAGAGTTCTTTTCTCAAATGTGGAAATGAAAGAGAAAATTAAGGGCAGAACGGCTATTGCGGCTAGTGATATCCTTAAAATTATATTCTCAAAAGTGAATAAGAAAAAGCCGCCGAGACCAATACAAAGTATAAGACTAAGCGGCCTTTTTTCAAATATGTTCATTGATTAAGCCTTCATATAATTATTCATTAAATCTAAGTTCTGAACATTTTGGGATAACAAAGTTAAAGGAGGCGGGAACAACTCTGAAATCAATCTCCTTTGCTTCGAAGATCTCTCCGTCAATACAGATAGGCTGGACGTTCTCAAATTCCATTCTAAAGTGTTCAAGCTGCCTATAATTGATAATCTTCTTTGCAATCTTCTTTTCAAGGAAGGTACCCGCCTTGTAAGAACCAACAAGTTTAATAAAGGTGAGTCTGGAAACCTTGTCAATACTGCAGATATCCATAAGACCATCGTTGAGGATTGCCTTTGGGGCAGATTTAAAGCCGCCGCCACAGAATTTGCCGTTTCCAATAGCGGTGAGCGTGAGTTTCTTTTCAATAACCTCGCCGTCGTCAAAAATGATCTTCATATTTGTGCCGAATTTCTTGAAGAAAAAGCCAATGACAACGCCCATTATGTAGGAAAGTCCGGGGGATATGAGTTTAATTTTACGGAACTTGTCTGCCTCAATTACAACAGAGCAATCAAATCCTATGTTGACCATGTTTACACAGTAGTGATCGTTACATTTGATAAGGTCAAATTGATGAACGTCTCCGTCGATCTGTGCATCTATGTCTGAGAAAAGCGATCTGTTGCTAAAGTTTCTTACAAAATCATTTCCGGAGCCACAGGGAATAACGCCAAATTCAATATTCGGATTACCGGGGTCACTATTTGCGATTTCGTTAACTGTACCGTCACCGCCAACACAGATGAAACGCTGTCTGTCATTGGGGTATTCCTTTATCATGGATCTTATGTAATTGATAGAATCTTTAGGTTGTGTTGTGTAGTATACGTGATAGCTGAGCTCTCTTTTTAAGCAGGCATCAACCATGTACTGTTCCATCGCCTTTTGCTCGGCACTACGACCGGACTTCGGGTTGAGTATAAAGTGAAAAATCATTGAAATTACATCCTTCTTTGACATTTTCTACTAAAATTATACCAAATTACAATAAATATGTCAAGTATTATTTGCTGTAGGTGGGATTGCATTTTATTTCCTCTGATTCTTGCAATTAGATACTATGAAGTCGTGATATGCCTTTGCTGTCTGTTCGTTTTTGTTTGAACCATATTCGTAATAATGCTTACCAATAAGATCGCGTGGAAGGTAATCCTGAATTACGTAATCATTCACGTAATCGTGAGGATATTTGTAGCCCTCAAAGGAGGGGGATTGTAGGTGCTTTGGAACACTTTGCCCTAGGCCCGAAGCAATATCCTGCGAAGCAAGGTGATATGCTACATAGGATGTGTTTGATTTCGGCGCTGTGGCAAGGATAATAACAAGATTTGCAAGAGGGATTGCAGCCTCCGGAAGTCCGAGTGACCTGGCGCTCTCTGTACACGCATAAGCAATAGATGCAGCCTGCGGATAGGCACAACCAATATCTTCGCTTGCAATTACGAGTAGCCTTCTGCATGCAGAAAGAAGATCGCCCGAAGCAAGGATTTTAGCAAGATAGAAAATCGCTGCATCAGGATCGGGGCCTCTGATTGACTTCTGCAAGCAGGAGAGAAGGTCGTAGTGAACGTCTCCGTTTCTGTCATAGTGTCCAACGACGGAAGGAAGAAGCGAGGTTACCGATTCGGGTGTAATCTCTGCGTTAGATATGTAGAACGCATTCTCGAGAACACCGATGCTCATTCTAACATCACCGGCGCAAGCACGGGCTATTGTAAGCATCACAGAGCTTTCTGCCGTCTTTTTTGTGCCAAATTCCTCATTTAACATTCCGAGTGCTCGGTGCAATGAAGGAATACAATCCTCGGGAGTGACAGATTTAAACTCGAAAACTGATGACCTTGATAGGAGTGCGTTGTATACGTAATAGTACGGGTTTTCGGTAGTAGACGCGATAAGTGTAATGCGACCGTTTTCCATAAACTCAAGGAGAGATTGCTGTTGTTTCTTGTTGAAATATTGAATCTCATCAAGGTAGAGAAGCGTTCCGTTTTTGCTGAACATATTATCTGTCGAGGACAAAACCTCTTTTATGTCAGCCAAGGATGCGCTTGTAGCGTTGAGCTTGAAAAGCTGCATTCCTGACTCCTTGGCGATAATATTCGCCACAGTTGTTTTTCCTGTACCGGGAGGGCCGAAGAATATCATATTGGGTATTCTGTCGTTTTCAACAAGTCTACGGAGTATTCCTTCTTTTCCAACAAGGTGCGATTGACCTGCGATTTCATCAAAACATGTGGGACGCATCTTATCGGCAAGTGGTTTCAGTGCCATAGTAATTCCTTTCCCCGAAAGTCGGGATTAAGCATTTATGATATATTAGAGGAGGCAATTTGAAGCCTTCTTCCCGTTTCTTCCTTTAGTCCGCGATGCTCGGGCATCTCTAGATGAGGATCCTTTTGAATGATGGATTTAGCAGCTGCGAAGGCGGTGGTAAATAAATCAGAATCGTCGCACATAGATGCGAATTTAAATTCAAAACCGCCGCTCTGCCTGAAATTATCATTTGAAATCTGAGAAAAGAAGTCTCCGGGACCTCGAAGAAGAAGATCTTTTTCTGCGATCTCGTATCCATCGTATGTTGTTCTGATAACCTCAAGTCTGTCCTTGGATTTTTGAGAATTTATGTCTGAAACGAGAACGCAGTAGGATTTTCTGTTTCCACGACCGACCCTTCCTCTTAATTGATGAAGCTGGGAGAGGCCGAATCGCTCGGCATTTTCGATAATAATCAATGAAGCGTTAGGTACGTTTACACCTACTTCGATTACTGTTGTTGATACTATAATATCAAGCTTTCCTGAGGAGAATTTTGACATAACATCATCCTTTTCCGATGATTTCATTCGCCCGTGCAGGAGACCGATGTTAAGATCAGGAAGGTTTTTGCGCATTTCATCTGCAAATTCAACCGCATGCTTGAGATTAAGAATATCTTCGCGTATGATCTCGCCTGTAATTGGGTCGCAGATGAATGCGTTCAGTTCTTCGGATCTCTCAATGGACGGACAAACAACGTAGCATTGTCCGCCTATGTTGATTTGTTTTCTGATAAAATCATACAATCTGTTTCTGTAGGATTCGTTAACAACGAAGGTGTCAACTCGCTGTCTTCCTTTGGGCATCTCTGTTATTCTCGATATGTCAAGATCGCCATACATTGTTAGTGCGAGCGTGCGAGGAATGGGAGTAGCACTCATAACGAGAAGATGCGCTGAAGTGGATTTATCCTTCAATTTCGCTCTTTGTACTACACCGAAACGGTGCTGCTCGTCCGTGATTACTAGACCGAGGTTTGAAAAGGCAACGTCATCGGTGATCAATGCATGGGTTCCAACTACAATATCTATCTCCCCATTTTCGAGAGCGCATTTAATTCTCATTTTTTCCTTTTGGGATGTAGAGCCGATAAGCAACTCAACTTTAATACCAAGCTGTCCGAGAAGTGAAGAGAATTCCTTATAATGCTGTCGCGCAACAATCTCGGTGGGAACCATAAGTGCGGTCTGATATCCGGATTTTGCAGCCATATAGGCTGCAGCGGTGGCACATACAGTCTTACCGCATCCAACGTCACCGACAATTATTCTCGTCATAGGCGAAACATGACCATTCTTGCCGATAACAGTGTCGCGGTAAATATCGTTAATGGCCTGCTTTTGCGAGTTTGTCAACTCGTAAGGTAAAAGGTCGGTTAGAGGCTTAAGAGAGCAGGGAGAGAGCTTGTTTCCATTGCGATTCTCCTTCTCGGAATTGGACATAGAGATACCGAGTCCAAAGAAGAACATTTCATCAAAGGCTAGCCTCCTTTGTGCGGCAAAAAGAGCCTCGTTATTGTCGGGAAAATGAGCGTTTTTGATTGCGTAAGTGAGAGTAGGGAGATTGTTTTCAAGTCTTAAATAGTCAGGAATCGGGTCGATAATCTCGGGCAGAATATCATTTATGGCAGATTTTATCAATTTATCAACCTGCTTTGATGACAAACCGTCGGTAAGAGGATAAATCGGGACAAAATCAGGAAGAGGAATTCCGGGAATATAGGGTTCGTATTTAGGATTGGTGAACTGAAGCTTACCTTTTTTGAAGGTTGGCTTGCCCCAAAATCTAAATTCATCTCCGATGTGAAAAACGTCTTTGATATAAGGACTATTAAAGAAAATTATTTCGCAAGAGCCGCTTTCATCAAAGGCTCTGAACTTGGAGATAGTGAGTCCCTTGCGGATTCTTGCATCGCTGACAGTTGAGGCAACCGTGAGCATATATGACGCCGATTTATCAATGTCGAATTTCGAAAGGCGATGAACGATACTGCGGTTTTCATAAGCGCGGGGGAAGAGATAAATTAGATCGCCAATGGTTGAAATTCCCAGTCTAGCTAGCTGTTCGGCGCGAACCTTTCCAACGCCCTTTAGCTTACCGACAGGAGTACTCTGAGTTAATTTAGCCACGTTCATCCTCCTTTTTGCATAATTTCACATTTACATTGTACAACATTTCGGCCGCATTTTCAATATAATTTTGAAAAAAACTCGTCTGTGGCAAGATATTGTTTAAATTTTTGCAAAATAATAAAAATATCTTTACAAAATAATATTAGTGTGATATAATGAAATGAAATAATATTTGAGGAACAGAAATGAAAATAGAGTTAAAGTCATCAATTTCACAGAAAAAGACTCTTTTATTTATAGTTTTTTTGCTTGTTTTCGCAGCCCTTTTGTGCTGCCTCATAGGTGATTTACTTCTACCGGTATGTATCGCTCTTCTTGCCGTGCTTTACACATTTGGCAAGGATGGTAAGGCTATTTATGGTAGAGTTGCCACCGTTACCTTGATTGTCCTGAATATAGTAACAATAACCATAGGTCTTACACCTTCGTTGTATGGCTTTCAGGCAATAGCTCTTGCTTGGATGCTTTCAGGTGCATTTTTGCGTCAGGGAAGCAAGGCGGATAACGCTTATTTGATGTCTATAGTCTGCTCGATATTCACCGTAGGATCGTTTATTCTGCTTGCGATGCTTGACACCGGTAATTTCACCTTTGAGGGGGTTGTTACGTATTACGAGGAGATTGCAGAAGTTATTCGTGAGATTTTCAATAAAGCATTCACTCAGGTTGATCCCGCTTTGCTTGAGGCTACTGGATTTGCAATGGATTCTGCAGAGATCAATTTCGTGGTTGATTACCTGCTTAGTATGGTTATCGCATACGTTTTTATTGCCTCCTTCATTGCTGTCGGAATTTCGATGAAACTGTTTGGCTTCCTCTCTTCGCGTATTGCCGAAGACAAAACGCCCTTCGAAAAATGGCGTTTTGACACGATTCCAGTGTTTGCATATTTCTATCTTATACTCAGCATAGCGTCGATATTTATTGAGGCTAACAACGACGTGATGTCAATTGCTGTGATCAATCTGAATGCAATATTCTCCGTGATATTTACTTACGTTGGCTACAAGTTCCTCATAGAGCTTTTGTCGAGAAGGATGAATCACAAGATTGCTGTGGTTGCAGTTTTAGTATCGCTTGTTGCCTTCTCATCCTTTGCTTTCCAAATAGTTTCAATTCTCGGTTTGTTAGTAACAATAAACAGAAGAAGATATATGACCCCTCCGCCTCAGCGGAAATAGTATAGCATCTTTTAGAATAATCTCATAAGAAAGGAATTCCGCTTATGAAAAACGAAAAAGACAATCAGAATTTTCATATTCCTTACGCATCAAAGCAGGATATGATTTTATATGCCACGCTTGGCCTTCTTGGTATAATTGCAGTTGCGATTTTTTGTCATTTTGTCAGTGTAATTGATCCAATATTCGTCGCTGTCCTTGTTGGTTTTGTATACCTTATCGGTATATCAATCATTGGTGTTAGAAGAATCGCTAGATCGAGAGTATATCCCACGAAGAGCATTCACGGTCTTCTTGGCGAGGATGGTAGCGAGGTGTTCAAGAACTCGAAATCTCCCATTATTATCTTCGATCTTCATGGTACAATTCTTTGGTACAATGATGCAATGAGATCCGCGCTTGATTCATACAACAATTATATTGGCGAGAAGATCTCATCTGTGTTAGACATCAATATTGAGGATGCTTCGTGTGGCGAATGCAGAACCACAGTCGGTGGCAAGGTTTATAACGTAGAGGGCTTCGTTCTCTCAAAAAAGAATAACGGCCTTTATCTTGCGATGCTTTCTGATGAGACACAGCTTCGCGCCCTTGAGCAGAAGTATAATGACGAGCGAGTAGCCGTTGCTTATATTGCAATAGACAACATCGAGGATATTCTTCAGTACGTTCATGAGAAATTTGCTGACGCTATCGCCAGCATTGAGGATAAACTCAAGGCTTGGGCAGTCTCTATGAACGGCGTTATCAAGGCGTATGACAACGATAAATATATAATGTTCTTCGACTCTACGTACCTTGATGCGTGTATTGCTAATAGATTCGAAATTCTTGATAGCATTCGTGATGCGAGAGTGGGAGACGGTGTGTCCATTACAGTTTCTATCGGTGTTTCGCGTAGACGCGGAACTCTTCACGATCGCGAGATGGATGCCAGAGATGCTATTGACCTTGCATTGCAGCGAGGCGGTGACCAGGCCGTTTATAAGTCAGAGAACGAAACCATTTATTATGGCGGACGTACCAAAACCGTTTATAAGCGTTCTAACGTTAAGTCGAGAACCTTCGCTAACCAGCTTACAGCTCTTATGTCCAGATCGGATAACGTTATTATCATGGGTCATAGATATGGCGACTTCGACTCATTTGGTGCTTCTATCGGTGTTGCTAGACTTGCGATGCTTTGCGGAATTAAGGTTAATATCGCAGTTGATCTTACCGACAAAAACCTGCGTCCTTGCATCGAGATGATGCAGAAGACCGATATGTATGCACAGGTATTTGTTGATAATGCCGCAGGTCTTGATATTATCGGTCCCGACACCCTCGTTATCCTCGTAGACCACAACAGTATTCCCAGGGCGCAGTTCTCTGATATTGCAACCAAATCCGCAAATATTATAATCATCGACCATCACAGAAAGGTTGATCAGCTTACAGATACTGTTAAGCTGTCCTATATTGAACCCTCGGCATCCTCTACTTGCGAGCTTATTGCGGAGATGCTTGAGAGTGCTGTAAGCTCACAGAATCTTCTTAAAGAAGAAGCCGATATTCTTCTTTCGGGTATTCTTCTTGACACAAAACAGTTTACCAGAAACACCGGTACACGTACATTCGGTGCAGCGCAGTATCTTCGCGGCGCCGGCGCTAACCCGACGGACGTTTACAATCTATTTAAAGCGGCTCCAGAGGATCTGTCGAAGGAGGCGAGATTCCACACGTCAATTATCATGTACAGAAACCAGATCGCTCTTGCATGCTGCGAGGGTGAAACCGATGAGAGTTATCGAGTTATTGCGTCAAAGGCGGCAGATAAAATGCTTACTCTTCGCGGAGTTTCTGCAGCGTTTACCCTCGTTCGTATCGGCGAGCAGATTCATATTTCGGGTAGATCATCGGGTAAGATCAATGTTCAGCTTATTCTTGAGAAACTTCGCGGAGGCGGTCATTTTGACGTTGCCGGAGCGCAGGTTGTATCGGATTCTATCGTTGAGGTTCTTGAGACTCTCAAGGGCAGCATCGATGAGTATCTTGAACATAATCCCGTATAACTAAACATAGATTGGAGAAACAAGATGAAGGTTATTTTACTTTGCGATGTTAAAGGACAGGGCAAAAAGGATCAGATAGTAGAAGTTTCCGACGGTTACGCTCGCAATTTCCTTTTCCCCCAGAAAAAGGCTGTGCCTGCTGATGCAAAGGCCACCAATGAGCTTAAGAATAAAGAAGAAGCTCGAGTATATAAAGTGAATGAGGAGAGAAAGGCTGCAAGCGCTCTCGCTGATAAAATCAATAACATAGAAATAGAGATCATTATGGGTCACGGTGCAGACGGCAGACTTTACGGCTCGGTAACCGCGAAGGATATTGCCGAGGAACTCAAAAAGAAAATCGGCGTTGACATTGATAAGAGAAAGATTCTTATCAAGGATTCCATAAAGGCATACGGCAAGCATGATGTTCAGTACAAAATTCTTTCTGACATAATTGCGAAATTTGTCGTTTACGTCCACGATTAATCTACAAAAAAATACAGAAAACGAAAGGAATAGACAAAAATGGACAGCTCTAATCTAATGAGACAGATGCCTGTGTCGGTTGAGGCAGAGCAGGCATTACTTGGATCTATAATTGTCAGTCCTAACGCCTTCGATAAGGTTGGCGGAATGATCAACGTCGAGGATTTTTACATAGAGGAGCATAAGCACATCTATAACGCGCTCCTTAAGATGTATACACAGAATAAAACAATAGACGTTGTAACTCTTGTTAACGCGCTGGTTGAGAATGGTGACCGTGATGAGGCGGGTGGAATTCAGTACATCACGCTCATCGCAGAATCGGTGCCTTCGACGGCAAACGTTAAAGATTACGCTAAAATCGTTAAGGATAAAGCCATTCTTCGTAAGCTTATTAGCGTATGTGATGAAATTAACGAGGATGCATATTCCGAGTCGGATGTTGAAAAGGTTGTCGATAGCGCGGAACAGAAAATTTTCGATATCTCCCACGACAAGGACAACAAGGAATTCAGACATATAAGAGATGTTCTTCAAAATGTTTATCACGATATTGAGGTTACCGCAGAGAACAAGGGAGCTGTAAGTGGCTCGAAAACCGGATTTTCCGGACTTGACAGAATGCTTGTTCAGATGGGCAAGGGAGACCTTGTGATTGTTGGCGCACGCCCCGGTATGGGTAAGACATCATTTGCTCTTAATATTGCTACCAACGTAGCAAAAAGCACCAAAAAATCGGTTGCTATCTTCTCGCTGGAAATGTCCGGCGAGCAACTGGTAACCCGTATAATTTCTAGCGAGGCAATGGTTGATTCTCACAGTTTACGTACCGGTCAGCTTGCCAATGAGGATTGGGACAATATTGCGGATGTAATTTCCTCTCTTTCCGGATGCGAAATTTACATTGATGATACCTCTGCGATTACTACCAACGCTATGAAATCGAAACTCAGACGTCTTCCCAATCTTGGGCTTGTTGTGGTCGACTATATTGGTCTCATGCAGACTACGTCGAATAGTGATAATCGCGCGCAACAGGTTGGTGAAATTTCTAGAAATCTCAAGATTATGGCAAAGGATTTTGGAGTTCCGTTTATAGTATGCGCGCAGCTTAACCGTGGCACGGAATCCCGTCCCGGAGCAGGAAAGCGTCCTACACTCGCAGATCTGCGTGATTCAGGTTCTATCGAGCAGGATGCTGATATAGTATTGTTCCTTTACAGAGATGAGTACTACAAGGATATTAGCGGAATTGAGTCCAGCCCCGAGGCTGCTGACAATGCTAATATTGCCGAGGTAATTATTGCGAAAAACAGACACGGTTCTGTTGGAAACGTAAAGATGGGCTGGATTGGTCAGTTTACAAAGTTCAGGACGTTGGAAGACGATTATGTTTCTAATTGATAAAAAGATCATCTCCGACTTTTTCGATAGTGATGGCAGAGAGCTTTATCGTATTTGCGAGGATACAGTAAAGGAATTTAGAATGAGCGAATTCCTCAAATCGGGTGTTCTTGTTGGTTTCTCGGGTGGAGCAGACTCAATTTTGTTGTTGTCTTTTCTGCTTGAGTACCGTAGGAGAAATTCTCTTGATTTTTCGATCCTTCTGGTTCACGTAAATCACGGTATTCGCGGAGATGAGGCAAAGCGTGATGAAGACTTCTGCATTAAGGCTGCTGAAATGCTTCAAATTCCCATTGAGGTTTTAAATTTCTCGGTTCCGAATATTGCGAAAGAAGAACATATCGGTGTTGAGGAAGCTGCGCGAAACGTGCGATATTCTGCATTTAATGAGATAATTCAAGGCAGAAATGATATTGGCGCGATTTCCGTTGCTCATAATATGAGCGACAACGCTGAGACGGTCATTCTTAATATTCTCCGTGGAAGTGGATCAAGAGGCGCTTGTGGAATTCCTCCTGTACGTGACAATATCATACGTCCGTTGATTAGAATTTCAAAACCGGACATTATATCCGCGCTCAATAGCTTTGGTATCCCTTACGTAGTTGATAGCACGAATTTTTCTACCGATTATACTCGCAATTATATTCGCGCAGAAATTATTCCAAGGCTTAGTAGAATTTCGGATGCGCCCGATCTAATGATTTCGCGTTTTGCTGATAATTTACGTTCGGATAGCGAGTTTATTGATTTTTCAGCTTGCAAGCTTATCGCTGAAAACAATACGGTATCAGCTAAAGCTTTGTATGAATCGCATTACTCGGTATACGTACGTGCTCTTTCGTTACTTGCCGAGAGAGCGGGTTGTAGGATTTCCTCAAAAATTGCTGAGGATATTCATGAGCTTCTATCGAAGGATAATTTCTCATATTCGTTAATTGGTGGAGAGCTTCATTGTGAAAGAGGAGTATGCCGCGTGTGTGTTTCTTCATGTGGAAATTGCGACTTTTTTTACAGGATCAATGAAGGGATGAATCATCCGTCAAGCGAATACGATGTAATAATTTCCCGTGAGTTCATTAACGAAAATTACTCAAATATTTACAAATCAGCAATACAAGTCAATCTATCATCTGCTATAATAGATGGTGAATTATATCTGCGTCCTAAAAAGGATGGAGATACTATTTATTATGGTGGAATGACACACAAATTAAAGAAACTTTTTAATGACAGAAAAATCCCGCTGTCTGAAAGAAGAAGGCTTCCTATTCTTTGTGATAACAGAGGTGTTCTTTGGGTTCCCGGATTTGGAGTACGCGACGATGCGGTTGAAAAAGAGGAGAGAGTCGATCTTTTCGTCCTGCTGGGATATTTATCATAGAAAAGACTATAATAAAAAAAATTCTTTTGATAATAATAAATATTGGTTTTGTTAAGAAAGGCATGGAAAATACCTAATGAAGGCAAATTTTAAGAGCATAATTGTGCTTTTAGTCATAGTGGGCATTGTAATCGTTGCTGCTTCGCTCCTTACAAAAACCGAGGACGATTTCGTCTATAGCGAGCTTATGGAGCTCTTTGAGGAGGATCTCGTTAAGGAATTTGTAGTTGACGACAGCGGAACGATCAAGCTAAAGGCATATGACTTTACCAGAGATAATACTGGAAAGGTTTCAATCAAATATAATGACAACGGAGAGCCTATCATCGATGAGCACGAGTATTCTTTGCGCTATGAATTCCAGCTTGGAAGAATTATGGAAATTGCAGAGAATAACAACCGTCTTGAGAAATATGATATCGAATCTCCCCCCAGCACTCCCTGGTATCTTGAATATTTACCGTGGATACTCACTGCCGTTGTATTTATCGGTCTCACTATATTCCTTATGCGTCAGACCTCGGGTGGCGGCGCAGGTAAAATGGGTGGATTCGCTAAATCGAAGGCAAAGGTTGTTACCGACGATAAAAACGCTGTAAAGTTTGCTGACGTTGCTGGCGCAGACGAGGAAAAAGCGGAGCTCGAGGAGGTTGTAGAGTTCCTCAAAGATCCTACGAAGTTCGTAAAGCTCGGTGCGAGAATTCCTCGCGGTGTGCTTCTTGTAGGCCCTCCCGGTACAGGAAAAACACTCCTTGCTAAGGCAGTTGCCGGCGAGGCGGGTGTTCCGTTCTTCTCGATTTCCGGTTCGGATTTTGTTGAGATGTACGTTGGTGTCGGCGCATCTCGTGTTAGAGATCTCTTTGACAATGCGAGAAAGACACCTGCAAGCATAATCTTTATCGATGAGATTGATGCTGTTGGTCGTCACAGAGGCGCAGGTCTTGGTGGCGGACACGATGAGAGAGAGCAGACCCTCAACCAGCTCCTTGTTGAGATGGACGGTTTCGGCACTAATTCAGGTGTAATTGTGATAGCGGCAACAAACCGTCCCGATATACTTGACCCTGCGCTCCTTCGTCCCGGAAGATTTGACAGACAGGTTACAGTAAATTATCCCGATATGAAGGGCAGAGAAGAAATTCTTAAGGTTCACTGCCGCAATAAGCCTCTCGAGGCTACGGTTGATTTCAAAAAGATTGCTCAGACTACAATTGGATTCACCGGTGCAGAACTTGCTAACCTTATGAATGAAGCTGCACTTCGTGCCGCTAAGAAAAACAAGGCTCTTATCGGTATGGTTGATATCGAGGAGTCATATATGAAGATGCTTCTCGGTCCCCAGAAGAAGACCAAGGTTCGTACTGAAGCAGATAACAGACTTTGCGCATATCACGAGGCAGGTCATGCAGTTGCATCCTACTACTGTAAGCACACCAACCCCGTAAAGCATATTACAATCATTCCTGCTGGTAATGCGGGTGGTGTTACTGTTAGCGTTCCTACGGAGGACAGAATGGGTATGACAAAGGGTCAGATGCTGGACGATATTGTTTACGGAATGGGCGGACGTGTTGCAGAACAGCTTATTCTTGACGACATTTCTACCGGCGCATCCGGCGATATTAAGCAGGCTACAAGTCGCGCTCGCGCGATGGTTACAAAGTACGGTATGAGCGATGCTCTTGGACCTGTACTTTATTCCTCCTCTGGCGGATCTGACGAAGTATTCCTGGGCAGAGATTTTTCCTCCTCTCCCGCGTATTCGGATGATACCGCTGCTCTTATCGACAACGAGGTAAGACGCATAATTAGTGAGTGCTACAAGCGTTGTGAGGACATTCTCACAGAGCATATCGACAAGCTTCATTTCGTAGCAGAGTTCCTTCTTAAGAACGAGTCTATGGATGAAGAACAGTTCCGCGCTGCTATGGAAATGAGTAATCCTACGATCGAGTCTATCGAGGATATTGCTTTGATGAAGAAGCAGAAGAGCGCAGAGGAAAACGATGTTGCTCACGAGAACAATCGAAAGGCAGAGGAAGAAGAGCGTCTTCGCCGTGAGGAGCTTGCGAAGAAGATGGCAAGCGGAGAACCTCTTACTGATGAGGTTTTGGCTGAAATCTTTGAGAAGAAGCACGACACGGATGATAAAGAGGAAGACAATACTTCAGATCCCGAAAACAAAGAATAATATTAAAAGGCTGTCTCATGTAATTGAGACAGCCTCATTTTTTATAATGCGATTAAATTGTGTGTATACCGTTTTTCGAATCCGCATTTGCATCGAGCTTGTATTTTTGCTGTTTTCTCCAGTCGAAGAACTTGACCGCAACCTGCTCGAAAAGGGCGAGGGAGAGAAGGTCTTCATCCTGTTCGCTATAAGGAGCCACACGCTGACGGAGAGAGTCGATCTCCGGTGCGATCTTGTCGGCAGGTCTATAATCGATAATATCATCATCGCCGATTATTCTTCTCTTAAATTCATCCGAAATCGGAGCAGGGCACTTGCCGTACTCACCGCGAATAAGACCCTTAAACTCCTTTGTTACTCTCGAATATCTACCATCGTTAGCAAAGAGTACATTATTAACTGCCTGAGTGCCAACAATTTGTGAGATGGGGGTTACGAGCGGCGGATATCCTGCTTCTGCTCTAATGTGAGAAACCTCCTCGAGCACAGCGTTGAGCTGCTCTGACTTTCCTGCCATCTTAAGCTGGCTTATAAGGGTAGAGAGCATTGCACCGGGAATCTGATAGCGGAGAGCATTTACGTCAACCTTGAGCACTTGGGGGTCGATTAGACCGGACTCAAGATAGTTCTCACGAAGTTTGTTAAAATGCTTTGCAACGACGTCAAGCTTTGTGAGATCAAGGCCGGTGTCATAAGGTGTACCCTGGAGTGTGGTAACAAGGGATTCTGTGGGAGTATGGGAGGTTCCCATTGCGAGTGGAGATATTGCAGTATCGACACTGTCTACACCCGCCTCAATAGCCTTCAGGAGCGTCATAGATCCAAGACCTGCCGTATAGTGGCAGTGAAGGTTCACGGGGATAGAAACGCTGTTCTTGATTGTTTTAATAAGCTGATATGCTTCGTAGGGCTTCAGAAGTCCTGACATATCCTTGATGCAAATGGAGTTAGCACCCATCTCCTCGAGCTGTTTGGCATATACTGCAAATCCCTCGTTCGTGTGGAATGGAGAGGTGGTGTAGGAAATGGCAGCCTGAACGTGCCCCTTTTCCTTAATGGTTGCTTTGATGGCGGTTTCAAGATTTCTAGGGTCGTTGAGTGCGTCAAAAATCCTGATTATGTCAATTCCGTTGGCAATTGATTTCTGAACAAAGTATTCAACAACATCATCAGCATAGTGACGATACCCAAGAATGTTCTGCCCGCGGAAAAGCATCTGGAGTTTTGTATTTTTAACGTGATCTTTAATTGTACGAAGTCTAACCCAGGGATCCTCGTGTAGGAAACGAAGGCATGCATCGAAGGTGTCACCGCCCCAAGCTTCAAGAGCGTAGTATCCAATCTTGTCCATGTCGGTAAGGACGGGAATCATTTCTTCGGTTGTCATGCGTGCAGCCGCCAGTGACTGATGAGCATCACGAAGTGCAGTTTCGGTGATTAAAACTTTTGACATTTTTAAAATCCTTTCATAAAGTTTTCCTTAACGGAAGAAGCCGAGGAATAGGCCTGCAGTAACAGCAGAGTAAATTGCGCCGCAACGTTAGGACACATTGTTTCTACCATTTAAGGAAAATAGCTGCATTCGCGGTAGCACCTACCGAAATGCCAAGAAATATTGTAATGATGTTAATAAGCTCGTTTTGTGAGATTTTCTAAAATTTATTTAATAGAAATAAGTACGTCGTTAGCAGCAACCGTGGAACCCTTCTGAACGTTTATGTAAGCAATTACACCGTCACAGGGGGAGGGAATATCGTTCTCCATCTTCATAGCCTCGAGAACGCATATAACATCGCCCTTCTTAACAGACTGGCCAACAGCAACCTTTACGTCAAGAACCGTGCCAGGCATAGGAGCTGTAACCTTGTTAGCTCCGGCAAAAGCAGGTGATGGAGCAGTTTTAGGTGTGGAAGAAACGATTTTGGGTGCTGGAGCAGTGAAAATGGGCGCGGAAGGATTGGAATTCCCAACCTCTTCAACAACTACTTCGTATGTCGTTCCGTTTACAGTGATGTTATATCTTTTCATAATAAATGCTTCCTTTCAAAAATATACTTAAACTCTTCTGAATGACACAACTCTGAATTTATGATCGGAATGTTCGCTTTCTGCCATAGCGATTGCAGCAGCGATCACGGCGATGATTTCGGTATCAGAGGGGTGTACTTCTTTTGTCATTTCTTCTGCAGCTTCTATACTTACTGTTGTGCTCCTTTTTGTTGCTCTTTTACGGGAGACGTTATGAATGGAAAGCTTGAAAATAGCGAGAAAAATCCATAAAATGCAAAGAACGATAAAGACAGCCGCCAAACCAATCAAAAGTATAGAACCGCCGAAAAGAAGTGCATCTGAAAGACTTGAGATTTTGAAGTTTGAGAGATCCATTATCGGTTTTGTTAAATCGGTAATACTAAACATTAGAGAGCCTCCTCTTAAAGGGGAAGAATTTTGCGACGAGCTGTTAAAGAAGCATTGCCTTTTGCCGCTAGCATAAGAAGAGCAGAGCAGATGCGAGCTCTCATTTCACTAATGGTGATTATATCATCGATTTCTCCGCTCGCTGCAGCATTAGCAGGGGAAGAAACTGTCATTCTCCAATCTCTGATGAGATCCTCGCGTTTGTTTTCCTCGGTTATATATTTATCCCAGGCAAAGGCAACGCCACTGGCTGCATTGAGTGCACAAATTTCCGAATCTTCAATCGAATATACAAGGTCTGCACCAAGAGATTTTGAGCCGAGAAGTACGAAGGATGCACCGATGGCATGACCGAGAATAACTGTCACCTTCGGGCAGGTGGAAGAAGCATACGCCATAGCGAGCTTTGCTAACTCAGGGGCGAAAATTTGTTCATTTGCCTTGTTGATTGCAAGTCCAAGCGAATCCACCAGTGTGACTACAGGAAGTGAAAAGCTGTCACAGAAGCTAACAAATTTTGCAATTTTTCTTGCTGCCGCAGCATCGATTCTTCCTTCTTCAATCGAATATGACGAAGCAACAACGCCACATCTGACGCCGCCTATGATTGTAAACGCTGTTGTGGCGGAAGCACCGTAGTCATTTGTGAGCTCAATAAACATGCTGTTATCTGCGATAACAGAAATTGTAGAAAGCGCATCTCCTCCAAAGTCGAGATTACCGAGCTTTCTATTGAGATTATCGGTACATATCTCTGAACACTGAATTCCAACAGAGGAGTTTGAGGGAAGGAAGGAAATAAGATTGATAATGTATCCTGCGCACTGCGAGTCATTTCCACAGTAGGAAACAATAGCATCTTGGGCATTGGTTTCGCCAATAAGTGCCGGAGATGTAACGTAAAGCGAAGCATTCTCATTCTTTACAACTATATCAAACATCGAAGCTATCGCCGCGCAAGTACCGATGCAATTGCCAACAACGTAAGCAATTTGAGGTATAATGCCGGATGCACGAGCTACGGCAGACATAATTCTACCGTAAGCAGCAAGACCTGCGGTACCTTCGAAAATATCTGTGCCGTTGGAGTTAAACACACCGATGACGGGCGCACCATTGGAGATAGCCATATTGTAAATATCACAAATTTTCTTTGCATGACGCTCGTCGATAGAGCCTCCCATTCTTGAAGAATCCTCGAAGAATGCAAAAGCAAGCTTTCCATCTATAGCACCGTAACCACATATAACACCTTCAAACTCGTTGGTTTTATCTGTGGCGAGAAAATCCGAAAAACCGCGTTTGGTATATGCGCTTGTCTCGACAAAGGTATCCTTGTCAAAGATCATGGCAATCTGATTTCTAACCTCTGATGCTTCTGATGCACGAAGGGATTCGCGAAGCTCTGATGCAGAGGGAAGAGCACAGAAATTGGGTTTAGTGTACTTATTCAAAACAAAATCTTGATTTGCTCCAAAGCAAATCTTTCCTTTCTAAAGAATAATCTAAAATAATATATTCTTAACCAATTATACTATATCATTAAACAGAACATAAGTCAAGTATTTTCATCTAATTTACACGCAAAAAAATAACGGTGAAACAAGTTCACCGTTATTTCAAATTCTAATAATTTTTAAATATTATAGGTGTAAAATTTGACGGATCTCTTTTACAAACTTCAAGCGAAAAACGCTAAATGCGATAAAACGCCATTTATTCTTTAGCAGAATCGATTTTAGGCGCTTTTAAGATAATGTCTGCCAGTGGATTGGAGTCTACTGCGTCTGCGAGGTTTTTATTTACGATGTGAGTGTATATTTCGGTCGTATTAAGCTGCTCGTGTCCAAGAACTTCCTTCAAAACTCTAATATCAACTTTCCCGCTTTGGTACATTAAGGTAGCGGCTGTATGTCTTAGCTTATGCACCGAATACCCCTTTGTTCCAAGCCCTGAAAGATCGAGATATTTTTTCACAACCCATTGGACAGTTTTGGGTGAAATTCGCTGCTGCCTTGTACTTAAGAAAAATGCTCTCTCGGATGTTCTGATAAACCTTGGATCAAGGCGAATTCGCATATAAGCTTTAACCGCTTCTTGGGCAGCCGTATTGAGGTATATAATGCGCTCCTTATTACCTTTACCGAGGACCTTTACCATAGTAATATCTCTATCAAAGCTCTGGATATTCAAACCACAAAGCTCTGCTAAACGCATACCCGTGTTAAGGAAGAGAACTATTATAGAATAATCTCTTTGACGAGTTTTTGATTCAACATCCGAATTTACAGCAGAAATAAGAACGACGGCTTCCTCTGCTGTAAGAAATTTTGAAACGGTTTTTTTCTTTTTTGATGTACCGACATCAATAGTTGGATTCTCATCAATAATATTGATTTTTTTAAGATATCTGTAGAATGATTTTAGCGCACTAAGCTTGCGATTGCTCGTAGTGGCTTTGTTTTCTCGCTCGGTTTTGACAAATGCCAAAAAATTATAAATAAATACTTTGGTTACACCGGCGGCATCAGAAATCGATATATGTTTTATGCTGATTTTTTCCAACTCATCATAAGATAAATCCTGTTCACTGTTGTAGGCGATTTGATATCTGAAGAATGTTCGAAGATCGAGGAGATATTCTGCTACCGTTTTTTGACTTTTTCCTTCAACACCGACAAGATAATTTGCATAGTCTTGCAGAAATTTAGGGAACTTTTGAAATTCGCTGTTGCTTTGTTTGACTATAAGCGCCGACATCGCACACCTCCTACAACTGTATACATCTATTATACAAAATCTTTTGCCGTTAAATATGTCTAAATTGTAAACAATTAAAATAAAATAATTGCTTTTTCATAGATAGATGTAGCGTTTGTTTAAAAGGGTAATATGAAAAGATTTTCTTTCATACAGTTTAACAAATTAAGGGAGATTAGGTATGAAAATAATTGTTTTAAATTTAGCAAGGCATAAACAGAAAAGAATATTTGTCGCGATTTGTGTCGTATTGTTCGTTGCACTCGCAACTTCAATCACAATAACAACGAAACTTCACGGCGAGGCATTGTTTTTTGAGGCCGCAGATGCAATACCTTATGAAAAAATAATAATTTTGGATGCCGGTCACGGAGGAGAAGATTCGGGTGCAGTCGGTGTTAACGGGGTTCTAGAAAAGGATCTAAACCTTGAAATAACGTTAGAAATAGGCAAAATGCTTGAAGAGAAGGGATATATTGTAATCTATACACGAACAGACGACAGATTACTCTATGCAGAGAATGAAAATGTAAAAGGGATAAGGAAAATATCCGATTTGAAGAACAGATGCAAGGTTGCCGCTCGGTATCCGGATGCGATATTTGTGAGTATACACATGAATTCCTTTGGCAGCGAAAAATATTCGGGGCTTCAAGTTTATTATTCTGAGGAAAATGAGAATAGTGTAAGACTTGCAAATGCTATACAAAAGAAAGTTAAAGAAGACATTCAGCCGGAAAATAACAGAGTAACAAAAGTTGGAAAAGGTATGTATCTTCTTGAAAATATGAGCAATCCGTCTATCATTGTTGAATGTGGTTTTTTAACAAATAAAAACGAATGTGAAAAACTTTCGCAAAAAGAATATCAAAAACAATTGAGTTTTTCGATAGTTTGTGCTATTATAGAATATATCGAAAAATAAAATGTTATTAAGGAAGAGTTAAAATGAAGGCTCCAAAAGTAATTTTTGTCTGTCGTGAGTGCGGACACACTAGTCCAAAATGGCTGGGAAGGTGTCCCGATTGTCAGTGCTGGAATTCCTTTGACGAGGAAACGGTTGTCGAAAAGACTCAAAAGACGGGAATAAATCGCGGCAGAACATCGGGCGAACTAAATAAGGCGGAAAAATTCTCAGAACTCGAGATGCCAAAATATATGCGTACTCAAACAGGCATGCTTGAGCTTGATAGAGTACTTGGCGGCGGTTTGGTTGATAGTTCTGCGGTACTTCTTTCGGGTGAGCCGGGTATTGGTAAATCAACACTACTTTTACAGATTTGTTCGGAACTCGGTAAAACCAGAAAGGTATTATACGTTTCAGGCGAAGAATCAAAAGGTCAGCTCAAGCTTCGTGCAGAACGACTTGAGATTAAAGGAGATTCAATTTATCTTCTCACCGAAACCGATACTGACTCTATTCTTGAAGAGTGTGAAAGACTAAAACCTGACGTTATTATTATTGACTCGGTTCAGACTCTTTCGAGTATGCGTTTTTCTTCTGCGCCTGGAAGTATTACTCAGGTTCGCGAAGGCGCCATGTCCTTTATAAACTATGGTAAGACGTCGGGAGCCGCCGTTTTTCTTGTTGGCCATGTTAATAAGGAAGGTGGAATCTCCGGCCCGAAGGTGCTCGAACATATGGTTGATGCAGTTTTATATTTCGAGGGTGAGCGCACAAATTCTTATAGAATTATTCGTGCCATCAAGAACAGGTATGGTTCTACAAATGAAATAGGCGTTTTCGAGATGGGTGACAAGGGACTTGTTGAAATTCCCAACCCTAGCGAGGTTGTTATGGCTGAAAGGCCTAAGAATACCAGCGGTTCTTGTGCCGGATGTGTAATGCAGGGAACTCGTCCAATTATTTCTGAAATTCAGTCTTTGGTTGCAAAATCTGTTTATGCAACAGGTAAACGCACTGCCGATGGATTTGATTACAATAGAATGTGTTTGCTTATTGCTGTTTTGGAAAAGCGAATGGGACTTAAATTTTATGAAAACGATGTATACGTAAACGTTGCCGGTGGTATTCGACTCGATGAGCCAAGTGCCGACCTGTCTATTGCAATGGCGCTTATCAGCGGTATTACCGACAAGGTTATTCCCGATAATCTAATCGCGTTTGGAGAGATTGGACTTTCCGGAGAGGTCAGGGCAGTTTCCCACATTGATTATCGCGTAAAAGAAGCTGTCAGACTCGGTTTTACAAAGATAATTTTGCCCAAGAAAAACATTACAAAAACTCTTAAGGTTCCCGCTGGCGTAGAGCTTTGTGGTGTCTCAAACATCTATCAGGTGCTCGTGCACATGAATGCAAAAGAGCGCACTGAAATTTAAAATTAGGTCAAAAAGTTCATAAAAATAGGATTAAAACGGTGTGTTTTGTGATTGTTGCACAAAATTATGCCGTTTTTTTCTACAAGTGTAGGGCAATTACTTTAAATTAAAATCTTGAAATGATACTGAAAATATTGTATAATTAAATAGATGTTTTAGCGATATTTCGCATTACAGCAAATCAAAATTCAAGGAGAACCTCTTATGGAAAAGGTTTACACTAAAAGCATTCGTAATGTAGTACTACTGGGACACAGTGGAGGAGGAAAGACCTCGCTCGCAGAGTCTATGCTCTATATTTCAAGACTTACAGATCGTCTTGGAAATGTTACCGACGGTAACACAATTTGTGACTACGATCCCGAGGAAATTAAGAGAGGTTATTCGATTTCCGCAGCTACCGCGCCCCTCCTTTGGAACGGTGCGAAGATCAATATTCTCGACACACCCGGCTTCTTCGATTTTGAGGCAGAGGCAAGACAGGGTGTAAGAGCTGCTGATGCGGCAATTATCGTTGTTGACGGTAAGGCAGGCATCGAGGTTGGAACAGAGCTTGCTTGGAAACTTGCTAGCGAGGCAGGTGTTCCCAAGGCATTCTTCATCAACCGTTTTGACGACGGTGAGGCAAGATTCCACAAGGTATTCGGTGCTATTCGTGAAAAGTATGGCGTAAATGTATGTCCTATTCAGATTCCCATCATTGATGGTGATTCAGTTATTGGCTTTGCTAACCTTGTAGAAATGTGCGTTTACACATTCGAGAAGGGAACTGGTGAGTATTCTCGTAACCCCATTCCCGAGCAGTTTATGGAAGTTTGCGAAGAGTATCATGCAATGTTCCTTGAAGCTATTGCTCAGACAAGCGACGATCTTATGGATAAGTTCTTCAACGAAGAGCCCATTTCTCGCGAGGAAGCTCTCGAGGCTATTCATAACGGTATTATTACCGGTGATATTGTTCCTGTATTCTGCGGAGCAGCTATCAAGAACTGGGGTATTAAGACCTTCCTTGATACCATTGCCGAATCCTTCCCCAGACCTACCGCTCGAAAGGTTGAGAACCTCATTAACGAAGACGGCGAGATTTCTGAAATCGCAATCGATCCTCAGTCTACCGTAACATCTCTCTTCGTATTTAAGACCGTTGCCGATCCATTCGTTGGTAAGATGAACTTCTTCAAGGTTATGAACGGTGAGCTTAAGAAGGATATGGTTCTCAAGAACACAACTAGCGGAGCAAACGAGAAGCTCAACAAGATCTTCATGCTTAGAGGTAAGAAGCAGATTGACGTTGAGGAGCTCGCTTGTGGTGACATCGGCGTTGTTGCAAAGCTTTCCGGCACCAACACAAACGATACACTTACATCCGGTCCTGATATTAAGTACGCTCCCATCTCCTATCCCAAACCTTATCTTACAATGGCTATCAAGCCCATGGCAAAGGGCGATGAGGACAGAATTTCCTCCGGTATTACTAGACTTCTCGAGGAAGATAGATCCCTTAAGTACGTAAACAATGCTGAAACAAAGCAGCTTACCATTTCCGGTCTTGGTGATATTCACCTTGATATTGTTGTTTCCAAGCTCAAGAACCGCTTTGGCGCAAACGTAGAGCTTACTAAGCCCAAGATTGCTTATCGTGAGACCATTAAGAAGAAGGTTGACGTTGAAGGTAAGCATAAGAAACAGTCCGGTGGTTCCGGTCAGTACGGTCACGTTAAGATTACATTCTCTCCCGGTGAGGATCCCGGTCTTACATTCACCGAGAGCGTATTCGGCGGAGCAGTTCCTAGAAACTTCTTCCCCGCAGTAGAGCAGGGTCTTAGAGAAGCAATGCAGAAGGGCGTTCTTGCAGGTTATCCCGTTGTTCACCTTGCAGCTAACCTTTATGATGGTTCTTACCACGACGTTGACTCTAACGAAATCTCCTTCAAACTTGCAGCCAATATTGCATACCGTGATGGTCTTCCTCAGGCTAACCCCGTTCTTCTCGAGCCTGTTGGCGAACTTAAGGTTTACGTTCCTGATAACTATGTTGGTGACGTAATGGGTGATCTTAATAAGCGCCGCGGTAGAGTAATGGGTATTGATCCTATGGATGACGGTACTCAGGTTGTTCTTGCAGAGGTTCCTTTCTCCGAGATGACAGATTACGTTATCTCCCTCCGCGCTGCTACACAGGGTAGAGGTAGATTTGATTTTGAGTTCATCAGATATGATGAGGTTCCCGGTTCGATCGCTGATAAGGTTATTGCCGAAGCAAAGAGAGACCAGGCATAATTTTTTAGAAAATGCGGCGCAAGCCGCATTTTCTTTTTCTGCTTCGCTTTTTGCTCGGAAATATAGAAAAAATGTGCGCAGATATTTTTTAAAAAATAAATAAAATATATATTGCAAATTTTAAATAAAAGTGTTATAATATTATATGTAAAATTATACAAAGTGAGGAAATTCCACTATGATGTATGATAGTTCCAAACTTATCGCATTATTACTAGCTTTTCTGATTGGATTTGGTATATGCGCAGGCCTAATGGTCGGCATCCCTACAATTATTATTAGCCAATACTCTCTCAAGGACCTTGAGGATAAAAATATGTTCGACCTTCCCGATGAGGATTTCATTGGTGAAGACCCCGAGGTTGATATTTTTGACCTTAACGGTTTGGAAATGATTAATGAATATAAGGAATTACAGAAGTTCGGCGACGATTTAACGCTTAACCTCCTTCAGGATCGTTATGCTCTTAAGTTCGGTCCTCACCTTGACAAGTTCCTTTCGGAGAAGGCTCGTTCGATTCCTTTAAAGCAGCTCCTTAGCAGAGAAGGTATAGTTATCGTTCTTAGCACTATTTACATAGGTACAATTGAGGAATTTGAATGTAAGAATCCCGATGGTACAGAAGGTGATCCTGCTGATGAAAATACTTACTGGGTAAATCCTGCGACCGGCAAGAGAATTTCTGCTCTTGAGGAAATTATCGCCGACTTTACTGTTGAGGACTTTATCACCGGTAACATTAACACCGATAACATTCTTCACGGTGGAATCAGCCTTGCAGATATTCTTGGATATACCTATGACGAAGAGAAGCAATGCTGGATAGATGGAAACGGTGACAAACTTACTGGTTTAATGTCTGTTGTGGCGGATTGTACTCTTGACAATGTTGACGAGAAGCTTAACGAAGCATCTATAGGTGATCTTTTAAATTATCATCAAGGCGAAGACGGCAAGTGGTATGAATACGATGAGCATAACAACGAAAAGCCTGTTCACTCCTTTATGAATGCTGTTGCAAACAGAAATATTAACACGCTTGGCGGTCTTTTCGAGGATATTACTATTGGTGATATTATTCCTGAAGATCAGAGAGTTGGTCTTATCGCGATTATTTCTCCCGATACCAAAATCGATGAAATTAGCACAGCTATTAATGACTCTATTAAATTCACTCCTTTGCAGTTCTTCATTAATGAGGGTCTTGTTAACTTCGATGATATCGGACCTGACCTTGATGATATGTCCCATCCTTCCGGAAACCTTTACGGCAAAAATTACATAACAGTATTTAAGCACGTTAATGAGGGGGAGGAAGGATATGATAACTTCCTCAAGCACAAGGATAATTACGGAGAAGTTTGGGTAAAGAATTCGGATGGAAATTACGAGATTCCTACATGGAGAACACAAATACTATCCAATTCTTTTGACTATATCATCTCGTTGATGTCATGCACTGCTCCTGAAACATCGCTGACTCCTATTAACTAAAAAGTAAAAGGCTGCCTTCGGGCAGCCTTTTTTAATTAAAATAAAAAGCGGATGCGAGTGCATCCGCTTTTAAAGTATCTTATTAACTAATTATTAGTTACCAAGCTTAGAGTTGTTAACCTTGATGCCAGGGCCCATGGTTGTAGCAACTACACAGCTCTTGATGTACTGACCGTTTGCGGCAGCAGGCTTAGCCTTGACAACTGCGCCTACGAGAGTGTTGAAGTTCTCAGCGAGCTTCTCAGGACCGAAGGATGCCTTACCGATGGGGCAGTGGATGATGTTAGTCTTGTCAAGACGATACTCGATCTTACCTGCCTTAGCTTCAAGAACAGCCTTAGCAACGTCGGGGGTAACAGTACCAGCCTTGGGGTTAGGCATAAGGCCCTTAGGACCAAGCACCTTACCAAGACGACCGATAACACCCATCATGTCGGGAGAAGCGATTACAACATCGAAGTCGAACCAGTTCTCGGTAGTGAGCTGCTGTACCATATCTTCAGCGCCTACGAAATCAGCACCTGCAGCAAGAGCAGCCTCTGCCTTATCGCCACGAGCGAATACGAGAGTTCTTACAGTCTTACCGGTACCATTGGGAAGGACGATAGCGCCTCTAACCTGCTGGTCTGCGTGACGAGAGTCAACGCCGAGTCTGATGTGGATTTCAACAGTCTCATCAAACTTTGCCTTAGCAGTCTGACATACGAGCTCAATAGCTTCGTTAACGTCATAAAGCTTGGACTTATCTACAAGCTGAGCGCTTGCATTATATTTCTTACCATACTTAGCCATTATTCTGTCCTCCTATCACTCTTCTACCACTACGCCCATGCTGCGTGCGGTGCCTGCCACCATGCTCATAGCAGCCTCGAGAGAAGCAGCGTTGAGGTCGGGCATTTTGGTTTCTGCAATCTTGCGAACCTGCTCCTTGGAGATAGTTGCAACCTTGGTCTTGTTAGGAACAGCGGATGCAGTCTCGATGCCACAAGCCTTCTTAATAAGAACAGCTGCGGGGGGAGTCTTGGTGATGAATGTGAAGGAACGGTCAGCGTAAACAGTGATGATAACGGGGATGATAAGACCGATATCATTCTTGGTTCTTTCGTTGAACTCTTTGGTGAAGTTGGGGATAGATACACCATACTGACCGAGTGCAGGACCTACAGGGGGCTGGGGAGTTGCCTTTCCGGCAGGAAGCTGCAATTTAATGTAACCCATAATTTTCTTTGCCATAATTAATTAAACCTCCAAATGTGGTAATTTTGTCGGGAGAATTAAAAATTTTTCTCCCTCCCACGAATTGCTTCATAGTGAAGCACAATGCGGAATTAGTCCGCCATCGCAACATCCTTGGTTTCAACCATAATAGGAATGTCACGTCTTTCAGTAGATGCAAGGATTGTCATAGACTTCTTATCCTCGCTAATTTCCTGAACAATTCCAAAGTATCCTTCGAAGATACCCGAAACAACCTTAACCTTGTCGCCAAGATTGAATTTAAATTCATCGGAAACAACCTCAACGTTGAACATTTCAATCTCTGCATCTGTAAGGGGAGTAGGTTCAGACCCGGGTCCTACAAAGCCCGTAACGCCTGTGATGTTTCTAACAACATGCCAGGATTCGTCATTCATGGTCATTTTAACAAAGACATAGCTAGGGAAGAGCTTTGTTTCAACAATCTTCTCCTCGCCATTCTTATCAAGCACAGGCTTACCATTTTCGTCAAGAACGTTCTCTCTAACAGCGGGAACCTTAATGTCATAGATAAGATGACCGAGACCACGGTTTTCAACCATCTTCTCTATACTGTCCTTAACTTTGTTTTCGTAACCTGTGTAGGTGTGAGCAACATACCATCTGGGACCCTGGTTTTTTTCGTTAATATTACTCATGGCTAACCTCTTAGCCGATAAGACCTGCTATTGTGTTGATAACGAAAGAAGAAACGTAATCAATTACTGCGATAGCTAAGCTTACCGCTACAACAGAAGCGATAACAAGCTTAAAGGTCTTCCAAACGTCAGACTTGGAAGTCCAAACAACCTTCTTAAGTTCGCCCTTGGTGTCCTTGAGGAACTTACCAAGCTTCTTGAAGATGTTAGGCTTCTTTTCTTTCTTCTCCTGCTTTTTGCTTACTTTCTTTTCAGCATCAGCGGAGTTAACAATGTTGTTGTTCTTTTCTGCCATTACTATTACCTCTCAAAAATTATTTTGTTTCCTTATGCAAAGTGTGCTTGCGGCAGAAACGACAGTGCTTTTTCATTTCAAGTCTGTCAGGATCGTTCTTCTTATTTTTCTTAGTGTCATAATTTCTTTGCTTGCATTCAGTACAAGCGAGTGTAACCTTGACTCTCATAGTTTTTTCGGCACCTCCTAATAGAATTCGGGCTAAGCCCGTTGAATACCTCCCTCAATGGCGAAGGTGTGGCATGTCCCAATTTTGCGCACAAAAAAAGACCTCCGACAGAGGTAAGACAATTGTATCACATAAAATATAATATGTCAATAGTTTTTTATAAATTTTATAAAATAATTTTTTTATTATTAAATTGAAGGAAAAATGTTGACGAAGTAGCGTTCATAAGGTATAATGTAGTCAGTAAATACGAAAGGGAACTTGAATGAAAATCGTTGTTTTAGACAGAGCTTCAATGGGTTTTGATACTCCTTTCTCGGCATTGGACCGATTCGGAGAGGTTGTATACTATGATAATAGCACTAACGAAGAGGTTGCCGGCCGCATCGCAGACGCAGACGTGATCATTTTAAATAAAATAAGGATCACAAGGTCGATAATGGAATCCTCAAAAAATCTTAAACTTATATGTGTATTCGCAACCGGATTTGATAATATTGATATTATAGCGGCTAGAGAGCTTGAAATTGCCGTTTGCAATGTTCCGGGGTATTCAACAGATAGTGTTGTGCTATATACTATTGCGACTGTACTCGGCTTGTCAGCGCGGCTTTATGAATACAACGAATTTGTTAGATCCGGAGAATATTCTCGCTCGGGGGCGCCTAATCGTCTGACACCTGTTTATCACGAGATAAATGGTAAAGTTTGGGGCATAGTTGGTTACGGAAATATTGGTAGAGCTGTTGGCAGAGTAGCGGAATCGCTTGGCGCAAAGGTTCTTGTCAATAAACGTAATCCGCAAAAGGGGGTTACAATTCTTAATATTGACGACCTTTGCAGAGAGTGCGATATAATCACGATCCATTGCCCGTTGAATGATGAGTCAAGAAATCTCATTAACAAGGAGAGAATAGCACTTATGAAGCCCGGCGTAATCCTTGTAAACGAGGCTAGAGGTGCGGTGCTTGACGAAGAAGCGGTTGCGGAAGCAGTAGAGCTAGGGAAAATTGGAGCCTTTGGTTGTGACGTTTATTCGCAAGAGCCTTTTTCTGAGAATCATCCGTACGATAGAATAAAAAACCTTCCTAACGTCATTCTTACCCCCCATTCCGCTTGGGGAGCATACGAAGCAAGGAAACGATGTATCAATATGATAGCAGAAAATATTGAAGCTTTCAATCGCGGCAAAATTCTAAATCGTGTAGATAAATAGAGGCAGAAAACGGAGTTGGACAAAATGTATCCAGCTCCGTTTAAAATTACAGAAATAAAATCATGCTCTGTCAACAGTGATTACACAGTAGCAATTTTCCCGTCTTTTTGACACCTCTCGGCATATTATTTCTTTGACTTCGGCCTCGGAGAGCTTGTAATCAAAGGGAATTACAATATCGAAAATCATATTCGTGTGAGTTTCTCCGATTACCGTTCTAAAATCGTGGAAGGGAAGAGCCAGATTTGCCTCTTTTAAGGTCTCTGATAGGAAGCTCTTAAGTTCGTTTACGTTTTCATCATCGGTGACGATGGGATCCATGTGAATTGTACAAGCAATTTTTAATTCGTTGCTAATTCTTCTCTCGGCGTTGTCGATCATATCATGTAGATGATATATGTCCTTCTTTCCATCAACCTCAGCGTGGAAGGATGCAACGTACTGTCCGGGACCGTAGTTATGAACCATTAGATCATGAATTCCGAGAATCTCGGGAAAATCAGCTACAATTTTCTCTATATTTTCAACAGTTTCAGCCACAGGCGCCTCGCCAAGAAGAAGATCTTTTGTTTCATTAAGAAGCTTGAGTCCGGCTATAATAATGGGAACGGATACCAAAATACCAACAACAGCATCAATTATGAAAATGTTAGTGAACTTAATTACAACGGAAGAAATGAGGACTGCTGCGGTAGAAATAGTATCGCTAAAGGAATCCGTTGCAGCAGCCTTTATTACAGTAGAATTGATAGTTTTTGCGATTGAGTTGTAGAACAATCCAAGCATAGCCTTTAAAAGGATAGAGGCCGCAAGAATTATTATCGTGATATTAGTAATAAGAGTCTGTTTTTGATTGGAAATTCCGATAAGAGTTTTTCCGGAGTCCAAAAGAAGCTCGGCGCCAACGAGAAGTATGATGAAGGATACGATCATAGAAGCGATGTATTCCATTCTTGCATGTCCGTAGGGATGTTCTTTGTCTGCAGGCTTAGAGGACGCCTTAAAACTTAACAGAGTTATAATCGATGAGCCGGAGTCAGAAAGATTGTTAACGGCGTCGGCGATGATCGCAACAGAGCCTGACAGTATACCTGCGAGCACCTTAATTCCGCCAAGAACAAGGTTTATCAATATTCCAACTATGCTTGAAAGTGTTCCGTATGCTTTTCTAACAGAAGGATCCTTTGTGTTTTTGTGATCCTTAATAAAAAGCTTTGCTAATAAATTAGTCATTATTTTTACCTCAAAAGGTGTTTACATTTTCGTTTGTTTATGTTAAAATAAGATAGTTTATTTGATGGAGCATATTATGATATATAAAGAAATCAGCCTAAATTCCGAATTGAAGGACTCGATTGACACCGAAATAATGTATGAAATCGCCTCTGCGAGAGCAGATGGAGTAGAGCTGATTAAGCTCAACATTTCGAATGAGTCGAGTGATTTGTCCAATGCAAGCAAAAACCTGAGTACCGTAATTCGCAGACTTAAAGCTATGAAGCAGGGGGGACAGATACAGTTTTATGCAGGGAAGACCGACTTTACTGTTATGTCAACACCGGCTCATTTTTTGCTAAATAAGTATCCGGAGTACATTTGGAAAACCGGTAGGGAAGATGACTGTGAATATCTTTACATAAAATTGTAGCACATAATTCTCAGGGGTGTCGACTAGATTCGACACCCCTGAAATATATTAATTTGCGTTATCTTCCAAATAACGAACTACGTCGCCAACAGTAGTAAAGTTATGGAGATCCTCGTCAGCAATCTCGATATTGAACTTTTCTTCGCAAACATATACAAGATCCGCAAGTTCAAGAGAATTGATACCGAGGTCACCGGACAATTCAGCTTCCATTGTTACGTCTTCAGGATTAACGTGAAGCTCGTCAACAAGGAATTTCTTCAAAGTCTCAAACATAATTTCCCTCCTTTGCTTTTTTGACGTTGCAACGCAACCGTTTATTATAATACTATATTTTTAACAGTTTGTCAATACTTTTCGATAAAAATAGATAAATATGGGTAATAAATGACACATGACAATTAATTATTTTAAAAATAAGATTGACTTTTATGGTGCTGTATGTTAAGATATTGTTAGAAATTATTATACGGAGAATACTATGGGAATACTTGGTTTGCTCACGAAGAAAAGCTCTTCTGACAAGGAATTTGTTATTGAAGAAATCGTTGGTAAAAAATGCGTTGTTATTGAAGAAATAGACAATTATGCGGGCTGTGGTCAGGTTAAGGTAAACGGACAGGGATGGGCTGCCAGAAGCGCTTATGACGAGGATGTCTTTGAAATTGGTGAGACTCTTCAGATTGTTGCTATCGAAGGTGTTAGACTTGTATGCGTTAAAAAATAATCCACTACATAATATTGTATGTAGATAAAATTCAAAAACTTCACATTATCTTCAAAAAAGTTGGCAAAAACTATTGACAAACAAAAAATCTTCTGTTATAATATAGACCGTTGTCAAGCATGTGCCTTTAGCTCAGCTGGATAGAGCAACTGCCTTCTAAGCAGTAGGTCGGGGGTTCGAGTCCCTCAAGGCACGCCATTTATGGTGGGATTAGCTAAGTTGGTTATAGCGCCAGGTTGTGGCCCTGGAGGCCGGGGGTTCGAATCCCATATCTCACCCCATACTTGTAAGGAACCGTTTTAAACGGTTCCTTTTTTATTTATCTATTGTGGACGAGTAATATGATTTCGATATTTCCGAAGTTGCAAAAATCATTTCCTTTTCTGCTTTTTTAGGTTTATTCGTTGCTTTTTAGTGTACATATGTGATATAATAGAGAAAAAATATTTCGAGGACAGTTATGATAACACCTGCATTTTACGAAAAGGATTTTTTCGCAAATAAGATCAACAACACCTCCGACGTTTTAACTATAGAAAACGTTAGCTCTGAGTCGTTTGCAAATTATGTAGATTTCTTCCAAAACAACGGCTTTTCCCTAAAAGAAGAGCGTATATGCGATTCTTTCTCCTTTGCAGCTTTATCTATGGAAGGGAAGAGCGCTTTTATTAATTTTTACTCAAATCTCGGTATCGTAACCATAGTTACCGAAAGGGATTCCCAATATTTCGATTTTTATGCCCCTTGTAAAAAAGCAGTCGTAAAGCCCGAAATAACACAGATTCATCTTGAGGATTTCGG
>JAZONX010000033.1:0-3152 GCA_045654725.1 Eubacteriales bacterium
CTCCGTTTTGCTCAATAAACTTAAATTCAGCTTTTATTTCAGATAGTTCTGCGGGATTTAAGTGCAAAAACATAGATTCCGAACAATTCTGACGCAGAAACGGCTCAATTTCCATAAGTTGCAAAAATCCCGGCATGGTCATTGCTTCGTCTTGATTATTCCTAACAAAATCCTTTTTTAAGAGAATATGGTATACCTCCAAATGTTCAGTGTTGTAATAAGCATGGCTTGTCATAGGGGGAATTACGAAAACATCACCGATCTTCGCTTCAAATACGGATGATTCAATTTGATGGATCCCGTTCCCACCCATAACAATATTCATCTCGTAAAAATCGTGGGTGTGTGGTTCAATCGAATATTCGATATAGGTAAATGCACGTACAAAACTATTATCCCCTTTGAAATTTGAAGCTTCATCGCAATGAAATTTGATATCCATACATTTCTCCATATATTGAAACAATTTTACATTATTATGACTTGTTATTACTATTATTATATCATATATTATGATATAATGCAAGTATAAATCCATGCTTCGGAGGCAAATATGAACAGAATAGAAAAATTACGACAAATAGCTCTCAGCCACTCGAATGTTTATGATGAGTTCTTTTACAGATTTTACAAACGGTATAGTGAAAATAGAAACAAGTCGGATTACCTGAAATATGCCGATGCCTTTTTTTACGCTTTTTCGCAGTTGACGCCCAATATATCGGATGGTGAATTGATCGTGGGAGAAATCAAAAGCGGTCTCGCTGAGCCCGAAAAGAAGGAGTGGGAGAATACCTATAAGGAAATTGCTAAAGAAAGATGCAGGGTAGCGGGGGGCGGACAGGATTCCCATATGGCGATAGATTACGAGCTCTTGCTGTCTTGTGGATTAAAAGGTATTATTGCGCGCATTGAGGAATATGAAAAGACCTGCTCTCCCGAACAAGCTGATTTTTATTTTGCCGCTAAGACCTGTTTGTTGGCTGTCATGAAGCATTCGGAAAACTATTCGGTGCTTGTTGCGCGGTTAGCAAAAGAGGAATGTGATGACCGGCGAAAAAAAGAACTTTTGCAAATTGCAGAAATTTGTAAAAAAGTGCCTGCCGAGCCTGCGGAGAGTTTTTACGAGGCGGTGCAGTCGGCTCATTTTGTGACGTATTGTCTTTCTCTGAATCCGTTTCGATACTGCCATCAGCAATTTCAACTCGGTCATCCCGATCGGTATCTTTATCCTTATTACAAAAACGATATTGAAAAAGGAATCATAACGAGAGAAGCAGCACAAACGTTGCTTGACTGTCTTGGTATTCAGATCAATATGCGCGTACCGTCAGGACTTTCAAGCGGCTATATGGTGGGCGGTAAGGATGAAAACGGTGAGCTTGTGGCAAATGAGCTGACCGAGATGCTGATGCAAGTCGTTGACGATATTCGGCTGGTTTATCCGTCCGTAGGGTTGTGCTATACGGAAGGCCTGCCGAACAGTTATCTTGCGAAGGCTTGCGAGATCTTATCGCACGGCAGATCTCACCCTGCGATCTTCAATGACGATATTATCTCAAAAGGCTTGCAAGGCTATAGCGTGTCGGAATCCGAATCACATAACTATATCCACAGCACCTGTGTGGAGATCACGCCGGTTGCATCGTCAAATATTTGGGTGGCGAGCCCTTATACCAATATGGCACAGCTTCTGCTGGACACAATGACACAGGAGTATGATAGCTTTGAGGCGCATATGGACGCGTTGCTTACAAGTTTGGATTGGAGCATCGAAAACAATTTTTCCATACAAAATGAGATGAGAAAGCATCGGGCTGAGCATTCGATCAATCCGTTGCTATCGTGCTTTGTGAATGACTGTCTCGCAAAGGGCGTGGATATAGAAAACGGAGGCGCGCGGTATAACTGGATCATGCCGAGCTTTGTCGGTATGGCAAATCTCGTCGATTCACTGTACGTATTGAAAAAGATCGTTTATGAAGAGAAAAAGTATACGGTTTGCGCTTTAAAAGAGATATTGGACAACAATTTTGAAGGGAATGAGGCCTTGCGACTTCATTTGCTGAAGGATCTGCCCAAATACGGAAACGATATTGATGAAATAGACCGCTATTTTGGTATGATCACAAGCCACATTATATCCGAATGTAAGAAGCATACCGCCATTCATTCCAACGGCAATTTGATTCCAAGCGTATTCTGTTGGGTAATGCACGAGCGTTTTGGAAGGAAAACAGGAGCGACTCCCGATGGCAGGCTCGCGGGATTTCCTCTCGGAGACGGCTCGGGTCCTTGCCAAGGAAGAGAAATGGCTGGTCCGACTGCATCGATACTATCTTCTACCAAGTGGGAGCATCACGAGCTTATCGGCGGAGTTGCTGTAAATATGAAATTTTCAAAAAGCACCTTAGGAAAAGATTCTTTAAACGTTATGCAGAGCTTAATAAAAGCATATATGCTCCGAGGCGGTTTTGAAATGCAGATCAACGTAACCGATAAAGAACTTTTGGAAAAAGCAAGGCAAAACCCCGAAGAATATTGCGATCTTGTTGTCAGGATCGGAGGTTACAGCGATTACTTTACAAGGCTGTCGCCCGAAATGCAGCAAGAGGTTATTTTACGAACGGAGCATAATATATGATAACGGGAACAATTCTGAACATCCAGCGTTTTTGTACCGACGATGGACCGGGAATCAGAACTACAGTATTTCTTAAAGGATGCCCGTTGCGGTGTGTTTGGTGTCACAATCCTGAATCGCAGGCTAAGCGGCAGGAGCTTATGTACGATTCGAAAAAATGTGTTGCTTGCGGACGTTGTGCGCCCGTGTGTCCTAAAAAATGTCATTCGTTTGACGAAAAACACACGTTTGCACGTAATATGTGCATCGGTTGCGGCGCTTGCACAGAAGTGTGTCCTACCGGAGCATTAGAGATTTATGGGAAAAGCATCACCGTAGATGAAGCTTACAACGAAGTAGTAAGGGATAATGTATTTTACGAAACCTCGGGCGGCGGTGTTACCATTTCCGGAGGTGAGCCGCTTTTTCAACCCAATTTTACCGCCGAGCTGCTTAAGAAATGCCGCGAGAACGGAATCCATACTGCTATCGAAACGAGTGGCTTCGCTGACGAAAAAGCATTGCTTAC
>JAZONX010000034.1:0-6196 GCA_045654725.1 Eubacteriales bacterium
CAAACAACAGCTTTGCAATCGAATACAAGCCTTCTGTTAAGGATGGCAACCTTACTAACGAGATCTTCAATAACGGCGCAGCAGACAATGGCATTTCCATCAAGGTTAGAGTAAGATGCTATGACGAAAACGGCGAAGTAGTTGCAACTCTTGACTACAACGTATCTGATGAGCTTGTTGCTAAGGTTTACACTAACAAGTCTTCCATTAAGTTCACTCTTAAGGGTGCAGGTTCTGCATACCACCATTACAGTGTAGCGTTCGTTGTTGAGTCCGACAGAGGCGTTCTTTATGACACCGAGGTTGCGACCTTTGCTAACGGCAAGCTTACACTTGCAAACGATAACTAATTTATGAAAGGAGTAAAAGTGATGAAGAAGACATATCTTGCTCCCGACGTGGATTATATTAAGTTCTATTCCTCCGAGGATATGACCGCTGGCGATGGCCAGAGCATTCTTGAAGGCGGAAACGAAGAAGGCGCACCCAGCCCTGATTGGGACTAATACAGTCCACTAATTAGCAAAACGCTCCAAGCTTCGGCTTGGAGCGTTTTTTTTGTCGTTTTATGAGTTTTACCGGCAAATCTCGGTGAGTCTATTGTATTTTGCCACTCGTTCGCCTCGGCAGGGAGCACCGGTTTTGATGAAGCCCGCACCAGTGCCTACCGCAATATCGGCGATAGCTGTGTCGGGTGTGTCACCCGAGCGATGTGAAATAATATAATGGTAGCCTTTGCTCTCCGCGAGCGAAATCACGCGTAGTGTTTCGGAGAGACTTCCTATCTGATTTGGCTTGATAAGAATGGCGTTTCCGATCCCCTCCGTGATGCCGTAATTGAGCCTCTCCTCGTTTGTCACAAAAAGGTCGTCGCCGACAAGCATAATCTTCCTGCCGAGCCTCTCGGTCAGTCTTTTCCACCCCTCGAAATCATCCTCTCCGAGCCCGTCTTCAATGGAAATTATCGGGTATTTTTTGCATAGCTCGGCATAGTAGTCAATCAGCTCGTCGCTCGTAAAAGTAGCCCCGCGTTTGGGCAAAATATAGTCATTGCCCCTAACCCACTCACTTGATGCGACATCGAGTGCAATACCGATTTTGTCGGTCGAATAGCCGCTGCTTTCGATAGCAAGGCAGAGTAGCTTTATCGCCTCCTCGTCGGATGCCAAATTTGGAGCGTAACCTCCCTCGTCACCCACGGCGGTCGAGAGTCCCTGCCGCTGGAGAATTCTTCCGAGAGTGTGGTAAATTTCACTTCCTGCGCGAATTCCATCATGCAGAGATAAACCGTGCGGAACTATCATAAACTCCTGAATATCGACGTTGTTCGAGGCGTGCGCCCCACCGTTCAGAAGATTGAACATCGGTGTAGGATGACCCATTTTGAAATTCCTGCCGATATATTCATAAAGCTCCATTTCCTCCGCCTCGGAAACCGCGCGCGCTACTGCAAGCGACACGGCCAAAATAGCGTTCGCACCAAGAGCTGATTTACTTTTAGTGCCGTCAATATCGATCATTATTTGGTCAATTCGCTCTATCTCACGCGCATCAAGACCTAGCAAGGCGGGGCGAATTTTGTCGTTTACGTTAGCTACCGCGTTGAGTACACCCTTGCCCCCGTATCTTGATTTATCGTGATCGCGAAGCTCGTGTGCCTCATGTACACCTGTAGATGCACCTGACGGAACGCTTGCAATTCCTACGACCTCATCCTCAAGCGTCACCCTTGCCTCTACTGTTGGATTTCCCCTCGAATCGAGAATTTGCCTTGCAAAAATGCCTGTAATTTCGAATTTCATTTTTTCTCCCACTTTCTTTTTTTGTGATAATTGTTACCCAAAAGTGAAAAATAATACCATAAAAACCTCTTTATATATGAATAAAATGTAAATAAAAGCGATAAAATGTTGCAAAATGTTTGCTAAAATGCTAAAATACTTTTCGTGGAAGAAAATACTATCCCGAAAAGGAGACTCTCAAATGAGACATTATATTCTCTACAATCCTCTCGCAGGACATGGAAACTGTGACGATAAACTTGCTCAGCTTAAGAGCCATTTGTCCGGCGAATGCGTTGAACTTGACATTACAAAGATAGACTACACCGAGCTTTTGTCGGGACTCGAGATGAATGACGTTATTGTTCTTTCGGGCGGTGACGGAACCCTCAATAAGTTTATCAACTCTACTGATCCCGACACGATTCAAAACGACGTTCTTTACTACGCATCGGGAAGCGGAAACGATTTCCTTAATGACATTGGAAAGGATCCTAACGGTGCGCCTATAAAAATCAATAAGTATATTAAAAATCTCCCCACAGTTACCGTAAAGGGCAAGACATATCGATTTATCAACGGAATTGGCTACGGTATTGACGGCTATTGCTGTGAGGTTGGAGATAAGATCAAGGCGACATCTACCAAAGCGGTTAACTATACCTCTATCGCGATCAAGGGTCTGCTTTACGCCTTCAAGCCCAGAAATGCGAAGGTTACCGTTGACGGTGAGAGCTTTGAATTGAAGAAGGTTTGGATCGCTCCTACGATGAACGGCCGTTGCTACGGCGGTGGAATGATTCCCACACCCGAGCAGGACAGACTTGGCGACGGCAGTGTTTCCTTTATGGGACTTTACGGCTCCGGCAAGCTCAAGACTCTGATGGTGTTCCCCTCTATCTTCAAGGGTGAACACGTTAAGCACACCAAGATGGTGAAGATTGTAAAGGGTTATGAGGTTACCGTTGAATTTGACAACCCCTGTGCGCTGCAGATTGACGGAGAAACAATTCTCGACGTAAGCAGTTATACTGTTCACGCAAATAAAAGATAAAAATAAAGCGACGTGAATTTCTCACGTCGCTTTTCTAATGTAATCATGAATTGTAATTAGCAACTGAGAGCCTTGATAACTTCAGCGTAAGTATAGAGCGAGCCGAGACAAACTAGGGATGTGTCAAGCTCTCCTGCCTTCTGTATGCCTAGCGTTAAAGCCTCCCTGATCGAAGAGCAGGGAATTGCTGTAATACCGTGTTTTTTGAGTACGTTAGCATACTTTTCTGACGAAAGTGCACGCGGATTGTTGGGGGTTATGGTGTATGCGGAGCAGGCAACCTGCGACAGAGAGTCAGCAATAGCGTTATAATCCTTATCACGTAGCACACCCGTGAGCACCACTACTTTTTTATCGCCAAAATAGCTCTTTAAGCTCTGAGTAGCAGCGGAAATTCCTTGAGGATTATGCGCTCCGTCAAAGATAACCGTTGGGGTTTTCTGGATTATCTCAAATCTTGCGGGCCATTTTGCTGCCTTAAGACCGCTTTTTACGGCTTCTTCGCTGATTTTTAAGCCCAATCTGGTGAGAATATCGATCGCATCAAGAACGATTGCGGCATTTTTTGGCTGATAACTGCCGAGTAGGTTGATTTCAACATCATCTCTTTGCCTGTAATTGAATGTAGTGCCGTCAAGGTCAAAATTCGTAATTTTAAGTTTGCTATAGTCGGTTTTGTAAAGTGTGCTTTGCATTTCCGTGGATTTTTCGATGATTTTTACCTCTGCATCAGCGTCCTCGCCACCCCAAAGTGTAACCGAATTTTGCTTAATAATTCCTGCCTTCTCGGCTGCGATCTGCTCCACCGTGTTACCAAGAAAAGCGGTGTGGTCGATAGAAATGCCCGTGATAACCGAAAGCAGAGGGCGTTCAATTATGTTTGTTGCATCAAGTCTGCCACCCATTCCTACCTCGAGAATAACAATATCGCAGCTCTCTTCCTTGAAATACTCAAATCCGATAGCTGTAATCAGCTCGAATTCTGTAGGAGAGTCGGCCATTTTCTCGGCAACCGCCCTCACCCTTTCGGTAATGCGTGCGAGAGTATCATTGGGTATATTTTCACCGTTTATTCGCATTCGCTCGTTGAATTCTCTGACGTATGGTGAGGTGTAAAGCCCAACTTTATAGCCGGCAGAGCAGAGAATCGAATTCAGCATTGAGCAAACCGACCCCTTGCCGTTAGTTCCGGCAACGTGGATGAATTTGAGGTGGTTTTGTGGATTTCCAAGTCCAAGGCAAAGCTCCTTTATGCGCTCAAGTCCGGGTTTGCAGAAGAAGTTTGACACACCGTGAATATATTGTATTGCTTCATCGTAGGTCATTTCTTCTCTCCCTTCAGTAGAGTAATTTGCTTGGTAATTTCCTCATTTTTCAGCAGAACGTATACGATAACGCCGTCCAGCGCACCTACAATAGCATAATTTAGAAGTCGCCAGAGAGCTAGAATGTAGATCGGCATAGAGTAGAACACCGCAAGACCGATAGTTTTGATTAACACCGAGCCAACAAGGTGCGAAAGAGCGACGGCAATAATTATAACAAGTCCGCGACTCAGCCTTGTGGTTTTAAGAAGCATCGGCACAACGCCCGAGATAAGTCCAATTGCTGCTGCACCGAGAGTGACGATAGGATTTATCGCGTAGCCAACCAAAAGACAGCCTATAAGATCGGCGACCACGCCCACCAGCGCGCCTGCCACCGGACCAAAGGCAACTCCCGCGAAGATTATCGGCATATTCTCGAGACTAAATCGCATAACGTCACCGCCTCTTATAGCGAGATATTTGCCTGCGACAATGCTGATGGCGGTGAGAAATGCCAAAACAACCGTCAGCCTTAAGTTTCTTTGACTCTGTTTCATAAAAAAACACCTCCAAAGTACAGATTTACCCCGTACCTCGAAGGCATACGCAAAAAGGCGCAACTATCCTAGTATGGCAACAGTGGGATGCGGAAGACACACCGCTTCGGCAAAAAGCCTCATTCGTCCGAGTGACAACTCCCCGTCCACTCGGCACTACGCGCGTGACAACCTACTCTGTTAAGTATGTCAGTAGTATAGCACATTATCGGTGTTTTTTCAATAGAATTTTCAAAAATACACAAATATTATTTCTAATATCGACCTAAAATAAAAAAAGTGACGAAATTGATAAAAAATTAGCAAACCTATTGTATAATTTAAAAAAGTGTGCTATAATCTAATGTGGTGTGGAAGGGTTTCACACAAAAATCAGCTATTTTATTAAAATTTTTATATTTTGGAGGATTACACCAATGGCAAACGTAAAGGTTGCAATTAACGGCTTTGGCCGTATCGGTCGTCTCGCTTTCAGACAGATGTTCGGCGCTGAGGGTTACGAGATCGTAGCTATCAATGACCTCACCTCTCCCAAGATGCTCGCTCATCTTCTTAAGTATGACACTGCACAGGGTAACTATCTTGCTCTCGGTCACACCGTAGAGTCTGACGATGAGGCAGGCACTATCACTGTTGACGGCAAGACCCTTAAGATCTATGCTGAGAAGGACGCTGCTAACTGCCCCTGGGGCGAGCTTGGCGTAGACGTTGTTCTCGAGTGCACCGGCTTCTACTGCTCTAAGGAGAAGTCCATGGCTCACATCAAGGCAGGCGCTAAGAAGGTTGTTATCTCTGCTCCCGCAGGCAACGATCTCAAGACCATCGTTTACGGCGTAAACGAGAACACTCTTACTGCAGACGATCAGATCATCTCTGCTGCATCCTGCACCACCAACTGCCTTGCTACTATGGCAAAGGCTCTTAACGATGCTTTCCCCATCCAGTCCGGTATCATGACCACTGTTCACGCATACACCGGTGACCAGATGATCCTCGACGGTCCTCACAGAAAGGGTGACCTCAGACGTGCTCGTGCAGGCGCACAGAACATCGTTCCCAACTCTACCGGCGCTGCAAAGGCAATCGGTCTCGTTATTCCCGAGCTCAACGGCAAGCTTATCGGCTCTGCTCAGAGAGTTCCCACCTGCACCGGTTCTACCACTATTCTCGTTGCAGTTGTTAAGGGTAAGGACGTAACCAAGGAGAGCATCAACGCAGCAATGCAGGCTCAGGCTTCCGCTTCCTTCGGCTACAACACCGACGCTATCGTATCTTCCGACATCATCGGTATCTCCTACGGTTCTCTCTTCGATGCAACCCAGACCATGGTAGCAAAGATCGACGAGGATACCTACCAGGTACAGGTAGTTTCTTGGTACGACAACGAGAACTCTTACACATCTCAGATGGTAAGAACTATCAAGTACTTTGCAGAGCTTGCGTAATCTAACTTACGAATTTTGGCATAAACCAAAAGAGGAAACCGCGAGGTTTCCT
>JAZONX010000035.1:0-19057 GCA_045654725.1 Eubacteriales bacterium
GACGATGACGTCTACGTCGGACTTCATCGTTTCGATGATGTTCTGGTCTAACATTTTGATCTTCATCCTTTATTTCTTTATGCGCGGCTACATTTACGTTCAGATGGTGAGCTTCGATATGAAGGTGTTCAAAATTTTGAAGAACTCACTCATATTCTCGCTCATAGGCTTGAAGCGTAACGTTATGGCGCTTTTAGGCTGCGCTGTACTCGTGTTTCTTGAAATATTCTTCTTGTTTACTCCGGGCGGAATTCTCCTCCCATTGGCGGTTGCTATGCCGCTTATTATGATGTTCTCCGGCGCTGAGTATATGAAGGTGTTTGCATCGTATTTTAAAATCAAAGAAATTATAATCGATCCTTACAAAGAGGAGCATCCCGAGCTTTACGATGAGACGGAAGAAGAGGAAGTCATAATGCGCGATGACGTTACCGAGAAGGAACGCCTTGAAGAAATCAAAAAGAAAAATAATATGCAATAAAGCGAGTGGGCGGCTGAGTAAAGAAACTCTGTCGCCCAAAAAACTTTTATTCTTTTTTTTGAAAAAAATAGCGAAAATCTATTGACAAAAGCAAAATGTTCTGCTATAATAATAGCCGTTGTCAAGTATGTGCCTTTAGCTCAGCTGGATAGAGCAACTGCCTTCTAAGCAGTAGGTCGGGGGTTCGAGTGCGCCAAGGCACGCCATCAATGGTGGGATTAGCTAAGTTGGTTATAGCGCCAGGTTGTGGCCCTGGAGGCCGTGGGTTCGAATCCCATATCTCACCCCAGATAAGAAAAACCGTGCATTTTGCACGGTTTTTTGTTTTATTGCTAATTCAGCAGAAGACAGAGCTTGTTAAAAATAAGCTTATTATTATCAACACTAATCTTTACCGTATCACCATAAGATACCTCTCCGCTTACGATCATATCGGCAATTTTGTTTTCGATCATATTTACAACAATTCGATCCAGGTGCCTTGCGCCAAAACTCTTGGACTTTGATGTTATAGCGATAAAATCGTAAACGTTATCATCTGAAACAAGGTTAATTCCATTCAAATACACTCTTTGAGAAAGCTCTAAAATCTTTATTTTGGCAATTTCTTTTAAGGCAGAATCTGTAAGAGGGGAGAAAAATATAATTTCATCAATTCTGTTTATAAATTCATCCTTAAAATATCCTTTAATCTTTTCGCGGATGGTTGTTTTGTCGTTATTTTTCATAAAGCCGAGTCCTTTATCAAGTAGATTGCCAGCTCCTACATTAGAGGTCATGATGATATAGGTATTCTTGAAATTGATTTTACGCCCTGTTGCATCAGTAATGTAGCCCGAGTCAAATATCTGTAGTAACAGTGATAGAACGTCGGGATGAGCCTTTTCGATTTCATCGAGTAAGACCACCGAATAAGGATGCTTCCGTATTTTTTCAAGCGTAAAGTTTTGTTCGTCATATCCAACGTATCCGGGCGCAGATCCGATAAATTTCGAAACGGCATAGCTTTCCGAAAACTCCGACATATCATATCGTATTAGCGATTCACTATTATGGAACAATTCGGTGGCTAGCGCTCTGGCTAATTCGGTTTTTCCAACTCCGCTTTCGCCTAAAAACAAAAATATACCGCGAGGTTTGTTTGGAGAATTAATTCCGGCAAGACTTCGAACCAGTGATGTTGATAGGGCATCAATAGCTTCGTCTTGCCCAACAATATGTCTTGAAAGGCATTCCTTATAATAATGTTTGTTTTTTCCATAATCTTGTTTTGGATTTATTCCTGTCATCTCGTTTATAACGCTGCAAACCTCTGCATCTGTAACGAAAGCATTTCGTGCAGGTGTTGATCTCTGGATTTCTTCTGACAATTCGGATGTGTATATCTTTTCTAATTCTTTCATCTTTTTTGCCATATCAAAATCACGATTATTTATCGCTATTTTCTTGTTTTCTGACGTCTGCCTTATTTTATCTTTAATAATCTTTGATTTATCGGTATCAATATTGTTTGAGACATTTGCTAGTGCACAAGCCTCGTCAAGCAGATCTATAGCTTTATCAGGAAGAAATCTGTCCTGGATATATCTTTCGGATAGCTTAGCTGCCATCTCAATAGCTTCATCTGTGATTTTTATTCTGTGATGATACTCATATTTGGGGCGAATACCTTTTAGTATATTTACTGTTCCTTCTACTGTGGGTTCTTCAACGAGAATAGGCTGAAATCTTCTTTCAAGCGCACTATCTTTTTCGATATACTTGCGATATTCGGACAACGTTGTTGCTCCGATCAACTGAATTTCACCCCTTGAAAGTTCAGGCTTAAGAATATTTGCCGCATCTATTGCTCCTTCGGCAGATCCTGCGCCTACAATTGTGTGTATTTCATCGATAAAAAGAATTATAGATTTATTTTTCTTTGCCTCTAGCATGGCGTTTTTAATTCTTTCTTCGAAGTCTCCTCTATATTTTGCACCCGCAACCATAGACGTAAGATCCAAGGAAAAAATAACCTTACCCAAAAGGCTCGATGGAACTCTCCCTTCGGCAATTCGTAACGCCAATCCTTCAACTATTGCGGTTTTACCAACTCCGGCTTCTCCAATGAGGCAGGGGTTATTTTTACTTCTTCGCGACAATACTCGGATAAGTCTATCGGTTTCCTTATCTCTACCAATCACTGGGTCAAGTTGATCCTTATCTGCAAGGGCGCTTAAATTCCTTCCGTATCTCGATAAATTTGGGATAGACGCCTCGGGTAGAGCTTCTGTCGCATAAATGATGTTATTATCTGATGCACGAAGAAAAGTAATAACGTTATCACGCAGTGTGATTAAGTCTGCCTCGGTTTTTGTCAAGATTTTGAAGGCTACACATTCTTTTTCTTCTAAAATTGATAACAAAAGATGCTCGGTACCGATTTTTTCTGACGAGTACTTTTTCGCTATTTTGTATGATGACTCAAGTATCTTTCTGCATTTTGGAGTAGTATCCTTGGATGTTAGCCGACTGAAGCTTCCGATGCCGGCGTATTCTTTGACGATTACCGAGAGCCCATCCTTAGTTATCCTGCTTTTTCTTAATAAAATAGATGCGCACGATCCCTCATCGGTGGCAAGAGCTAATAATACGTGCTCGGTTCCAATATAAGTGTGTCCGTGTTCCTCGGCAATTTTAACAGCTTGATTGAGGGCGTTTTCAGCCTTTGATGTAAAATTATTACTCATTTCCTTCCTCCTGCTACTCTCGACAGTTACTTGTAGATTATTCCCTTAATAGAGAAAAATACTCAAGTCAAGGAAAATTCGCAACAACTTCTCCGATAGAATCGTGGTCCTTAATTAAAGCAGAGTAAAACGACTCATCAATTTGATTCCTTGCTTCAAGAAGATATATCCCCCGAAGCAGCTCAACTGCCTTTGAAGTGGCGGCAGAGTAAAAATTACTCTCGGTAAGGTTGTGTGGTTGACCGTAGTGATCTAAAACTCTTGACATTATACGGTTAATGTGAGAAATTTCTTTGTAATACCTACCGGGAAACAGCGGGAAATCTATAAATGAGTCAAGCAAAGAAGAAATTCTTTCCTTTTCCATAATTTTCGAGTATTCGTAAAATAATCTTTCGAAAGTAATATAGTTGATAATTCCGGTTGCTTCAATGCCGTATTTTTCTTGGAAGGCAATCGCTGCGTTTCGGGTTATGCTATCATACACGCCACTCGGTGCAATGTAGGGACCTACATCCTTAATTTTCTCGAGATATATTTGAACACGCTTAATTGCCTCGGGCTTGTCATAAATTCGATACATATTATTTCCTCTTATGATATTTCGTAGCCGGGATACTGTCCCTCGTTTACAGAGGCGCCTGTGTATAAATCGTCGTAGATATTAGCAATGGAATTCCAAATTGGAGCGTTTACTCTGTTGGGAGTGCCAGGTAGATCGAATATTTCCTTAAATTTCTCGACTTGTTCGGCAGTTGAAGGACCAAATACTCCATCAACGTTGACTTTCGGAATTTGTGGATAGGTATCGGAGATATAATTCAAATATTCTTGAAGAACTCTAACATCGTTGCCCTCAATACCTTCGCGTAAAATTCTGCCAGGAAAGGGTAGAATTCTTCCACCATAAAACTCAAAGTCGATTCGGCTTATCAGATCAAAATATACGTTTTCAATCCTATCCCAAGTGAGTCTGTCAACCACACCAGTTATAGGCAGTCCATAAGTTTCTTGGAATGATCTTACGGCATTTGTTGTAGAAGGACCGAAGGAGCCGTCCATTGCGGCGGCCTGAACGCTTTGTACGAATAATGCAATGTAGCTTAGGTAATATTGTATTGTAAGAACTCCGTCACCTGTCGACCCTTCGGCGAGCGTATCGGTGTATCTTGTCGTGACGTCGGTTATCCTAAGTCCTTCTGAATTAACTGTGTAAAGCTTCTTTACTGCATTGTAAATAAATTGAATCTGATTCCAGGTTGCGCGACCAACCAGGCCGTCTACGTTGAGATCAAAGACCTCTTGGAATTTTCTGACCGCATCTGTTGTTGAAGGCCCAAAAAATCCATCGACAGGATATATTTTAGGTATACCCGGAAAGTTCGTTGAAATTCTATTAAGTTTTCTTTGAATGAGCTCAACATCTCGACCGGTATCGCCTTCGCGAAGAGTTACAAGAGGCGCGCTGCCTGGAATATCCTCTACAGGAACATCCTCCTCTAGCACAATATCATTCCCGTAGTAATTTTGAAGGATAGAGAAGAAATTTTGTCCGGCCTCAGCCAGATCGACGCTACCCCATTGGGATAGGCCATTACAGTTAACCTCAACACCGTCACAAAATTCCGCGAAAAGCGGTTCAATAAACTCCTGCCGTCTGATGTAACTGTCAAAAATTTCATCAACTAATTCCGATATATTTCCAAAAATGTCACGTCCGTAAACGTATGTTTGATCGTATGCAGGTGATGATGTGATGTCGAAATTATAGCCTCTGCTTCGGTAAAATTCTGTGTATACGCGGTTCAACGCAACCGAAATTTGCGCAAGTATGTTTGCTTTTATCGCTTCTCTTGGCCATGTTGGATAAATTTCGCTGGATGCTACGTTTTTTATGTAGTCCGGAAAGCTTTCTGTAACGTTCATGGCATCTGTATCGGGTGCACCGAGATGGACCACGATTTCTTCGGGAATTTTGGGTAATGGCATATACTTCTCCTTATTGCAGGTTGGTTCTTGGGATGACGGTGTCAGCACTTCCCTTAGGTACGTTAGATCGATCTTCAGCGTTGCCGGGAATCATACTAATTAGCTGTACCGAGTCAACACCTGAAAAGACGGTCAGACCGATGATTCGTTTGCTCTGAAATCCCGGTGCTGTGATTTCTACGTTGTAAATCGAATAAGGTTGTTCACTTGCTCCGGGTGTTAGTGAATACTCAATGTTAGGGGCGGGAAGGGTAACTGCTTCGGTAAGACCATCTCTGTCGGTTGTCAGCGAATAGCTTATTAGTCTATTTTTTTCATCGCCGCCGGTTATTCTGACTGTCGCTCCCGAAACGGGAAGAGCTCCTCCTGCAGTATAAGCGCGAATACGCAAAGTACCACTTGAATCAGGCATAAATATTCTCCTTTTATTATTTATTATTTTTAGGTTGACAAGCAAAGAATTTTGTTATATAATGTAATTGCTGAAATCTGTTGTTTGACGAAATATACAAATTTAGTAAATATTTTGTCGAATTCTTTCAGAGAAAAAATAAAATATGTGGAGCGTTAAAGATGAAGGACACATTGTACGGTGAACTTAGTGTTATTGGTATGCGTGGATGCGAGGATTTTGCAGAGCAGGTTGACTATTACCTTAAGGAATGGCGTCATCATGACAGTGATGGAAGCTTTCTTGTAGATGCTCGTTGCCCCAGATTCGGCAGCGGCGAGGGTAAGGGAACTATTCAGCAATCTCTTCGTGGAAATGATGTTTACATTATTTGCGATGTATTTAATCATGGTGTAACTTACAATATGTATGGTAGAACCGTTCCGATGAGTCCTGATGACCACTTCCAGGATCTTAAGAGAATCATTGGTGCGATTGAAGGTAAGGCTCGTAGAATTAGCGTTATTATGCCTATGCTCTACGAGGGTAGACAGCACAAGCGTTCCGGCAGAGAGTCCTTGGACTGTGCTTTGGCTCTTCAGGAGCTTACACGTATGGGTGTTACAAACCTTATCACCTTTGATGCACATGATCCCCGCGTTCAAAACGCTATTCCTCTCCATGGCTTCGAGGACGTTCGCTCATCATATCAGATGATTAAGGCTATGGTACGCAAGTATCCTGATATTGAAATCAATCCTGATAGCACCATGATCATTTCTCCTGACGAGGGCGGTATGGTTAAGTGTATGTATTATTCGTCGGTTATGGGCATCGATCTCGGCATGTTTTATAAGAGACGCGATTATTCCGTAATTGTTGACGGTAAGAATCCTATCGTTGCTCATGAATATCTCGGTCGCGATGTTAAGGATAAGAATGTTATCATTGTTGACGATATGATTTCCTCCGGCGACTCTGTAATCGACGTTGCAAAGCAGCTTAAGGCAAAGGGCGCAAAGCGTATTTTCGTATTTGCTACTTTTGGCTTGTTCTGTAACGGACTTGAAAAGCTTGATGAAGCTAATGCCGAGGGAATTATTGACCAGATCTTCACGACTAACCTTGTTTACAGAACACCCGAGCTCCTTTCTAGAAGCTGGTATACAGAGGTTAATATGTGCAAGTACGTTGCATATATTGTTGATACCCTTAATCACGACAGAACCATAAGCCACCTTCTCAATCAGTCCAAGAAGATTCATACCATTCTTGACAAGCACAAGAAGGGAACTTTGGGCAAATAAAAATTTGGGCTATTTTATCAAATTAGGGAGAACAGAATGAGAATTACTCTTGAATCAGACTATGCTTTAAGAATTCTTACTGCTATGGCAGGTTACGAAAGCGTAACCGATGCTAAAACAATATCCTCCGATACTTCGGTTACTTTGCGTTTCACTCTTAAGATATTGCACAAGCTTGTACAAGGTGACTTGGTGCAGTCCTATAAGGGTGTTAACGGTGGATATAAGCTTAAAGCTATGCCTGAAAAAATAACTCTCAAGAAGGTGATTGAGCTTATTGATGGGCCTATTGCCATCGCAAGATGTTTAGATTCCGGAGAGAGCTGTTCCTTGAATTGTGATAAATCTGCCTGCGATTATCATCACATTTTTGACATTATCAGTATCGAGCTCGCTAATAAACTAAACAAAATCACAATAAAAGACGTTATTGATAAAAACTATTTTTAAGGAGAAAGATGTATGTTACATATATCTAAAATATCATTCCCCGGACTTGGTATAGGCGAATTTTCGGTAAACAGTGTTGCCTTTACCGTTTTTGGTGTTGAGATTGCATGGTACGCTCTTTTGATTACCATCGGAATGATCTGTTGTATAATTTATGCTATGGTTCAGTCGAAGAAAATTGGTGTAACTGTAGATGATTGTATAGATTATGCTTTATTCACGATACCCTTTGGTGTGCTTGGCGCTAGACTTTACTATGTATTCTCCGAGCTTGACTTTTATCTTGATAAATCAAACTATGACAATCTACTCCAAGGAATTTTCAGCATTCGTGACGGCGGTCTGGCTATCTATGGTGGTATAATTGCAGGCACTATTACTGTGTTTGTAGTTTCTCATTTCAAGAAGATTAACTTTTTCGCTTTCGGAGACGGTGTTGCTCCTGCCGTTCTTCTAGCACAAGGAATTGGACGTTGGGGTAATTTCATGAATGGCGAGGCTTACGGCTATCAGACCGACGTCTTCTGTAAAATGGGATTGCGTAATTTCAACACGTTTATGGACTTTAAAACAAGCGAAATGGTTTACGTTCATCCCACATTCCTCTACGAGTCGTTATGGAATCTACTCGGCGTGCTTGGAGTATATCTCTATGCTAAATTCGTTGGCAAAAAATATGACGGTCAGTGTATCCTTCTTACCTTTGGTTGGTATGGTCTTGGTAGAATGTTTATCGAAGGCCTTAGAACCGATAGCCTCTACATTGGTGATACCAATTTGAGAGTTTCTCAGCTTCTTGCGGGTGTAATCTTTGTGGTTTGTCTTGCTCTTCTTATCTTCTTTGCGGTTAAGAAGCCGAAGAAAGAGTTGTATCACAAGGAGGCTCCTGTTGAAGGAGATCAAAGGAAAAAGGAGAACGAAACTCCTATTTTTGAAAAGATTAAGGCTGTTTTTGCAGGGAAAAACAAGGAGTCGACTGATAAAGACAAAAACAATAATAACGAGAAAAATAAATAATAAATTATGGCAGAAATTATTAGTGGAAAAAATGTATCGCAAAAGATGCGTGATGAGCTTAAGACACAAATTTCTGAGTTTTCTACATTAAGCGGACACACTCCAGCTCTTGCGGTAATTGTTGTCGGTGATGATCCCGCCTCTGCAGTTTACGTTAGAAATAAGCATAAGGCCTGCCTTGAAACAGGGATACGTTCGCTTGAATTTGCTTTTTCATCTGATATTACCGAGGATAAACTGCTTTCTAAAATCGAGGAGCTTAACTACGATAGTTCTGTCGATGGAATATTAGTTCAGCTTCCTCTGCCGTCTCATATAAACGAAGAAAGAGTCATACAAAGCATTCTTCCGGAGAAGGATGTAGATGCTTTTCATCCGGTAAACGTAGGTAAAATTTCCATTGGTAGCTACAATCTTTTGCCGTGTACACCTGCTGGTGTAATGCAGCTTCTTGCGCATTATAATGTTGAAATCAAGGGTAAGAGATGCGTTGTTATTGGCAGAAGCAATATTGTCGGCAAACCAATGGCTATGCTTCTCTTAGAAAAGCACGGTACAGTTACAGTATGTCATTCAAAAACCGTCGGTCTTTCGGATATTACAAGGAAGGCAGACATCATTGTTGTGGCAATCGGGCGTGCAAAGTTCTTGACGGCAGATATGGTTAAGGCCGGAGCAGTGGTTATTGACGTTGGAATTAACCGTACAAGCGAAGGTAAGCTAGTTGGTGACGTGGATTTTGACGAGGTGAGCAAGGTTGCTTCACTGATCACACCTGTTCCCGGTGGAGTTGGTCCTATGACCATTACAATGCTTTTGAAAAACACATTTTCTGCGGCCGTCGCAAGATATTCACAAAATAATTGATATTTTTTCAAGAATTTTACAAATATCTATTGACAAACGTTGTAAAATAAACTATAATAATCTAGTAAAAAAATGAGATTTGATCTCTTTGCAAAGCGAAGGGAGGGGAAATAAGATGGCAGAAATTAGAGTTAAAGAGAATGAGACTCTCGATAACGCGCTTCGTCGTTTCAAGAGACAGTGCGTAAAGTCCGGTATCATGACCGAGCTTCGTAAGAGAGAGCATTATGAGAAGCCCAGCGTAAAGCGTAAGAAGAAGGCTGAGGCTGCAAGAAAGCGCAAGTATAAGTAATTTAATATTTGCTAAAAGGACTGTTTAACTTACAGTCCTTTTCTTTTTTTCCAATAATTGTCCTTTTTATTTTGACATTTTTCAGAAAAGATAAATAAAAAACTTGGAGGAAAAAATGAAATCTATTAAGAAATTTATTATAATCATTATACTATCACTTCTTATATCAAATATAGGACTTACTGTTTATGCAGTTAACAGCTATAATTGGTATATCAAAAGAAATAAAGGCGGCACACCAAGGTTTCCCAAGGAAGCAGAGAGCGTTAGGCGGTATGATGCTTATTATCTAGATGAAAATGCGGCTAGAGAAGGGCGAAAAGTGATTTATCTTACCTTCGATGTAGGATATGAAAATGGAAACACAGAGAGAATTCTCGATGCTTTGAAGGAAGAATCTGTCCGTGGCGCATTTTTTATTCTTGATAATGTCATTATCAAAAATCCGGATCTTGTTAAGAGAATGTTTGATGAGGGACACCTAGTATGTAATCACACAAAAAATCACAAGAATTTATCGGAAAGCAGTAGAGAAGAGATAGCAAAAAATCTATCTGCTCTGGAAATGCTTTGTGAAGAAAAAATAGGTAGGGAGATGTCGAAATATTTTCGTTTCCCGGAGGGGTGTTATTCTATGGAGTCACTAAAATCAATTCAAGAGCTGGGGTACAAAACTGTATTCTGGAGCTTTGCATACGATGATTGGGACAATCAAAGACAACCTTCAAGCGAAAAGGCTATAAGAAAGATACTTGATAACACGCACAATGGTGCAGTAATGCTATTTCATCCAACCTCAAAGACTAATGCAGATATATTTAAATGCCTTTTAAAAGAATGGAAGAGTGAAGGTTATACGTTTGGAACACTGGACGAATTAACAAAAAAATAAAAGTATCATAAGCCCGCCTACAAAAGCAATATAATAAATAAAAAGCTTTTGGAGGAAGATATGAAAAAAACAATCTCAGTATTAGTTGTGCTCGTTTTGATTTTTACACATCCAATGTTAATTTCTGCAGGAAACAGGACAAAAACCACGGCAGAAGAGACAAACTTGTATCAAGAAGTAAATCTTAACATTGACTATGAATACGGAGGACTATATCTCTGCGAAGCATCTACGGGTAAGGTTTTGTACGCATCAAATGAATATCAAGCCGCATCTCCTGCATCTGTTACAAAGGTTATGACTCTCCTGCTGGTATGTGAAGCACTTGATGAGGGCAGAATTGCTCTAGAGGATGTTGTTAATGTGAGTGCGCGAGCGGCATCAATGGGTGGCAGTCAAGTATTCCTTGAAGAAGGCGAACAAATTACTGTAGAAGAGCTAATTAAAGCAACCGTAATCGCAAGCGGAAACGATGCTTCTGTTGCTTTGGCAGAGCTTTGCGCCGGAAGTGAAAGTGCTTTTGTGAAGCAGATGAATAAGCGCGCTTCCGAGTTAGGACTTAAAAACACTCATTTTGAGAACACGACAGGTCTTGACGACACCACTACCGAGCATTATAGCTGCTCTGCAGATATTGCGAAAATGTCTCGCGAGCTTATCTCACATGACATAATCTTGAAGTATAGTTCGATTTGGCAGGATACAATAAGAGACGGTGAGTTTACTCTTACTAATACGAATAGATTAGTTAGATATTACGATGGTTGTAATGGTCTTAAAACCGGGTCTACGGATAAGGCTGGATACTGTATTAGCGCAACGGCTAAAAGAGGAAATATGCAGTTAATAGCTGTAGTTATGGGCGCAAACACAAGGGATGATCGAAATGCAATTGCGAGAGAGCTACTCGATTATGGGTTTGCAAATTATGCTCTTTTTGAACGCGGTGAGGAATTTATTGAAATGTCCAACGTTCTTGGGGGTACGCTTGACAAAATAGCAATTTATAGTTCGCCATATTCCTGCATCATTGAAAAAAGTCAAATAAAAAACGTAGAACTTGTCTATAATATACCTGAAAATATAGTTGCACCTATTAACGAGGGGCAAGTTGTAGGAAGTGTTATTTATAAGCTAGGCGACGAGCAAATAGGTATTAGTGATATATATACAAAAGAAGAAATTAACAGAATTAAATTTGGTCAGTTGTTCGTTAGAATAATTTCGCGTATTGTTTGTGGAAAAAATTGATTAAAATACTTGAAAAATATAAATATTTATTGTATAATATATCCTGCGAAACTTTTTAAAGGATGGATCTAAAATGAGCGTTAAACTTAATGAAAAATTCTTATCAGGATTTGTATCCGAGCAGGATATTAAAAATTTGAAACCCTCCGCCGAAGCTGCACACACTCTTCTTCTTAGTGGCAAGGGCCCTGGAAATGATTTTATTGGATGGGTAAATCTTCCCGTTGATTATGATAAGGAAGAATTCGCAAGAATTAAAATTGCGGCAGATAAAATAAAGCAGAACTCGGATATTCTTATTGTTATCGGTATTGGTGGCTCCTATCTTGGTGCACGTGCTGCTATTGAATTTGTTAAGAGCCCTCTTTATAATAATCTCAAAAAGGATACTCCCGATATTTACTTTGCAGGAAATAATATCTCGCCCACTGCGCTTACCGAGCTTCTCTCGATTTGCGAAGGCAAGGATATTTCCGTAAACGTAATCTCCAAGTCAGGAACAACTACCGAGCCTGCTATTGCATTTAGAGTGTTCAAGTCGCTTCTTGTTCAGAAGTACGGTGTCGAGGGAGCGAGAGATAGAATTTTTGTTACAACCGATAAGGCAAGAGGTACTCTAAAGAAGTTTTCTGACGAAGCAGGATATGAAACATTCGTTGTTCCTGACGATGTTGGAGGCAGATACTCTGTTCTTACCGCAGTTGGTCTTCTTCCCATTGCATGCGCAGGTATTGATATTGACAGTCTTATGGCAGGCGCACAAAAGGCAAAGAGCGATTTCTCGAAAAATGATCTTGATTCTAACATTGCAATGAGATACGCAACAATTCGTAACGTTCTTCTTGGAATGGGTAAGAGTACTGAAATTCTCGTTGGTTACGAGCCTTATCTCCTTATGCTTAACGAGTGGTGGAAACAGCTTTACGGCGAGAGCGAGGGCAAGGAAAATAAGGGAATTTTCCCGGCTTCTGTTATTTTCTCTACCGATCTTCACTCTCTCGGTCAGTATATTCAGGAAGGTCAGCGTAATCTTTTCGAGACTGTTATTAGTGTAAAAAATCCTGGTGCATCCTTTGTAATTCCCAATGATCCCGCAAACGTTGATGGACTTAATTTTATCTCTGGCAAGGAGCTTGATTATGTAAATAAGACCGCAATGACGGCTACTCTTATTGCGCATAATGATGGTAGGGTTCCTAACATTCTCCTTGAGGTTGAGGACAGGTCGGCAAGCTCTCTCGGATATCTTATTTATTTCTTCGAGTTTGCGTGCGCTATTTCGGGTTATATGCTTGGTGTTAATCCCTTCGATCAGCCCGGCGTTGAAGCATACAAGAAGAATATGTTTGCACTTCTTGGTAAGCCCGGTTACGAAGATATGAAATCCCAGCTTGAAGCTCGTATTGAAGGTAAATAATGCACATACATTATTGTGTAATATTTACAAAATAAAACCGAAAAGAAAAAAATCTTAAAATTCTATTGCATTTTTATGCGTAATAGTGTAAAATGTATATGAGCAAAACTCTCAATTTTTAGGAGGAATATAAAAATGATTAAATTATTTATCGGTGGCAAGGGCTCCGGAAAAACAAAGACTCTTATCGAGATGGTTAACAACGCTGTTGAAGCATCTCTTGGTAACGTAGTATGTATCGAGAAGGGAGATAAGCTCATTCATGATATTACATATAAGGCAAGACTTATCGATACAGATGCTTATTCTGTAAACGATGCTGATGCACTTTATGGCTTCATCGCAGGTATTCTCGCTTCTAACTCCGATATTACTGATATCTTCGTAGATTCTGCTCTTAAGATTATCGGTAATGATGTTATTGCTTTCGAAGGTATGCTTGCAAAGCTTGATAAGATCACCGCTGATGTTAACCTCGTTATGACATCTTCTATCACCGTTGAGGAGTGCCCTGAGGCTGTTAAGGCATACGTTTAATTCTAATAATATTTTAATCCCACGGACGAAAATCCGTGGGATTTTTTCACCTATAAATGAGATCATTCATAGAATAATATCGAGGCATAGATTAAAAAATCTGTGACTTACGGTAATAATTATTGCATAAGGAATGGTCAAAATAATGCATGAAAACAGAAACGCATCCATCCTTAACGGTGGTCAGAATTGTGTAAATACAACCACCGGGAATGGTATGGTATGCATCGACACTAAGAGAGTCCTTGACAGTTGCCGCGATAGAGACTGTTTCGAAGATACCAGAGTTTATCTGACGTGCGCAGGAGAGGAGATTCTCGCAAATTCTACCAACGTAAGGACACGTACTGCCAGACTCCTTTGGGCATTTGTTGGTGTAGATGAAGTGCCCTTTAACTGTGGCTTCTATCAGATAACCGTTCGCTATTACATTGAGGTAGAGTTTGAGGCCTGTCTTGGAGTTGGCAGAAGCACGACATTCAGAGGTCTTACGGCCCTTGAAAAGGACGTAATTCTTTACGGCGGCGAGGGTAGGGCAGTTACCTTTACCTCCAATCCCGGCGCAAACTATTGCAGCGTATGCGATATGGATAATATGGGTACAACCGATCCTATTGCGGTTGTAGAAACGGTAGAGCCTATTGTTCTTGGTACGAAGGTTAGCGATTGTAACTGTCCTTGCGCTTGCACCTGCGCTGATTTTATTGATATTCCCGAAGGCGTTAGAAATTGCTTCGGAGAGGAGATCGTTACGAATACAGATGGTCCCAAGCTGCTTGTATCCTTTGGTATCTTCTCTGTTGTAAGAATCGAGCGCCCTGCACAGCTTCTCGTGAATGCGACTGATTACAGCGTACCGGATAAGGAATGTAGCGCAGCATCTAATAATGATAATCCTTGCGCGCTTTTTAGAACTATAGCCTTTCCAACAAATCAGTTCCGAGGAACAGATGTAACAACTGAAACCACGCAAGGAAGAAATAACGGGCCTTGCGGCTGCGGGAAAAATTAATAAAAAAGGGTACAGAAAAATCTGTACCCTTAAAAATGTATTATTTTTGTAAAAACTCTTGAAAAATGTGTTAATTACTGTTATAATTATTGTAGAGAATTTACAGAAAGGAATAAAATGAAATGAAAAAATTATTGGCTCTTTTACTCGCAATGACACTTATTTTCTCTATGTTCGTGCTTGCTTCTTGTGGTAACAAGGATAAGGACGATGATAAGAACGATGGCGACGATTCTACCATGGAAACACTCGCTGGTAAGACTCCCGAGGAGCTTTATGAGACAGCAAAAGAAAAGCTTTCTGCAGCTACATCCTTTATAATCACCGCAGAGCAGGAAATTGTTATGACATACGAAGGTGAGTCCATGACAATGAATCAGACTGTAATTTCTAAGCGCCAGGGCGACAATGAGTATGTAAAGTCTTACAACGATATGTCTCCGGCTGCTAATATGGAAGTTTGGTACGTTGACGGTATGCTTTATGCTAACACCTCTTCTGGTAAGATTAAGACCGAGCTCGATAAGGAACAGTTCATGCAGCAGTATATGTCCAAGGATCCTTCCGAGAGCACTCTTCTTGATATTCCTGAGAGCTGGTTCGAGGATATGAAGTTCGAAGCAAAGGATGATAGATGGGTTCTTAAGTTCTCTATCAGCGAAGAAAAGTATGAGGAAATGCTTACCAAGATTGGTAATCCCGTTGATGTAGTTGACGATGTGCAGTATGAGATCATCTTCGACGATGATGGTAATCTTGAAGAAATCATAACATTATTCAATATGGAAATATACGGCGTTTCTGCTAGTGCTGTTTCCACCTCGACTGTTTCTTATGAACAGTTCACAATTACTCCTCCTGCAGATGCAGATTCTTACTCCGAGGGTTACATTCCCGGTATGTAATTACATAAAAAAGCCACCGAAAGGTGGCTTTTTTTATTTTTTATTATTTTGTCTTGCAATTTCATAGGCAAACATAGTAGTTGCCGATGCAGCGGACAGGGAGGCACGAAATTCGCGTCCGTAGTCGATTTTAATTAGCATATCTGCGGAATCAATAATGGCTCTAGAAATGCCGCGTTTTTCACCACCTACAATGAGGAGTAGGGGCGTTTTTATATCACATTGTCCTAGTATGTTGTCGGTGTTCTCATCGGCGCAAATGACCTTAAAACCATGCTCCTTAAATATTCGAATACAATCTGTGGGATTAGACTTGTATATTGTAAACATTTCAGATGCACCCGCGGAACTTCTTGCTACAACGCCGGCAGCACTCATCCAGTTGCGTTCGGTGAGAATGACCCCGGAACAACCCATGGCGTAAAGAGAACGCAAAGAATAACCGAAATTATAGGGATCTTCAATACCTTCAATCATAACGTAAAATCCGTCGGAAATTAGCGGGGAAGCGTTGGAAAGGTAGGGAAGTGCTCTATCACCTGTGATAGCAACCAATCCGCCATGAGAGTTACCTAGAGTGATAGAATCTAATTCTTCTGCCGATACTTCCCTTAAATTGTATTCAAATTTTCCCGATATTGCTTTCAAATATCCAAGTTCTTTTGATATTTTTTTTGCTTTATCCTTGTCATAAAGAATTTCAACTATCTTTCTGTCATTAATGCCTTCTTCGTTGGCTTTAATTATCGCTCTGATAGACGTCATGCCTTCAAATACGGTGGAATCCTTAAATTTTAAATCTTCTTTTTGCATTATTGATAAATCTCTTTCATATATTTAAGTAGTTATGCTGTGGAGGTTGATTATGGATGCTTTTAGGAGAGATCGATGCGAGTTGCTTGCTGAATATGTAATAGAAACAGGTGCGACAGTACGAGCGTGTGCAACAAAATTCGGTGTAAGCAAGAGTACGGTACATAAGGATCTTACATGCAAGTTACGATATGTAAATCCTCCACTATATAAATCTGTGAAAACCATTCTTGAAAAGAATAAATCAGAACGGCATATACGCGGCGGTGAGGCCACACGGAAAAAATATCTGCAAAGATGCTATATAAGAGGTAAAATTTGAAAGGGAAAAATAGGGAAGTACCCTACCCCCTTTTAAGTCTATTTTTTTATGCCGTTTTTATGGTTTTAGAATTTAAAATTAAATATAAAAATTCTATAAGTGCTTGGAAGCAAATTAAATACGTTGTATCGTTATTAAGTTTATAAAAAAATGGTTTTACCTGAATTAAATAAATGATGGTATATTGATACATACTACTGATAAAACGTATTCAAGCGAATTTATCAGAAATACGCAAAATGCAGAATTTAAGGGTTAATATATGGCAAAATACCCTTAATAGCTTATTTTGCTTCCCTCTATTATACAAAATATTCATTTTGTATAATTGGTGATATATCTCTTTAGTGCCCTATTTTAAGATTTAGCGGTGGATTGACCGATGAGTTCCCTGCGTTTGAGGTTCATTTTTGGGGAAGCGGTATATGTACTATTCTGAGTAGGAATGTACGTTACTCATTCAAATATTAAATAATATAAAACAATAATCAGGGGTAGGGTGATTCCCTACTCTTTTTTGCATATTCTTCCCTGCTGTTTATTGAAATCACGGCAAGGTTTAGTAATTCCCTGCCGTGTTCATTTTTAGTTTACAAATTCCGAGTAAATAGCGTTAAGCGCTGTGATGTAATCATTCGCATCTACGCCGATAATTATGTTAAGCTCGCTAGAGCCCTGATCGATCATACGAATGTTGACATTGGACTTTGCAAGAGATGTGAATACGCGAGCTGCAGTGCCCTTAGCTTTGATCATTCCACGTCCAACAACAGCAATAAGTGCCATATTTTCTTCTACGAACACATTTTCGGGATTAACGTTTTTGCAAATACCGGCGAGTACATCGCCACGCTTCTCTGAAAGAGATTTTGTGGAAACAATTACGGTCATGGTATCAATACCAGAAGGAAAATGTTCAAATGAAACACCGTTTTCTTCAAGAACCTGAAGAACCTTACGACCAAGACCAAGCTCGGTATTCATCATCGCTTTCTCTATTGTAATGCTTGAGAATCCTGTTCTGCCTGCAATACCGGTTATAACATGTTCACTGATGTCATCGGTTTCAGGAAGGATAAATGTACCCTTATCATCAGGTCTGTTTGTGTTTCTGATATTTATAGGAATTTTTGAGTATCTTACGGGGAAAATCGCGTCCTCGTGAAGAACGGTTGCGCCCATATAGGAAAGTTCTCGAAGTTCTTTATATGTGATAACCTTAATGGGTTTGGGATTATCAATAATTCGGGGATCTGCCATAAGGAATCCCGAAACGTCGGTCCAGTTTTCATAAAGAGTTGCCGATGCCGCACGAGCAACAATAGAGCCTGTAATATCCGAACCACCACGAGAGAAGGTTTTGATTGTTCCGTTAGGCATAGAGCCGTAAAATCCGGGAATAACAGCATGTTCATGCTTGGAAAGCACTTCCCTTAGAACTTCGTTTGTCTTTTCAGAGTCGAAGCTGCCGTCTTCCTTGAAGAAAATAACCTTCTTTGCATCGATGAAGCTGAAATCAAGGTATTTTGCAAGAATCATTGCATTGAGGTACTCGCCTCTGGATGCGATATAATCTCGTCCTGAGTTGTGCACCAAGGAAAGACGAATCTTCTCAAAAGCGGGAGTGAGATCTAGGTCGATTCCGAGATCTTCGATAATGTCATTATATCTATTTTTGATTTCTTCAAATACTTCAGTGATATCCTCTTCATTAAATGCCAAGGAATAGCACTTGTAAAGAAGATCGGTGATTTTAGTATCATCGTTATGGCGTTTGCCTGGCGCGGATGCTACGATATAGCGTCTTGAAGGATCCTGCATAATAATATCGGCCACTAATCTAAAGTGATCAGCATCTGCCAGAGAGCTACCACCGAATTTTAAGACCTTGAGACTCATATAATAATAATTCTCCTAAAATAAAATATATCTATATTATTATATGAAAAAAATGTCGTTTTGTCAATACGTTAAGAAAAAATATACCCTTCCCCAACCCATAAAATGGTTGAAAAAAATTAAATTTGTTAAAAAAACATTTAAAAATCTATTGACTTTTTAATACTTGTCTGTTATAATATAGAAGTCGCGTGGAGAGATGGCCGAGTTGGTCTAAGGCGCACGACTGGAAATCGTGTATACCCTAACCGGTATCAAGGGTTCGAATCCCTTTCTCTCCGCCATAGAAAAAAGCACCCCAAACGGGGTGCTTTTTTCTATCCTATGACGTAGAGAAGATTGGTTTCGAAACCTCTTCGAGCCTGCTCGGAATAGGGTTCGCATACGAAGCCCGAAGTTCGGCAAGCTTGCTTGCCAGGCGCAGAGCAAGGTATCTTCGCTGAAAGCGAATACCCCTTTCTCACCCCAAACGGGGTGCTTTTTTCT
>JAZONX010000036.1:0-20173 GCA_045654725.1 Eubacteriales bacterium
TATTACCAATGCTTTGAAATTCTCGGGATATGCCGTTCTTCCTTTCTTGTTTCCCATACAAAAAACCTCCTGCAGTAGATATTTCTATTCTACTACAAGAGGTTTTTTATTTCAATGTCCGTTTTTACGGGTTCAGTTCAAATTCAGCCTGTTTTTTAATACAAGTCACTATTTTTTGCAATATCTTTAATAACCTCGCCTGCGATAATCAGTCCCATCACCGATGGAACAAAGGAAACACTACCGGGAACGCGTATTTTTTTGCCGTCAGAAACCTCAGGCGGAACAGCCGGGTCTTCCTTCGAGTAGACCACCTTCAAGTGGTTGATGCCGCGCTTACGCAAAGCAATTCTCACCGCGCGAGCAAGAGGACAAACGGTTGTTTTCGCAATATCCGACACCTCAAAGCGTGTGGGGTCCAGCTTGTTTCCCGCACCCATGGCAGAAATGATTTTTGTGCCACACTGGTGTGCAGAGGCGATAAGCTCAATCTTCGCAGAGAGCGAGTCAATAGCGTCAATTACGTAGTCGTAGCTTGAAAAATCGAACACATCCTTCGACTTTTCATCAAAAAAGAGATTGTGGCAGACAACCTTCGCCTCGGGATTGATGGAGAAAATACGCTCACGCATAGCCTCGGTTTTGTACATTCCCACGGTGTTGTGTGTGGCGATAATCTGTCTGTTGATATTTGAGATTGAAACCTCATCGGAGTCGATAAGCTCGATGTGGCCGACCCCTGCTCTCGCAAGAGCCTCAACCGCGTATCCTCCCACACCGCCAACGCCAAAAACCGCTACTTTGGCGGATCGAAGCCTACTTACACCCTCTTCGCCCAGGAGCATTTCGGTGCGCGAATGCTGTTCGTTCATATCTTCTCCTTCCTTATTAGTTATTTACCAAGATAAATTAGAAGCACACTGATGTCAGCAGGATTTACTCCGCTTGTTCTTGATGCCTGACCGATATTCATCGGACGGATTTTGTCCAGCTTTTCAGCCGATTCGAGACGCAAACCTACTATTGATTTATAGTCTATGTCGCGAGGAAGAATTTTATCCTCAAGCTTTTTCTGTCTTTCAACCTCTGCAAGCTCGCGCTTGAAATAGCCCTGATACTTAACCTCAATCTGTGCAGTTCTGACCACCGCAGAGGGGAGCTCGGGACGATCAACGTCCATATCGCGAAGGTCCTCATAGGACAGCTCGGGACGGCGAAGAAGCTCGGCAAGCTTAATGCCTGTGGTTATTTCAGAGGAACCAAGCGAACGCAAAATCTCATTATTTCTCTCGCTGGGCGGAACAACCGTCTTCTCAAGCCTTTTTATCTCATCGTCGATCATTTTCTTTTTCTCGAGGAATTTTTCATATCTCTCATGGTCGATCAGACCGACTCTGTGACCAATTTCGGTAAGACGAAGGTCGGCGTTATCCTGCCTAAGGAGAAGTCTGTATTCGCTCCTGGAGGTCATCATGCGATATGGCTCCTTCGCGCCCTTTATCACAAGGTCATCGATAAGCGTGCCAATGTATGACGAGGATCTCGGCAGAATCATCTCCGGCTCACCCTTTTCGGCAAGTGCGGCATTTATGCCTGCAACAAGACCCTGCGCGGCAGCCTCCTCATAGCCTGAGGTTCCGTTAAACTGACCTGCTCCGTAGAGTCCAGAAACGCTCTTGAACTCAAGGGTCGGATACATCTCGGTAGGATCGGCGCAATCGTACTCTATCGCATACGCATAACGCATAATCTCGGCATTCTCAAAGCCGTCAAGACTGCGAAGCATCTCATACTGCACGTCTGTGGGCATCGAGGTTGAGAAGCCTTGAATGTAGAGCTCCTCGGTATCCAGTCCACATGGCTCAACAAAAAGCTGATGCCTCGGCTTATCGGCAAAACGCACAAGCTTGGTTTCTATTGAAGGACAGTATCTCGGACCTTCACCTGTGATGTTGCCCGAATACATTGCCGAGCGATTAAGGTTTTGAAGTATGGTTTCGTGAGTGTTTTGGTTGGTATAAACTATGTGGCAGGGAGTCAGATTTACATTCTCTGCCAATTTTTTCTCTGTTCTCACAGAATAAGGCACAGGCTCGCTCTCGCCCTCTTGGATTTCGAGCCTGGAAAGGTCAACCGAGCGACGATGAACACGCGCAGGCGTGCCGGTCTTAAATCGCTGAAGCGTCAAACCAAGTCTGCGAAGATTTTCCGAAAGACCCACGGCAGGCATAAGTCCGTCGGGACCTGCGGAAAAGACCTTATCGCCAACGAAAATTTGGCTATCAAGGAAGGTGCCTGACGCTATAATAACGCGATTTGCCTCCCAAGCCTCGCCAAGGGATGTCACAACGCCCGAAACAGCAAGCCTTCCCTCCCTCTCCTCGGTGAGAATATCAACAATTTCAGCCTGAATAAGTCGAAGATTTTTCTCCGCCTCAAGTGTTTTTTTCATCTGACGCTTGTACTCAACTCTGTCCGCCTGAACTCGCTTCGAGTGAACAGCTGCACCCTTGCCAAGGTTGAGTGTTCGCGACTGAATGGTGGCAATATCCGCCGCATAGCCCATCTCACCGCCCAACGCATCAATCTCAAAGACGAGATGACCCTTTGCGCTGCCGCCGATAGAGGGGTTACAAGGCATATTTCCAACCGCGTCAAGGTTGGTTGTAAAAAGAATAGTGTCAACACCCATTCTTGCAGATGCAAGAGCAGCTTCAATGCCCGCGTGACCCGCGCCTATAACAATGACTTTTGTTTTAAGCTCCATTTTTCCCAACCTTTCTATATTTTTTAAAAACCGACAGACTCGATTTTTGTCACTCTGCCGGTGGAGTTGTCAAGTGTAAAAATTACTCCGTCGGCATGACATTCGCCCGACGCGAGCTTGAAATTATGCGGAAGATTTGTCCTCATGCGAAGAACCACCGTCTCGGCATCCATACCGAGAATACCTCCGCTTTCGCCGCACATTCCCACGTCACTGATGTAGCCGGTACCATTCGGAAGAATTCGTCCGTCAGCCGTCGGAACGTGAGTGTGTGTGCCGAAAACCACGTTAATTTTACCGTCATAGGCGTATCCAACGGCAAGCTTTTCACCCGTCGCCTCGGCATGAATATCGAGAATCGCGAAATCGTAATTTCCCGCCTCGCTCGCAAGAACACGATCAATATAAACAAAAGGCGAATCCAATGTGGGATTCATATTCAGCCTGCCAAGAGCATTGATTACAAGCATACGGTAGCCTGCAGCGTCAAGTATCGCATAGCCGTGACCCGGAGCATCAGAGCCGAAGTTTATAGGGCGCAAAATCTCGGTGGTATCGTCAAGATAGGTGTAGGTTCGCTTGTTGCGAAGGGTGTGATTTCCACCGCTGATGCAGTCGGCTCCCGAGCGCAAAAGCACCTCGGCAAGCTCGGGGGAAATACCCGTAATAAAGGCGGCGTTTTCACCATTCACAACGCAGAAATCAATTTTGTTCTGCTCTCTGAATTTCCAGAGATTTCTTTTGAGATGCTCAATGCCCGAAGGGCTCGTCACATCTCCGATTGCAAGAATTTTCATTCTAATTTCTTTCTATTCGGGTCCTCTCCCCGACGTCCGTTTTGATTTTTTTAGGGGCTATCACGCTGTGAAAGCCCCTTTGTTTTTTGAAATTATTTTTTGATGAGTTGTATTTTGAGATAGAATTGTCGTTCTTACGACCGAAGCAATAGAAAGCTATTGCGAGCTTGTCGAAAAACGGCGATTATAACCAAAATGCGACCATCAAAATTTATTTAGCGTAATCGACATGTCTAGATTCTCTAATCACGCTAACTTTGATTTGTCCGGGATAATCGAGGTCGTTTTCAATCTTCTTCGCTATGTCACGTGCAAGAAGCTTCATCTGATCGTCGGAGATCATTTCGGGCTTAACCATGATTCTTACCTCACGACCTGCCTGGATCGCGAAGGTCTTTTCAACCCCATCGAAGTCACCTGCAACCTCCTCAAGCTTCTGAAGTCTCTTGATGTAGTTCTCAACATCCTCACGTCTTGCACCGGGTCTTGCCGCGCTGATAGCATCGGCTGCCTGGATGATGAAGTCGAGTGTGCTCTTAGGCTCTACGTCGTTATGGTGAGCCTGAATTGCGTGGATGATATCCTTGTTCTCGCGATACTTGGTGGCAATGTCAACACCGAGCTGAACGTGAGAGCCGTCAACCTCGGCAGTCATTGCCTTACCAATATCATGGAGAAGACCTGCTCTGCGAGCCTGAGTTGAGTCAACACCCATCTCCTCGGCAATAACGCCTGCGAGCATAGAAACCTCGATAGAGTGACGGAGAGCGTTCTGTCCGTAAGACGTACGGTATTTCATACGACCAAGGAGCTTAATAAGCTCGGGATGAAGTCCGTGAACACCTGTTTCAAAGATAGCCTTTTCACCGGCCTTCTTGATCTCAAGATCAACGTCGCGACGAGCCTTTTCAACCATCTCCTCGATTCTTGCGGGATGGATACGTCCGTCGCTGATAAGCTTCTCGAGAGCGATACGTGCGATCTCACGTCTAACGGGATCAAATCCGGAAACTGTGATAACGTCGGGTGTGTCGTCGATGATAAGCTCAACACCGGTGAGATTTTCGATAGTGCGGATGTTTCTACCCTCACGACCGATAATTCTACCCTTCATCTCATCGCCGGGGATCTGTACAACCGAGATAGCAACCTCGGAAACGTGGTCTGCGGCAAAGCGCTGAATTGCGAGAGAGAGAATATCTCTTGCTTTGTTGTCTGCCTCGTCCTTAAACTTCTCCTCATACTCGGCGATCTTAAGGGCGGTCTCGTGCTTCATTTCAGAGTCAAGGCGGCGCACAAGCTCTGCCTTTGCCTCCTCACTGGTAAGTCCCGCGATCTTTTCCAGCATCGCAAGCTGTCCCTGTAAAGTTTTGTTTACTTCTTCGCGAACTTTATCGGCATCTGCAAGCTTTTCAGCAAGGATTGCCTCCTTCTTTTCCATACCCTCGATCTTCGCATCAAGGTTTTCTTCCTTCTGCGCGAGTCTACGCTCCTGTCTGGAAACCTCCTTACGACGTTCTTTTATATCGATATCGGCTTCCTTCTTAAGCTGGAAAATCTCTTCCTTCGCGGAAATAATAGATTCTTTCTTTGCATTTTCTGCGTTCTTGATCGCGTCCTCGAGAATCTTTCTCGCCTGCTCCTCGGCAGAACCGAGCTTCTTTTCCGCACCAAGCTTACGCATTATAAATCCAATCACCACGCCCACAACAAGGGCAACAATGATCAAAATTATTGCAAGTATAGGATTCAATTTACACCTCCTTCTGATTACATTTTGTAATCTATATACATTAGATTGAATTTTTAAAATATGGCACACCTTCGCAAAGGCACACTCATACGAATAATATTATACATTATATTTGGATTAAAGTCAAGAAAAATATTTAAAACAAATATTTAACAATCTTTTATTTAAACAAGACTCGCACAATATTTCATAAATTTGCATAAATTGGGAAATATTTTTAGCGAGGAGTTTATTCAATTTTAGCACTATCACCATTCTTTTGCCGAATGTTAACAAAAAATTCATAAAATAATCAATAAAAGTTCTTGACAATCCGTAGGAAATGGGATATATTATATATGCTATCGTTAGCACTCGTTAGGCATAAGTGCTAAAATTCGACAGAAAGAGGTGAGAAAATGGACGACTCAAGACTTACTCCGCGAAAAATGCAGATACTAAAAGCAATAGTTGACGCTCACATTGAAGGTGGCGAGCCCGTCGGGTCTAAATATTTGTCACAGGATGTGAACATTCCCTGCTCTCCCGCAACCATTCGAAATGAGATGGCGGAGCTTGAGGAAATGGGTTATCTTCTTCAACCACACACCTCTGCAGGCAGAGTTCCTTCCGAGCTCGGTTACAGATATTACGTTGACGCCCTTGTAAGACAGTATGCTGACACACGCGCAGAGATTGATGAAATCAATGCGACACTTCGCTATAAGCTCACTGAGATGGACGAAATTCTATCTGAGGTTTCTCGACTTGCGGCTTCCTTCACCGATTATACCGGTATTGCGTTCAAGCCCGGGGTCGGAAAGGTTAGAATTTTGCAATTTAAGAGCGTTCTGCTCTCCGGGAGAGATTTTCTTCTCGTTATGACTTTCGAGGGTGATATTGTCAAGACAAAGACTATTCACCTCCCCTTCTCGCTTACCGAAGATATTCTTCGAAGGTTCACCGAGGCATTGAATATATATCTCATCAATCTTCCGAGCGACAGTATTACGATGTCGACGATTATGAAGCTTGAGGCAATCATGGGCTCTGCCGGTGCGATGGTTCACCCCACGGTTAAGGCAATTTACGAAACCATGAATGAGCTCGATACCGCAGACATTAAGCTCGACGGTATCACGAAGTTGCTCCAATATCCCGAATATTCGGATATGTCGGACTTCAGAAACCTCATGGGCATGTTCGAGGAAAAGGAAAAATTTCTCGATGTTATCACCAGAGAGACCTCCGATGAAAGTGATATTCACGTCTACATCGGCACAGAAAACGAGTCGGACGCCATGAGAAACACCGCTCTGGTCTTTAAAAACGTCAATATTGGTGGAAAGCAGTTTGCTGTCGGTGTTATCGGACCCAAACGAATGAATTATTCCAAGGTTATTGAGATGCTAAACGGACTTGCACTTGGAATTGACAAGATTTTTGGTGAAGGAGCGCTTCCCTCACCCGAAGATGACAGTAATATATGATAGAAATGAGGTTTTCTAATGGAAGAAAATAAAAATATTACCGCCGAAGAGACGGTTGCACAGGATAAAAAAGAAAAAAAGACCTCAAAGCAGGACAAAAAGCTTCTCCTTGAGCTTGAGGAAATGAAAAAGGAGCTCTCAGAGCTTAACGATAAGTATCTTCGCATGGCTGCCGAATATGAGAACTTCAGACGCAGATCGAGAGAGGAAAAGGATGCCCTCTACGAGCTCTCGCTATGCGACACAGTAAAGGAGCTTCTCCCGATCATCGACAACCTCGACCGTGCAGCAAGCTACACCGAGGGCGACAAAATTCACGAAGGGCTCGTGCTGATCGCAAAGACAACGAATCAGACCTTTGAAAAACTGGGCGTGGAGGAATTCGGTAAGCCCGGTGAGACCTTCGACCCCAACCTTCACAACGCAGTCTTTCATATCGACGATGAATCCTATGGTGAGGGCGAGATCGTTGAGGTGTTCCAGAAGGGATACAAAAGAGGTAAGCACATCATTCGCTTTGCCATGGTAAAAACAGCAAATTAAGAGTTAATTGACAACTTAACTTTACAAAATAAATAAAAAAATACATCTATATATTGGAGGAATTAAATTATTATGGGAAAAATTATTGGTATTGATTTAGGTACAACCAATTCCTGTGTAGCCGTTTTTGAGGGCGGCGAGCCTATTGTTATTACAAACCCCGAGGGAGCGAGAACGACTCCTTCTGTTGTTGCATTCACAAAGACCGGCGAAAGACTTATCGGTCAGGTTGCAAAGCGTCAGGCTGTTACCAACCCCGACAAGACCATTAGCTCTATCAAGAGAGATATGGGATCCGACACAAAGGTTACCATCGACGGCAAGGGTTACACTCCCCAGGAGATCTCCGCAATGATTCTTCAGAAGCTCAAAGCTGATGCAGAGGCATATCTCGGCACAAAGGTTACCGAGGCGGTTATCACCGTTCCCGCATACTTCACCGACGCACAGCGTCAGGCAACAAAGGACGCCGGAAGAATTGCAGGTCTTGAGGTTAAGAGAATCATCAACGAGCCTACCGCTGCAGCTCTTGCATACGGTATGGATAAGGAAGAGAGCCAGAAGATCATGGTATTCGACCTTGGCGGTGGTACCTTCGACGTATCTCTTCTCGATATCTCCGACGGCGTTTTTGAGGTTCTTGCAACCGCAGGTAACAACCGTCTCGGTGGTGACGACTTTGACGAGAGAATCGTAAACTGGATGGCTGACAGCTTTGCAAGAGAAAACGGCGGCATCGACCTTCGCAAGGATAAGATGGCTGCACAGCGTCTTAAGGATGCTGCTGAAAAGGCAAAAATCGAGCTTTCCGGCGTAATGTCTTCCGACATTTCCCTTCCCTTCATTACCGCTGACGCAACCGGCCCCAAGCACTTTGAGGCAACTCTCACCAGAGCAAAGTTTGATGAGCTCACACACGATCTCGTTGAGGCTACCATGATCCCCACAAAGAAGGTTCTCTCCGACTCCGGTCTTTCTGCATCCCAGGTTTCCAAGGTTCTTCTTGTTGGTGGTTCTACAAGAATTCCCGCAGTTCAGGATGCTGTTAAGAAGTTCATGGGCAAGGAACCCTTCAAGGGCATCAACCCCGACGAGTGCGTAGCGATCGGCGCTGCTATCCAGGGCGGCGTTCTCGGTGGTGATGTTAAGGACGTTCTTCTTCTCGACGTTACTCCCCTTTCTCTCGGTATCGAGACTCTCGGCGGCGTATTTAATAAGATTATTGAAAGAAACACCACAATTCCCGTTAAGAAGAGCCAGGTTTACTCCACCGCGGCAGACGGACAGAGCTCCGTTGAGGTTCACGTTCTTCAGGGTGAGCGCGAGATGGCAGCGGGCAACACTACTCTCGGTAGATTCATTCTTGACGGTATTCCCGCAGCTCCCCGTGGAGTTCCTCAGATCGAGGTTACCTTCGATATCGACGCTAACGGTATCGTAAACGTTACTGCAAAGGATAGAGGCACCGGTAAGGAGCAGCATATCACAATCACATCCAGCACAAATATGTCCAAAGAGGACATCGAAAAGGCAGTTCACGAGGCAGAAAAGTTTGCCGAGGAAGACAAAAAGCAGAAGGAAGCTGTTGAGGTTAAGAACCAGGCAGAAAACACAATCTTCCAGACCGAGAAAACTCTCACCGAGCTTGGCGACAAGGTGACCGACAGCGATAAGGCTCCCGTAAACGAGGCTATCGAAAAGCTCAAGGAAACCATCAAGGGCGGAAACACCGAGGCTATCAAGGCTGACACCGAAGCTCTTCAGAAGGCGTTCTATCCTATCGCAGAGAAGATTTACAGAGAGCAGGCTGCACAGAATTCGGCTAACACCGACGGCGGCGCGCAGGCAAGCGACGGTAATTACTACGACGCAGGATTTGAAGACAAGACCGGTAACTAATCAAAAATAACACAGTAGGGCGAATCCAAAATTTTGTGGGCTCGCCCTACAAAATGTATATAAAAATAGCTGAATTTTTGCTATTTTGTAAACTTCATTTTACATTTATAGATAAAAGGCATAGATATGGCAGAAAACAAAAGAGATTATTATGAAGTCCTTGGCGTATCAAAAAACGCCGGTGAGGACGAAATAAAAAAGGCTTACCGCGGCTTGGCAAAGAAGTATCACCCCGATATGAATCCCGGCGACAAGGATGCCGAGGTGAAGTTCAAGGAAGTTAACGAAGCTTATGCCGTGCTTTCCGACTCCGAAAAAAGATCTCAATACGACCGATTCGGACACAATGCATTCGAGCCGAGCGCAGGCGGAAGCGGTTTTGGTGGATTCGGTGGATTTGGTGCTGATTTTGACTTTGGTGACATTTTCTCCTCATTCTTCGGTGGTGGCTCCGGTCGTTCAAGAGCAAACGCTCCCGTCGAGGGTGACGATATCGGCGCGAGAGTTACAGTTGACTTCGAGGAGGCTGCTTTCGGCACTAAAAAAGAGGTTAATTTCGCAAGGATTGAAACCTGTTCTGACTGTCGCGGCAAGGGTGCTGAAAAGGATTCTGATATCGAGAAGTGCTCCGAATGTGGCGGCACAGGAAGAATCAATGTAAGACAGCAAACCATGCTCGGATATATGCAAACCCAGCGAACCTGCCCTAAATGTAACGGTAAGGGTAAAATTATCAAAAATCCTTGTAAAAACTGTAATGGCAAAGGCCGTGTGAAGATAAACAAGAAGCTTGAAGTCAATATTCCTTCCGGAATTGGTGACAGACAGCATATTGTTCTTCGCGGTCAGGGATCCGCGGGTCTTAACGGTGGTCCGAGCGGCGACTTAATCATCGAAGTAAGGGTTAAGGAGCACAAGATTTTCCAGCGAGAAGGAAATAATATCTTCTGTGAAGTTCCGATCAGCTTCAGCGAAGCAACACTTGGCGCTGAAATTGACGTTCCTGTACTTGGAGGTGACACTGAAAAGTTCAAAATCCCCGAAGGAACACAAAGCGGAACCGAATTTACTCTCAAAAACAAGGGTATTCCAGATATCAACACCAAGAGAAAAGGCGATTTGATTATCAAAGTTGCGGTTGAAACGCCCAAAAACCTTAATTCAAAGCAAAAAGAGCTTTTAAGAGCCTTTGCAGAGTCTATTGGAGAAACTCCTTCGAATAAAAAACAGAGACCGTTTAAGAAATTCTTTAAATAAAGGTAAATTTTACCAAATAACAAAAAATACCGATAAAAAGTATGTAATCCCCTACTCTGGCGAGGAAAAGTACTATTTATCGGTATTTTATTTTACATTATATATTATATTGTCAATTATTTTTTTCTTAAATCAATTTTACCTTTGTAATGCCAACTTCGGATAAATGATCATCACAGGAGTAAATATCGGGAATTATACATTTTCCGTCAAAATACGCAACAGAAAAGGACGCATTACTGGCAAAAGTAACTTTATCAGCAACATCAGCCCATTTAATCCCCGATATAATAGCCCAAAAAGCACGAATAACAGCTGCATGAGCAACAATCATTATGGTTTTACCCTGATTTTCACGAGAAATAGATAAAACTTCATTATAAAATCTTTCCCCGCCCTCTTTTACGCTCTCTCCGTCAGGAAAGCGGAATAAACCGAAGTTTCCAAGCCATTCGTCTCGAAAGGCGGCAATTCCCCACCCTTCAATAATCTGGTCTACTGTAAGACCTTCCCAACTGCCAATGTTGATTTCACGAAGGGTTTTATTGGTTATTATCTCTAAATTTCTTAAATTTCCGTGTGGAACAGCCGTATTTAAAGCTCTTTTTAGGTCGCTCGAGTAAATTTTATCTATTTTTTCGCCTTTTAGGTATTCTGCAGTTGTTTTTGCCTGTAAATAACCTAGATCTGACAAATCAAGATCTGTATGTCCTAAAACAGTTTTAGTAGCGTTACCAATGCTCTGACCGTGACGAATGATTATTATTTTAGTTTTTTTAACCATTTTTTCTACCTTTATAATAAATGTAATAATATTATATAGTATTTTAGTTCAAATGTCAACCATTATTAGCCACAATGTTTCACGTGAAACATTATAAAACATAATAAATGCATTGTTTCACGTGAAACATTCAAAAATGCGCGAAAAAACATTGACAAAGTATATGAAATAGGGTATAATATACATGTAAAATTGTAAAATGTAATAAAATTGGAGGAAAATATGGCAAAAGTCGTATCCTTTTCTAATCAAAAGGGTGGAGTTGGTAAAACAACATCCTGTGTCAATTTATCTGCACAGATAGCAAATAAGGGCAAAAAAGTGCTTATGATTGACATGGACCCCCAGGGAAATGCTACTAGCGGACTCGGATTGCAGAAATCCAAGATTAAAAACACTATTTATGAAGTAATTATCGGTAAGTGTGACATAAAAGACGCAATAATTAAGACAAGATTTAAGAATTTATCGGTTGTTCCGTCGAATATTGCGCTTGCCGGCGCAGAAATTGAGCTTCAGGAGCTTGATGAAGAGCTTAATTTTACAAAAATAGCACTAGATTCTATCAAAGAGGACTACGATTACATCTTTATTGACTGTCCTCCTTCGCTTGGAATGTTAACTGTTAAAGCTTTATCTGTTTCAGATGGCGTTGTTATACCTATGCAGTGCGAATTTTACTCGCTTGAAGGTATGTCACAGCTTCTAAATACCGTTAAAAAGATCAAATCTCTCTATAATCCTGACCTTCAGGTGGTTGGTATTCTCCTTACAATGTATAACGGACGTCTTACTTTGACAGGGCAGGTAGTTGCAGAGCTGAAAAAGTACTACTCGGACAAGCTCTTTAAGGTTCCAATTTCAAGGACGGTTAGAATTTCCGAGGCTCCCGGCTACGGTGAGCCTATCTGCTACCACGATCCTTACGGAAAGGGCTCGCTTGAGTACGCTGCGGTTGCTAAAGAGCTTATGCTTCGAATTTAGATTTTGGTAATTTTTACCATTTTATTGATAATTAGTTTTCCACATTTCCGATGTTAACTATGTTGAAAAGTTGTTAATTTGAACTATTTATAAAGACAAAAATAACGTTTTGACATATAAAAAAGTATTGAAAACTCTACGTTTTTCGCTTCTTGGCGAACCGAGAGTAAGTTTTCCACATTTTTGACAAAATTCGTTTATTTAAGGAGATAGATATGGCAAAGAAGAATAGCGGCCTCGGCAGAGGTCTTGACGCAATTTTCCTTGACAACAGCCTCGCTGAAGATAAGGCCCAGCACGGAGAAGGTGTTGCAAAAATTAAAATTTCGTTGGTTGACCCAAAACGCGACCAGCCTAGAAAATATTTCGACAAAGATGCCCTCGAGCAGTTAGCCGCTTCCATCAGTGAAAACGGTCTACTTCAGCCTATCCTTGTTCGTGAGTACGGTGACGGCAGATACCAGATTATCGCCGGTGAAAGACGTTTCAGAGCATCGAAACTTGCCGGACTTAGCGAAATTCCCGCGATTGTGCTCGAAAAGGATGACAAAAACGCAGCTCAGATTGCTCTTATTGAAAATATTCAGCGTGAAGATCTCAATCCCATCGAGGAGGCAATGGCGTACAAATCTCTTGCAGAGGAGTATCACATGACCCAGGAGGAGCTTTCAAACCAGGTTGGAAAGAGCAGATCTGCTATTGCGAACACCCTTCGTCTTCTTGATCTTCCTGATGAAATTCTCACTCTCGTTGCATCTAAAGAGCTCAGTGCAGGACACGCGAGAACTCTTCTCGGTGTTAATGATAAGGACAGCATGATTCTTCTTGCGCAGAGATCGGTTGAAGAGGATCTTTCGGTTAGAGTTCTTGAGGGACTCGTAAAGGCTGCAAACAAGCCCCAGAAGGTTGAGGAAGAAGAGGTTATTCCTCTCGTTGATTACTTCCGCGAGCTTGAAATCCGTGTTCAGTCGCATCTTGGCAGAAAGGTTAAGATTGAAGGGAAGGGAAGAAAGAAAACAATTACGCTTTCCTATGAGGACAACGAGGATCTTGACGAAATTCTCACACTTCTTTGCGGAAAGGATTTTCTTGATCAGATGTAAAATTCTGTTTCGAGATTAAATCTACATATAGTAATAAAAAACACACGAAAATTTGCAAAAAATCAAACTCGTGTGTTTTTTTATTATTTTGTCACTTTTTATTAAAAGAAAGTCTATAATTTTATGGTATATTATATTTGTAATATGATAAGGAGGTGAGGCGATGCTTGATTTTTACAAGGAACATTTGTCCTTAAATCTCGAGGATTATTCAAATATCGGTTTTAACCTTCATATATCGCGTTGGCTGCTTGTAATTTTCACCTTAATCACCATCGGTGCGATAATAAATCATTACAGAAAAAGCTGCGTGCTCTTTCTTCTTAACGAGCTTCTCACAAAAGATGCAATTGGCGAGAGCAATGCAGTAAGTACAAAACACCTTAACATAAAGGGGCTACCTTTGAAATTTGCTCTTTCATATAAAAAATTGACCCGTATGCTATGCGTTGTTAAGTCGTCGGAATTGCCGGGCAATATATATTTGGAGGGCGAAAAAAAGAAAAAATCTAACGACATGATCCTCTATATTAAGGAAAAACAAATTCTAGACGCCAGGGAAATGTCCGAGTCTACCTGCCCCACGCTTGGAAAATCGCTTCTTTTTCTTCTTTTGATGATTTCAATTTATATACTTGTTATCTTTTCGCTACCCGAGCTTTTAATTCTAATAAACAATAATTTAAAATAAAAAACGAGTAAAATGTAAACCAAACATTACAAATTACTCGTTTTTTGTTTTTTTATTCCATTTGCGAGAGCATATTTTTTGTTATAAAGTTGGAACTCTTTAATCTCGACCTTTGCGTTAATACCAATATTTCCTACAGAAGAAATTTCACTAAATCCACATCCTGTGAGTTTTATAAGCGACTCGGAATAGACCCATTTTGCAAGAAAATCCTCGCCCACATATTCATCAATATTGATCTCACTAAATTCAACATTTTCGCTAACAAATTCACAGAGAAAATAGCGTATATTCAGATTACTTTTAGATATTGTAAGATCCGGAAGAAATCTTTTTTCCAGTCTACTTTCACGATCCTCATTCTGCTTTGCCTGTATATCGACTCCGACCTCACCTTCGTCCGAAATCGTAATCGCGCAAACACCCTCGCTGTGCGAGATATTGAAGAAAATTTTGTTATTATCCTTTATGTAGGGTTTTCCGGTGGATGCTCTTTCAATCTCGGGATCGTCGAGTTCGAAAAAACACTTGAGTGCGGAGAACAAACTAACGTATGCACAAAATCGTTCGCTTTTTACCTCTTTGTTATTTGCCTTGTCGATATAATTTTGCACGCTTTGAGAAAGGCAGGGCAGGGGCTGTCGCGTAATGTGACAGTCCCTTTTATTTACAGAAATATCGCGCCCGTAGGCATCGCAAATTATCGTGTAAATCATAGCCTTTCTCCTATTTTTACAGATCCATTATCACGGGAAGGATCATCGGCTTACGCTTGGTTTCCTTATAAATGAATTTTGCAAGATCGTCCTTTATGAGATTTTTGAGATGTGTCCAATCGCCAAATCCCTTCGACATTGCGCGAACGAGTGAGTTCTCGGCAACACCTCTCGCCTGCTTCATAAGCTCCTCGGACTCCTTAACGTAAACAAATCCACGCGAAACGATGTCGGGGCCGGATACGAGAATTTTTTCCTTCATATCAATGGTTGCAACGACAACAACAAGCCCGTCTTCCGATAGATGCTTTCTGTCGCGCAGAACAACACTTCCGATGTCACCGACACCCGAGCCGTCAACAAGCACGTTACCTGCAGGCTCTGTGCCGTTAAATCTAGCTCCCTTTTTGTCGATTTCAAGTACCCTTCCTATTTCGGAAATAAAGATGTTTTCTGACGGAATACCCATAAATTCGCCGATTTCCTTGTTGGCGTAAAGATGTCTGTACTCACCGTGGATGGGCATCAGATATTTCGGCTTTAGAAGTCCCATCATCAGCTTAATTTCCTCGCGACAAGCGTGACCCGAAACGTGAACATCCTCGGTGGAGTCATTTACCACCTTGACACCGTTTTTCACTAGGGCGTTGATTATTTTTCCAACCAGACGCTCGTTTCCGGGAATTGCGCTCGAACTCAAAACAACAACGTCGCCGGAGGTGATTTTCACCTTGTCGTGCTCGCTGAATGCAATTCTATAAAGTGCTGACATCGGCTCGCCCTGGCTACCCGTCGTTATTAGGGTGAGATCCTCAGGGCGATATCTCTTTATATCATTTATGTCAATAAGTACACCTTCGGGAAGGTCAATATATCCAAGCTCTGCGGCGGCACCTATAACGTTTATCATGCTTCGGCCGAGAATTGCCACACGCCTGCCGTGATTGTAGCTGGCATTGATTATCTGCTGAACTCTGTGGATGTTCGATGAGAAGGTGGTGATGATCAGCCTTCTGTCCTCATATTGCGCGAAAATTCGCTCAAGCGACGATCCGACAGTACGCTCGGATGCGGTAAAACCTGCGCGTTCGGCATTTGTGGATTCGCAGAGCAAAAGCTCGACTCCGCTTTTACCGATTTCACCAATTCTCGCAAGGTCCATCATCTGTCCGTCGATTGGTGAAACGTCAAGCTTAAAATCGCCTGTGTGAAAGACCGTGCCGACAGGAGTTTTTAAAGATATTGCGCAGGCATCTGCGATAGAGTGGTTGACGTGAATGAACTCTACCTTGAAAACGCCGAGATTAAGAACGTCGCCCGCCTCAACCGTGTAAAGCTCGGGATCGTAGGGCGGGGGATTTTCATCGAGTTTTCCCTCAATAATGCCGAGGGAGAGCCTTGTTCCGTAAATAGGAACGTTTATCTGTTGAAGTAAATAGGGAACTGCTCCGATATGATCCTCGTGACCGTGGGTTATCAGAACACCTCTTATCTTATGCGCGTTTTTCACAAGATAGGAAACGTCGGGAATAACCAGGTCAATACCGAGCATCTCATCGTCGGGGAAGCCAAGGCCTGCATCAATGACAACAATATCATCACCGTACTCGAATACGGTCATATTCTTGCCGATTTCCTGCAATCCGCCGAGAGAAATAACTCTGAGTTTAGTTCCCCTGTTTAGCTTTGTTTTTTCTTTTTTCATAGCTGTATCTTATATATTTATTATTTTCTACTTAATGAATATGAAATAGGCACCGATTGATATTAAAACCGATGCAAAAACGCCCAGAAGGAAGGCAAAAAGCAGAGATTTTTTAATTTTTCCGCCCCGTCCCGCAATTCTGGACTCCTTATCCTTGAGGCTTTCTTTGATAATTCTATTAGCCTCGAAAACCATGTCGCTCTGATCAATTTTGGCCTCCTCACCCTTGCGACTTATGACGAAATATGCCTCGTCAAATAGGTGACTGCCCGTGTCCTTGAGAAAAATAACCTTTTTTTGATATCCTCTCACCTCGAAAAATCCGTTCCCTTCTTTTTTTAACTATTTTTACCGTCAAAAAAGAATTTTAATCAGCTTGGACGAATTTTATATCAGAGATGAGAGGATATGTAGGTTTTATCTTATTTTTTATTTAATATTATCTTCTGCCGAAGAGTCTGCCGAAGAAGCCCTTCTTCTCCTGCTCGTCGGATGCGATGAGATCATCAACGTCGATAGTTGTTGCGCTGAGTTCCTCGGGAGTAGGAGCGGGAACTGTATCAACCACGGGCGCAGTGGGTGCAGGGTTTACTACAGGAGCAGGCTGTGCCTCAACCTTGGGTACTGTGGGAATATAAGGTTTATGGGGTACTGCAGCTGCGGGAGCAGGCTCTGCAACAGGTGCAGGTGCAGGTGCGGGCTTAGACTCTGCCTTAGGAGCAGCGGGAGCCTTGGGAGCAGATGCTCTCTTTTTCTTCTTCTCGGGAACAGGAATCTCATAGCTATCGTCAAGAAGATCGTCGATAGAGATTGTGAAGAGAAGCTTAATTTCAAGGAGCTTGGGTACTTCGGGATAGGACTGTCCGCTTTCCCACTTGTAAACCGCCTGTCTGGATACACCAACAGCGCTTGCAAACTCATCCTGAGTAAGACCCTTTGATTTTCTGAGAATAACGAGTTTTTCCTTGAATGTCATGGTAAATCCTCCTTACCGTCTTTATATGACGGATTTTTAAAATTTATTTTATTTTTTTGTATTTAACTATTAAAAAGTTTTTTCTTCGGAATGGGGAGCTTCATTTTCGGGAGTAGAAGCGGGCAGAGCCTCGTTTTCTTTCTCTGTCTGTTTTTCAATCTCCTCATTTTTTTCAAGACGAGCTACGTTATTGATCTTACATCCCTCATTGAGTCGCATAAGAATAACGCCGCTTGCCGTTCTGGAGTATACGTTAATTCCGGATACGTTGGTACGGATTATCGTTCCCTCGTCGGTGATGAGCATGATGTCATCGTCTTCGGAAACTGTTACGATTGCGGCGAGCTTACCTGTCTTTTCGCTGATGTGATGACAGGTCACACCCTTACCGCCACGATGCTTCATCTCACGGAAGTCGGAGAAGAGCGTTCTCTTACCCATACCGTTCTCGGTTACTGTGAGAAGAGATTTTTCTTCGTCAACAACACAAACGCCTACTACAACGTCATCCCCTTGAAGGGTAATTCCGCGAACACCTCTCGCGCCACGACCCATCGAACGAACGTTATTTTCGTCAAATCTTACTGCAAGACCATCCTTCGTAGCAAGGATAAGAGATTCATCACCCTTGGTATGTCTTACGAAAATGAGCTCATCACCCTCGTCGAGGTTGATTGCGATCTTGCCACTCTTTCTCTGATACTCAAACTCGGTGAGCAGAGTTCTCTTTATAACACCGAATTTGGTTACCATTGTAAGATATTCGCCCTCGGTAAACTCGGTGATAGGAATGATAGCGGTTACAAATTCACCTTCGTTAAGCTCAATGATGTTTACGAGGTTGGTGCCCTTGGCGGTTCTGCCTGCCTCGGGAATTCTGTAGGCTTTCTTTGCGTAAACTCGACCCTTGTTTGTGAAGAACATAAGGTAGGAATGGCTGTTCGCAACGATAACGTCCTCAACAAAGTCATCCTCCTTTGTTGTCATACCGATAATACCCTTACCGCCTCTATTCTGTGCGGAGTAAACATCTGCTCTCTGGCGCTTAATGTAACCGGTGTGGCTTACGGTGATAACACAGGTATGTCTTTCTATAAGGTCCTCAAGGTCGATCTCCTCGGTTGCCTCGGTGAGCTCGCTTCGACGCTCGTCACCGTATCTGCTCTTGATGTCCTCAAGCTCGGATTTGAGAATAGACTCAAGTTTTTCCTCGCTCTCGAGAATGGATTTAAGCTCTGCAATAAGAATTTCGAGCTTCGCGATTCTGTCCTCAACCTTCTGTCTTTCAAGGCCGGAGAGCTTACCGAGAGTCATCTCTACGATAGCCTGCGCCTGAACGTCGGTAAGACCGAATCTCTCACAAAGCTGAAGCTTTGCATCCGGGATAGATGCCGATCCTTTGATGATCTTAATAACCTCGTCTATATTATCGGTGGCTATTCTGTAACCCTCAAGAATATGTATCTCACGAAGTGCTTTTTCAAGATCAAATCTCGTGCGTCTTTCTATAACTTCCTTCTGGAAACCTACATATTTGTCAAGTATAGTAGGCAGATTAAGCGTTTTAGGCTCTCCGCCGTCTATAACAAGCATATTTACAGAGCAGGTGTCCTGAAGCTGTGTGTACTTGTAAAGCTGGTTGAGAATAACCTCTGCGTTAGCATCTCTGCGGTACTCAACCACGATTCTCATACCGCCTCTGCCCGATTCGTCACGGAGCGCGGTAATGCCCTCGATCTTCTTTTCCTTAACCAGGTTTGCCATGCTCTCAATAAGCATAGACTTGTTAACCATATAGGGAATCTCGGTAAAGATGATTCTTCTGTGCTCGTCCTCGATGGTGGCTCTCGCTCTTATATAAACCTTACCTTTACCTGTCTCATATGCCTCTCTGATACCGCGTGAGCCGTAAATTACAGCCGCGGTAGGGAAGTCGGGGCCCTTAATGAACATCATAAGGTCGTCAACACCACATTCGGGGTTGTCGATTCTGTAAACTATTCCATCGATAACCTCGGTGAGATTATGAGGAGGAATATTGGTTGCCATACCAACCGCAATACCAACCGAACCGTTAACAAGCAGGTTGGGGAATCTTGAAGGAAGAACGGTTGGCTCTTTAAGACGGTCATCGTAGTTCGTTGTGAAATCAACGGTATCCTTATCGATATCCGTAAGCATTCTGAGCGCCATTTTGCTCATTCTTGATTCTGTATAACGGTAAGCCGCAGGGGGGTCGCCGTCAACCGAACCGAAGTTACCGTGACCGTCAACGAGAATATATCTCATTGAGAAACTCTGTGCAAGACGAACCATTGCATCGTAAACAGATGCGTCACCGTGGGGATGGTATCTACCGAGAACGGAACCGACGGTATCGGCGCACTTTCTGTATGCCTTATCGGGGGTAAGACCGTTTTCGTGCATTGTGTAAAGAATTCTTCTGTGAACGGGTTTAAGACCGTCTCTTACATCGGGGAGTGCACGGGAAGTTATAACCGACATAGAATAGTCAAGAAAAGCCTGACGTACTTCTTTGTTGAGGTCAACGTTAATAATTTTTTGGGTGTCTCTTGCGTCACCGAAATTACTCATTTTCAATCAGTCCTTTCTTAAGATTAAATGTCGAGGTTTGAAACGAATTTAGCGTTCTGCTCGATGAACTCACGGCGCGGTTCAACCTTGTCGCCCATGAGGATGGAGAATGTTTCGTCTGCCTTTTCGGCATC
>JAZONX010000037.1:0-20312 GCA_045654725.1 Eubacteriales bacterium
GAGATGGAGATCCGTGACCTCCTTAACGAGTACGAGTTCCCCGGCGATGACATTCCCGTTATCCGTGGTTCCGCTCGTGAGGCTCTCACTTCTTCCAATGGTCTTGACGCTCCCGAGTTCGCTTGCATCAAGGAACTCATGGATGCTGTTGACTCCTACATTCCTACTCCCGACAGAAAGGCTGACCTTCCCTTCCTTATGCCTGTAGAGGACGTATTCTCCATCTCCGGCCGTGGTACTGTTGCTACCGGTAGAGTTGAGAGAGGTACCATCAAGATGGCTGACGTTGTTGAGATCGTTGGTCTTAAGGAAGAAGCATCTTCTACCGTAGTTACCGGTATCGAGATGTTCCACAAGCTCATGGACTACGCTGAGGCAGGTGACAACGTTGGTCTCCTTCTTCGTGGTGTTGATAAGAAGGCTATCGAGAGAGGTCAGGTTCTTTGCAAGCCCGGCTCCATCAAGCCCCACACCAAGTTCGTAGGTCAGGTTTACGTTCTTACTGAGAAGGAAGGCGGCCGTTCCAAGCCCTTCTTCTCCGGCTACAGACCTCAGTTCTACTTCAGAACCACCGACGTTTCCGGTATCATCACTCTTCCCGCTGACGTTGAGATGTGCCGTCCCGGTGACAACGTTGACATGAACGTTGAGCTCATCACTCCTATCGCTTGCGAGAAGGGTCTTCGTTTCGCTATCCGTGAGGGTGGTAGAACCGTAGGTTCCGGCGTTGTTGCTGAGATCAAGGAGTAATTTGAATTTTAGAATTTAATTCTTTAATCAAATAAACAGTTTCCCCGATGCCGTCAAGGCATCGGGGAAATAAAAACAAAAAACTTCATATAATATAATAATAATTCTTTGGGGTGAGCAGACAAAAATAACTGAGTGTTATTTTTGGCGTAGGGAATGCGCAGAAACAAGTAGAAATGGGAGCAAGGCCTGACCTTGCGAGCAGTGCGACTATGTTTCAAGAGGAATGTCACTCCGGGAAAATCAAAACAATAAAATAATAAATATTCTTTGGGGATTTGTGAAATTCAATACCGGCAGTAAAGTCTGCGAAGAGCGTTTAAATTAGATGCTCCCGACGAGGTGAGATTCCTCGACCGACGGTAAAGTCCGGATGGTAAAAGAAGATTTGTCGTATTTTTGTTAACGCTATCGTGTTTTTGTGACACGAGCATTGCTAAATGCGATTTTTCGTCCTCGGAGTAGTCCGAGGCTTTTCTTTTTCCCCTCTTATGAGAAAGGAAATAATATGAATAATAAATATACTTTGAATGTTCAAAAGGTTGCAAGTATTGCTATGCTGAGTGCATTGGCATTTCTCGCAAGACTTGTTTTTAAAATACCTGTAAGCTTTCTTACATTTGATATTAAAGATACCGTTATTGCTCTTGGCGGACTTATCTTTGGACCATTAAGTGGTGTGGTTATCGCTCTTTTGGTTTCCCTTATCGAAATGATTATAAGTGAAACCGGTCCTATTGGCTTTTTAATGAATTTCATTTCATCTGCTGTTTTTGCAGGAGTTGCATCGCTGATTTATAAGTTTAAGAGAACCTTTAACGGCGCAATCATCGGCCTCTTCTCTTCGGTTGCGGTGACAACATCCGTAATGCTTCTTATGAATCTCTTCATCACCCCTATCTATCAGGGTGTGCCAAGAAGTGTAGTAGTTGATATGATTCCTACATTGTTCCTGCCCTTCAATTTCGCAAAAACCCTGCTTAATGCAGCTGTTATCCTGCTTATCTACAAGCCTGTGGTTATTGCCCTTCGCAAGGCGAAAATTATTGAAGGAAAAGCGATGGATACTAAATTTGGAAAACAATCGGTTGTTACAATTATTGTTTCTGCAGTCTCCTTGATTGTGGCTATTACGATATTTGTGATACTGAATAGTAAATAAAAAAATTAAGCCCGACCGAATTAACGGTCGGGCTATTGTTATGCTAAAAGTTAATCTTTAATGCCAAACAAATTCTTGAAGAAGTTAAGAATTGCCTGCCAGATCTTTGCGAAGAAGCCGAGCTCCTGGGGTTCGCTATCGCCCTTATCGGGAGTTTCGGGAACCTTGGGAACGTCGGGAACAACAGGGGTGTCCTCCTCGGGATAGGTTTCGACAGCGGCTCTCTTGTAGCCACAAATCGTACACTCCTCGTGCTTTTGACCGGGAAGGTTGCCCTGGGGCTTCTTATCGATGATCCACATAAAGTCATGAGCTTCAACCTGAGACTTGTTACCGCACTCGCAGAAGTGCCAGTGAGCAGTACCGTCAAGTCTGTACCAAGCTCTGCCGAAGGTACAGGTCTCATCCGCCTCAAGAACTATTTCACTAGATGCCTGACCGCCAAGCTTACAGTTCTGTGCGTTCTGGGGAACGGTGTCCTTAATCTGAAGGAATCCGTTAAGGTTGATGGTGCCGTCAGCTTTTCTTGTCCAGCCGGTGAACTCAAGGCTTACGAACATATCTGAGGTGATCTTAACGCCTGCGTTGTTTGCACAGTAGCCGTTGGTTGCATCCCAGTAATATGTGGTGTCGTTGATGTAATCGGATCCATTCTGGCTACCCTTACCCTTAAGGTTCTCTTCGATATCAAGCTTGTCGGTTCTGAAGGAGATGATACCATGAGCCTTGAAATCGGTGTTTGCAACGTTGTTGGTGTAGAGTGCAACGTTGTGAGAACCGTTGTTGAAGCTGATGCAGTTTGTAACAATGATGTCGGGACAGGAGTTGGAGTCGATACCCTTCATAAGGTTGTTGAAGGCGATGGAGTTCTCGAGCACGTGCTTACCGGAGAGACTTTCGCCACCCATCTTGAAGCCGTTACCGTTACCTGTCTTGCTGCCTGCACCGGGAACAAATCCGTTCTCGTAGGAGATGCAGTTACGGATGGTTACGGCGCCGATAGGACCGGTCTCAACCTTTGCGTAAAGGTCCCAACCGTCGTCAGCGTTGTTGTATGCGATACAACCGTCGAATACGTTGCCGTCACCAACGGTGAGCTTCGCTGCGAAGCCGTCTGCATCCTCAAAGCCGCTGTCGTAGTTGCGGTAGGATGTACAGTTGAGAATGAGGTTGTAGCTGGGCCAATCCTCGTAGAGGTCGCCACCCTTGTAACGACAGATCTGAATACCTGTGTTACCGTTTTCGTATGCGTGGATTTGATCGAGTACATTGTAGTTACCCGAAACCTGGAAGCCCTTCTGCATATCTGCAGAACGTGTTACGTCGAAGCCGTAGAAGTACCAGTAGTTACCCGCGTGAGTAAGACCGGAATAAAGTCCCTGGAAGTCCAGAACGGGACGGGTCTTTGCCTCGGGGTCGGCAATGAGTCTGATCATCGCGTCGGCAGTACCGTTGTTACCTCTCTCAATGGTGAGTGCGCTGATAAGCTTGTATGTACCTTCCATAAGGATAAGAGTCTGACCGGGATATGCGTTTTCGATCGCTGTGAAGATATCGAAGGGATTCTCTCTTGTGCCGTCTGCCGCGGTTGTTCCGGGCTTAACGTCGGGAGAAATGTAGATAGTCTTTCTGTGGTAATTACCTCTGTTATACATCAAGATGTGGTTGAGGTAAAGAGGATTCGTGCTGGAAAGCTCGGTGTAGTCACCAAGATACTGATCGGGATCGGGAGTGAAGATGATACGAATAGTGTTCTCATCGTAGTTGAGAAGTTCGATGGGAAGCTTGTATCTTTCCTTCATCTCTACCTTAGCGCCGGACACGATAACGTTGCCGTTGTAGGAAATTTCGTAAGAGCCTGCAACGTTGGTGTCAAGAATGAGCTCGTAGTTATCATTTGTTGTGGTGCTGGAGGAGATAATATTAACGGTGGGAGTTACATATGTTGTGGGGGGCTCTTCCGCGGGAAGATCCTCGGATGCGAGAATGGTGTCGAAGTAAACTTCGGAGTATGTAACGTTTGCATTTCTCGCTGCGAAGAAGCCTACGTATACGAAGTCCTCGTCAAGCTGGCTTAACGCATCGGGATCATAGTGCTTCTTGGTGGAGATGAGCTCACCGTCAAGGCTGTAGTAGGAGATGAAATAACCGGTGTTATTCTTCTGGATCTCCATTACGTACTCGGTGATGAGGAATCTATCCTCAAGTGTGCCTGAAGGAGGCGAAAGCGGCTTGCCTTCACTATCCTGAGTTACGAAGTTGCCGATAATATTATATGTGCCGGATATGGATGTGAGCTCGGCAATCTTGTTATTGAGAGGATAGTACTTGTAGAGGAAGTCGCGGTTAATTGCTTCGCTCTTCTGATCTGCAAAGTCCTGAATGTTGTCCTTTGTAACACCTGTCTTGGCAACAACACCGATACCAAGCTTCATGGAATACTTAGAGAGAGAGGAGTCAACAACTTTGTTGTCGATGATCTCGAGGGTGTCGTGATTGTACTTGTACTCAATCTTGGTAGAACCTGCAAGATATGAGTTGTTCCAATAGTTGTACTTATCGTCGGGGGAGATAAGACGGTCGGTTGCAATAAGACCGAAACCTTCCTGACCGTTGGAGAGTGTCCAGGAGTTAACGGTTACCTTCGCGCGAAGGGTGAAATTATACTCGGTGGGAACTGCTGTGTAGTAGAATGCAAGGCCGTCAACAGAGGTAGGCTGAATCTTACCGCCGTTACCATTGGAGTAAACGGTTACCCAGCCTTCTTCGTTGATAGAACCCTCGTAGCCGTTCTTATCCTCGCTGGCGGAGGGACCGTATACTACGAAGCCCCATGCTCTCTTTGCTTCTACGGAAGCGATTGCGCTGAGAGAGGAGGATACCTTAGACTCGTTGCCGCGAATAGCTGCAACCTTGTAGGAGTATTCCTCGTCGATGGTAAGGCCTGTTGCGATGTAAGAAAGAGTATCTTTGTCAACAGTACCAACGCTAACGCCATTCTGGAAAATCTCATAGGATTCCGCCTCGTGAACAGCGTTCCATTTAACCTCGATGGAGCCGCCACCAATACTTGTAACGCTTGCAATAGTGGGAGCCGCGAGAACGTAAACGAAGCTTGCGCTAGCCGTATCGTCGAATTTCACTTCATTCTCGCCATCACGACAAAGCTCTGCCACGAAGGTATATATACCCGAATTCTCGGGAGTGAACTTAACTGTGTGAGAGGTTTTCTCGGTTACCGAGCCTTTTGTTGCGATGAGTTCGCCGTCCTTATACATATGAACAAGAAGCTCATCGCCGCCGTTCTGACCAATAGCCGCGGAAACGTTAACAACGATGTTGCCTTCGCCATTGTCGGTTGCGGAGTTGATAACAGGATTAGCAACGCTCGACCAAGCAGCTCTGTCGGAAGAGGTGTTACCGTCGCCACTGTCAACAACCTCGATGTTATAGAAGTAGTTGCTTCCGCCAACGTTACCGAGATAGTAAATACCTGCGGAAGGAACGGTGAATGTTGAGATGTACTGTTCGTTCTTTACGGTTACAGTAGAATCCTGAGCCACGATACTACCGTTTGCATCAAAGATAGCGGGGTTTCTGTTAGGATCGCCGCCTATCCACCAAAGCTTGATGGTAGCGGATCCGCCGGTCTTAAATTTGATAGCGTTAAGAATGTCATCTCCAAACTCGGACTTTGCACCCCAAGCAATACGCTGGGAATAGCCGGTACCGTCGGAGAAGGTCTTTTCGTTTGCATTTACAGACGCCTTTTCGCTGTAAAATACTGTAAAGTAGTCATTTGTACCTGCCTTAACGTAGTCGCCGTCATCCTTTGCGCCAACTGCGAAGGGAGTGAGGTCACCTACGTTGAGAGTGTAGGTGTTACCACTTGTGCTGGCACTACCGAAAACAGCAAATACGCTTACCATAGAGATGGTCATCACGAGAGCGAGGACCATGGCAAGTATTCTGCGAGAATTCATTGTTTTCATTATAATTCCTCCCGGAAAAATTTTTTTTGCAGAATAATTATAACATAATTGATTTTAAAAAACAATGTCAAAATGGTCAATAATCTCACTAATTATAAAAATAATCTTTTTTTATTGTGCAATATACATAAAAATGTTTTAAAAAAATAAACAAGATGTCTTTCTCGATACATCAAAAAAACGCACTACATCAACATTTCCGTCTTGTAGTGCGTTTTTTATTCGGTTTATAAAGGCGGAACTCGTCCACCCAAGAGATTATTTCATATCTGCCACTTTGATACGGCTTGCAGCTCTGGCGAGCTTTGCTTTAGCAATAAGCTCATCACGTCTGTCAGACGCAGATTTCAGCGCTGCTTCTGCCTTTTCCTTCGCGCGCTTTGCACGGAGGAGGTCGATCTGATCGGCAAACTCAAAGGTTATAGCGCAAAGTCTAACCTTACCTTCACTAACCGAGAGAAAACCGCCATTTGCAGATGCAAAGCGTTTCTTGCCGTCTACAATTATTCTTGCTCGTCCTGTGCCGATAGCCGAAAGATAATCTGCGTGTCCTGCCAAAATCTCCACGTCGCCGTCGTCAGTTCTGACGAGAAGGCTCTCGATCTCACCTATGTAGGCGGGACCGTCGGGAGTTACTATTTCTATATGAAATGCTTTCATTTTTACTTAATTCCTTTCATATTTTATAGCAAAATGCAAACTATATTTGACATTCTGGCAGTTTTTGACGTGATTTTAAGCCTTCATAGCCTTTGCCTTCTCAACAGCTTCGTCGATAGTACCTACGAAGAGGAAGGCAGATTCGGGCAGGGAATCGTGCTTACCGTCCAGGATCTCGCGGAATCCACGGATGGTTTCCTTGAGGGGAACGTAGCGACCTTCCATACCTGTAAACTGTTCAGCAACGCTGAAGGGCTGGGAGAGGAAACGCTGAATCTTTCTCGCACGAGCAACAATAAGCTTATCCTCCTCGGAAAGCTCATCCATACCCATGATGGCGATGATGTCCTGAAGCTCCTTATATCTCTGGAGAATCTTCTGCACGTCTCTTGCTACCTCGTAATGCTCAATTCCAACCACGTCGGGAGAGAGAATTCTGGAGGTAGAGTCAAGGGGGTCAACCGCAGGGTAGATACCGAGAGAAGCTATGGAACGGGAAAGAACCGTCGTAGCGTCCAGGTGCGCGAAGGTTGTTGCGGGAGCAGGGTCGGTAAGGTCGCCCGCAGGAACGTAAGCCGCCTGCACCGAGGTGATAGAACCACGCTTGGTAGAGGTAATTCTCTCCTGGAGAGCACCCATCTCGGTTGCCAAAGTAGGCTGATAACCTACCGCAGAGGGCATACGGCCGAGAAGAGCCGATACCTCAGAGCCTGCCTGGGTAAATCTGTAAATATTGTCGATGAAGAGAAGAACGTCCTGACCTTCCTTGTCACGGAAATATTCCGCCATTGTAAGGCCGGAAAGACCAACTCTCATTCTTGCTCCGGGGGGCTCATTCATCTGACCGTACACAAGCGCGGTCTTATTGATAACTCCGGATTCCTTCATTTCATTGTAGAGGTCGTTACCCTCACGAGTACGCTCGCCAACACCGGTGAATACCGAAATACCACCGTGCTGCTTTGCAACATTGTTGATAAGCTCCATGATAAGTACGGTCTTACCAACACCTGCACCGCCGAACAGACCGATCTTACCGCCCTTTGCATAGGGAGCGATAAGGTCAACTACCTTGATACCTGTTTCAAGGATCTCGGTGTTTGCTTCCTGCTCGGAGTAGGAGGGAGGATCGCGGTGAATACACCACTTTTCCTCGGTTTCGGGCTGGGGCTGATTGTCGATAGCCTCACCCAAAAGGTTGAAAATACGGCCAAGGGTAGCCTTTCCTACGGGAACTGTTATGCCTGTGCCTGTGTCAACGGCTTCCATGCCGCGGGACATACCGTCGGTAGAGGACATGGCAATACATCTTACCACGTCGTCACCAAGCTGGCTGGCAACCTCGCACACAACCTTCTTGCCCTCGTGCTCGATCTCAATAGCGTTAAGAAGATCGGGCAGATGACCGTTTTCAAATTTGATATCAAGTACGGGACCGATTATCTGTATAACCTTACCGATATTTTGATTCATTTTGGTTTGTTTTCCTTTCATTGGAGTAGGAATTTGACGCTTCGTTCGTTTACAATGCTTCCGAGCCGCTAACGATCTCGGTAATTTCCTGAGTAATAACCGCCTGACGGGCTCTGTTGTATTTCAGAACGAGGGTGTCGATGATTTCGGAGGCATTCTTGTTTGCGGCATTCATTGCTGTTCTTCTCGCAGCAGATTCGGATGCCAACGCCTCGCAGATAGCGGAGTAGATTACTCCACCGATATACTGTGGTATAATTTTGTCTAGAATTTCTTCGGGATTTCCGTCACAAATCGGATCAAAATCCTTGCCATCCTCGGCTTCCACGGTCAGGGGCAAAAGTTGCTCGTAAACCGGAAGCTGTGAGATCATAGAAACGAACTTGGTGTAGACCAAAATTACCGAATCATACTCACCTTCAAGGAACTCACGGCAAATAACATTTGCGAGATCAAAGGATTTTCCTACGGTGATTTCGGAAATAAGTCCGTAATCGGATGAGAAAATCGCTGCGTTCTTGTGAGTGTAGTTGTCAAGGGCCTTTTTACCGAAGGGAAGATAGGTCGCTTCCTTGTTTTCCGCAAGCATTGAAGCAGTACGGAAAATGTTGGCGTTATAACCGCCTGCGAGACCTCTGTCACCTGCGAGAACGATATAAAGAGGCTTCTTTCCCTCAGTGGGAGTACACCATACCGTTTCTTTAAGACTTTCGGAGGTCATAATTTCGCTGATTGCCTTCCCGGCTATTTCATGGAAGGGTCGCGCGGCTTCGATTTTCTCTCTCGCCCTGCGGAGCTTAGACGTAGCGACAAGCTCCATCGCTTTGGTGATCTGCATGGTGCCGGTGACGCTTTTTATACGTCCCTTAATGTCATTCATTGACGCGCCTGCCATTGCTTCTCCGACCTTCCTTTCTTACTGATTTTGTTGAATTTTGCAAAGTATTGTTTACTTTCCAAGGAATTTTTCCTTGCAGATCTCAATTGCCTCGCGAAGCTCGGCAGCATTTTCGTCGCTGAGAGCGCCGGTTTCTCTGATAGAGGAGAGGAGGGCATCCTTAGTAGCTAAAAGATACTCGAAGAGCTCGCTCTCAAATGCCTTGATGTCCTCGATGGGGAGATCTCTCAAGAGGTTATTTACAACTGCGTAAATAATAGCAACCTGGAGTTCAACTGCGATGGGCGAATTTCTATCCTGCTTCAGGATTTCAACGATACGCTGACCCTGATCAAGTCTTGCCTTGGTATCGGCATCGAGGTCCGAGCCGAACTGTGCGAAGCCTGCAAGCTCTCTGTACTGAGAGTAGAGGAGCTTAAGCGTACCTGCAACCTTCTTCATCGCCTTGATCTGTGCGTTACCGCCTACACGTGATACCGAGATACCGGGGTTAACCGCAGGTCTTACACCCGAGTGGAAGAGCTCTGTCTCGAGGAATATCTGTCCGTCGGTGATAGAGATAACGTTTGTGGGGATGTAGGCAGAAACGTCACCTGCCTGAGTTTCGATGATGGGAAGGGCGGTAAGCGAGCCTCCGCCGTATTCGGGCGCAAGTCTTGCCGCACGCTCAAGAAGTCTTGAGTGGAGATAGAATACGTCACCGGGATATGCCTCACGGCCCGGAGGACGTCTGATAAGGAGCGACAACGCACGGTATGCTACCGCGTGCTTTGAGAGATCGTCGTAAACGATAAGCACGTCGCGGCCCTTATCCATAAAGTACTCACCCATAGCACAGCCCGAGTAGGGAGCGATGTACTGAAGGGGAGCGGGGTCGGATGCTGTTGCGCTGACTACGATTGTGTAGTCCATAGCACCGGCCTTGTAAAGGGTGTCAACCACGTTGGTTACGGTGGACTGCTTCTGTCCGATAGCAACGTAAATACAGATAACGTCCTTGCCCTTTTGGTTTATAATTGTGTCGGTTGCAATAACCGTCTTACCCGTCTGTCTGTCACCGATAATAAGCTCTCTCTGTCCACGTCCGATAGGAATCATGGAGTCGATAGCCTTGATACCGGTCTGAAGGGGTACGGATACCGATTTTCTTTCGATAATTCCGTATGCCTTACGCTCGATGGGGCTGAACTGCTCGGAGGGAATAGGACCCTTACCGTCAATGGGCTCACCAAGAGCGTTGACAACTCTGCCCACAAGATTTTCTCCTACGGGAACCGAAACAACTCGTCCGGTACGCTTAACGATACTGCCCTCGGTAATTCCTACGTCGTTACCAAGAAGAACTACGCTGACGTAGCTTTCCTCGAGGTTGAGCGCCATACCGAAGGTGCCGTTGGCGAACTCAAGAAGCTCAGACTGCTTGCACTTGTCAAGGCCGTGAACCTTCGAGATACCGTCACCTACCGAGATAACGTAACCGATCTCGTCCTGCTCGGTCTTTTTAGAGTAATTTCTTATCTGCTCTTTAATTATCTTGCTGATATCATCTAATTTAGACTGCATCTTGTTCTCTTTCTCTTTGCAATAAATACAAAGCGTTTTTTGCGAATTCGATTGAATTCTTTATATTACCGTGTTTTTGAGCGCTGTCTCAAAATTATCCAGCTTGGTCTTTATAGAGCCGTCGATCTGGACACCCGAATAGCGCAATTTTATACCGCCAAGGATGGAGGCGTCAACGGTGTTATTGATAACAACCGTCTTCGATAGCATTTTTCCGAGCTTTGTCGAGAGAGACTCGCTTTGCTGCTCGCTGAGAGGGATAGCGGTGATCGCGTTAACCCTCAAAATGCCTCTGGATTCGTCGAAGTAAGCATAGTAAGCCTCGCAGATCTTACCGAAAAGATTAACAGAACGTCTTTCGGTGAGGATCTTCACAAGATTTACAAGCTTTTCATCAAGACTGCCAAATGCCTTGTCAATAAGCTCTACTCGCTCCTGCTTTGATACAGCGGGGGAGTTGAGAAGCTTTACGTAATCGGGATTTAATTTCAGAACGCTATCCGCCAAACGAACGTCGGCGATTACCTTATCGGAAGTGCCGTCCTCCTCGGTAATTAGGAAGAGCGCCTTGCCGTATTCATTAGCGTCTGTCATTATTCGTTACCTATGTTGTTGATAAAATCGTCAATAAGGTCCTTGTGCTCGCTCTCGGAAACGTCACGCTCAATAACTGCGGACGCAATGCCGATTGCCATAGCCGAAACCTCATTTTTAACGTCGTTAAGAGCCTGCTTCTTTTCAAGTGCGATCTGTTCCTCTGCACGTTCGAGAACGCGTGCTGCCTGCTCGTTTGCATCCTTGAGGATCTCCTCCTCCTTGAGCTGAGCGCGACGAACAGAGTTCTTAAGAATCTGCTCGCTCTCCTCGGTAGCCTTTTCGAGCTTTTCTTCATACTCCGACTTAAGAGCGTCTGCGCTTTCGCGAGCGTTTTCGGCATCGGAATACATATCGTCAATCTCCTTCTGTCTTGAGTCGATCATTTTCTTAATCGGCACAAATAAGAATTTCTTGAACAGAAGGTAAAGAATAAGCAGGTTCACCCAAGCGAAAATCATCGTCCAGAAATTGACACCGACGAAGCTCTCAAACTTCTCAGGCGTAAATTCTAATACTTTCAAAAGTCCCATTCGGGTTCTCCTTTGGTCGTAGTGTTACCTGATTATTACAGGAAGAGAATGAGAAGAGAAATAACGAGAGAGTAAATACCTGTGGTCTCGGTAATTGCACAACCAAGAACCATGTTGGTACGAAGATCACCTGCCATCTCGGGCTGGCGAGCCATAGCCTCAAGAGCGTGGCTTACTGCGTTACCTTCTCCAAGAGCGGGAGCGATAGAGCCGATACCCATGCAGAGACCTGCTGCGAGATACTTCATTCCCTGAGCGATAAATTCCATTGTAAAATCCTCCTAAAGATTTAATTTTTTTTGGTTTTATTTTAATTTTATTTATTCGTTCGAATTATTACTTTGCCTTCTTAAGCTGTTTTTTTGCTTCTTTTGCTTCAAGAATAGCGCGTCTGTCTTCGGGGATTTCCTCGGGTGGAGGACATGCTCCGGCAATGTATACCATTGTCAGAAGACAGAATACGAATGCCTGCACGAATGCCGCGAAGATGTCGAAATAGATAGAAAGAATTGCGGGAATACCTGCCTGGAAGAAGGGAATGGTTCCTATAATTCCGGGGATCCAACCGATAAGCGCCTTGGAAAGCAGTGCAAGGGCGGAATAGATAAGCGCGGTAAGCACCGAGCCGCCTGCAATGTTACCGAAGTGACGGAATGCAAGCGCGAGGGGTGATGCGACCTCGGAAACCAGGTTCATAGGCAGCATTACAACAATAGGCTCTGTAAAGCCCTTGAGCCATGCCTTAAGACCAAAGTTTCTGATGTTGTTCGCCCATACAAGTGCGGTAGTAACAAGAGCCCAGGCTGCCGTAACCGATAGATCGGCAGAGGATGAACGGAAAATAGCCGTCATACCAATCAAGGAGCCGAACATAGAGGTAGCAAACAGAGTGCCGATATAAGGAGCAAACTTCGAGTTGTGCTTACCCATAGTGCTCTCTACCAGGTTGTAAAGCATTGTGACGATCTTCTCGAGGATAACCTGTCCCTTGCCGGGGCGCTTGGTTATATTTCTCGTGAAGACAATCGAGAGGATGCCCAGTACGATCGTTACCGTGAAAAGGGTAATGGTGGTCTGGGTGATAAGGTTCTTCATAGTGAAGATTGTGGAGTCGGGAAGGTCAAACATTAGCTCAAAAAAGACCTTAGGGCCGCTAACAGATAATTCCATTTAATACTCCTCCTTTTCTTCATTTATTTCTTCGTTTTCATCATCGTAATCATATCTGATAAACTTGCTGGGGTCGGGAGCCTTGTCCGGCTTATTAAACAACAGATTCACAACCATCAGAATAGGACGAAAGGCGAACATAGGAATTGCCGTCGCAATCGGGTTGAACCAACCTGTTATAAATGCCAGAACGAGAGCTACCAGCATAGATCCTGTGCGAAGGAACATCGAAGCCTTGATTGCCTTTTGAACAGCCGCCGTTCCCTTGCTGGAAAATTCCCGAAGCTCATCTTCGTTCATTTCCTTATTGCCGCGAGCATCAATAAACTTCTTTATCTGCATATCCACAGAGATGGCGAGGATAGCGTAGTTTATGATTATTACGGCTGCGCCGAGCACAGCACCGAGTATAACACGGTAATCAAAACTGTAAATTCCTAACATATCCAACAGACCGAAGCCGAGGCATACTAACAGAGCGATGATTACCTCGCCGATCAAAATCGGAAATATATCTTTTATAATTTTTTTCATTCCGTGGGGCTGATTATTCACTTTTTTCGTTTTCCCCCTTGTTTTCTTTCGTTTTGCTCTCTGCACGAAGCCTTTCCTGTCGCTCCTCCTTCTCACGGCGGAGTCTGATGACTTCCTCGCGCTGCCTTTCGGCGCGCTCCATACCGGCAGACATGGCGAGAATAAGCTTCACCATGGAGTAGAGTCCAAGTAAAACTCCAAGCAGTATCAACACTGCCCAGATCCAGCCGGGCGCGGATGCGTATTTTGTCAAGAGAAATGCTGCCAGAGCACCAATGCAGATGGGCAGAGCGAGAGTATATAATGCCTGGAAAAGCATATTTAAGACCTGAAGGGCATTAAAGAATTTCCTATTCATAGATACTCTCCTGAAGGGTCGGTCTGCCTAACCGAAAAGGCGCAAACCACTACCTTACTATTCTAACATTTTTTTCCAAAAAAATCAAGAGAAATTGCTTAAGTTAAAAAAATAACACGAGTTTCTTTACTACATATTAATTAAAAGTATACATAATGCACAAATTAATGGCTGCACGTTTGTTGCTGTTGTCTAGAGGGTTTTAAATCCTTATCTTTTTGATTTTATTTTTTCAAAAAAAAGAGCCGACAAAAGTCGACTCTTGATAATATTTTTTCTTTAGCAAAGGCCTGCAGTAAGTCTGATGAGCAGGTCGTTGTTGTCGGGTTGATCGCCCTCAAGGGCGGCTTTGTTGCGCACAATTTTGCCGCATTTTTCGCAGCGATGTAGGATGACAAAACCCTTCTTTGGGTCGGGAAGCGACTGTATGGGTCGAAGAATTCCGCCGCAATCGTTTGCTCTGTCGCCCGGATTCACGTCAACGTGAAGCGAGCAAAGGCAGAAAGGACAGTGATTTCTGGAGGTGTATCCAAGAGGCAGAACCTCTTTTCCACAATTTTTACAGATAAAGCCGTTATCGTTTTTCTTAAAACGCTTATTTTCCATCGATCCAATCCTTTCAAATATTTAAAGTTACTTTCCAACGCAGAATTTTGAGAATATATCGCCGACGATTTCCTCGCTAACTTCTCGTCCATCGAGCATGGATATAGCACCCAGCGCACGTTCAATATCGCTTGATGCCGCGTCCTGGGCAAAGCCGATTTTGAGGCTTTCAATTGCCGCCGAAATGAAGTCGATGCATCTTTTCAGCAGAGCATACTGCCTTGAGGACGAGATTATAGCCTCCTCGCCAATGACGATTTTCTCGTCGGTAAAGAGTCTGTTCACAGCTTCTGCAAGGGCAGTGAGTGCTTTACCTTCATTCAATTTGACCGAGGTTTTGATCACAAGATCGAAATGTGATAGAACCTTCTCGTCAAAGAGAGGGGGCAGGTCGGTCTTGTTAAGCAGAGCAATTTTTGGTGAAGTCGAGGATTTTGCTGCCTCGATAATCAAGCTGTCTTCATGGTCGAAGGGCTTTGAAATGTCGAAAATTGCAAACAAAAGTTCGCTTTTGGCGATCATTTCGCGGCTTTTTTCTATTCCAATGCGTTCTACGGCGTCCATATTTTCGCGCTCTCTAATACCTGCCGTATCGGCAATTCTAAGCATAACTCTGCCCAGGGGAATAGTTTTTTCAAGCACGTCACGGGTAGTACCGGGAATATCGGTGACTATTGCCGCGTCCTCGCCTGCAAGGAGGTTATAGAGCGAGCTTTTTCCTACGTTAGGCTTTCCGCAGATAACCGTGCGGATACCTTCATTGATAGCTCTACCCGTGCGATAGGTTGCGAGAAGTCTCTCACAATCTTCCTTTATATTATATAGATTAGTAAGAACCTCTTCGTCGGAAAAATCGCCAAGATCCTCGTCAGGATAATCAATTCTAGCGTAAATTGAGCTCATAAGTCCAACGAGAGAGCCTCGGATTGCCGAGATTCGTTCTGTAAGTCTGCTTCTCGAGCTATCGCTTGAGAGTCTTATCTGCTCGCGGGATTTGGCTTCAAGAAGATCGGCTATCGCCTCTGCCTCGGTAAGACTTAGTCTGCCGTTTATGAAGGCTCGACGGGTGAACTCGCCTGCCGTTGCCGCCACAGCACCTGCACGATAGAGTGCCTCAAGCACCGTCCTCGTGACTAAAATACCGCCGTGACAGCCGATTTCTACGGTATCCTCTCCCGTGTAGGAGTGAGGAGCGGGGAAGCGTGTCACAAGCACGTCGTCTATTATCTCGCCGTCCTCGATGATATGTCCGTAAATCTGCATTCTGGGCTTACATTCGGAGAATTTTTTGCCCGATGCAGGAAAAAATACTCTCTCGGCAATTTCAAATGCGCCGTCACCCGACATTCGGATAATGGCAACCCCACCCTTTCCGGGTGGGGTCGAAACCGCCGCAATTACATGCGTCAGATTATTCATTATGCCTCTGCGTTTTCCTCTACTGCAGCTGCCTCGTTCTCCTCAAAGAGCTCCTGAGGCTTCTTGTCGGTAAGGAAGATTACGATTTTTCTATTGTTGTCAGAGCCGATAGAGTTGGTGGAAACACCCTCAATACCCTGAATTTCGGAGTGGATAATTCTTCTCTCGTACGCGCTCATAGGCTCGAGCATAACGCTTCTTCTGTTGCGGAGAGCCTTTGCTGCCATTCTGCGAGCAAGCGCGCGGAGTGTTTCTTCTCTCTTCTTTCTGTATCCCTCGATGTCGATAGTAACGCGGCTCTTGTCGCGCTCGCCTCTGATATTCTTTCTCGCGGATGCAAGATTTGCGAGATACTGAAGCGCGTCGAGAGTGTCACCGTGGTGACCGATAAGTGCGGATGCATCATCGCCTACGATAGCGATTCTTCTTGTTCCGTCCTCGCAGGAGTAAAGCTCTGCTTCTGCGGAAAGACCGATATCAGCGATAACAGTCTTAACGAAGTCGAAGGACATATCCTCGCCGTCCTCAACGAAACGGCGCTCCATCTTAAGCTCTGCCTCGGGAATAACCTCGCCCTTGGGAGCGCTCTTGGGAGCAGAATTCTTGGTGGCTTCTGCCTTCTTTTCAGCGGGCTTCTTTGCCTTAGGCTGCTTCTGCTGGGGCTTGTTTTCATGCTTCTTTTCGCCCTGCTTGTTTTCTCTTCTGGGGCGATCTCTGTGTTTCTTTTCCTGCTGCTCGGGAAGCTCAATGTAGGCTCTTACCTTTGCGGGTCTTACACCAATAATGCCGAAGATGCCCTTGCTTCCTGCATCAATTATTTCAAATTGTACGTCGTCAAGCTCACCTGCGCCAAGTGCCACACGAGCATTTTCCTTGGCTTCAAGAATATCCTTGCCGACAGCTGTAACTTCTTTAATCATATTGTAAACTTCTTTCGTAAATCTTAAATATCGTTAATGTCCATAGATCCTTTGCTCTTATCGGACTTGCCGTCGGATTCAAGCTCGGGGAGTGTGTCGTAGTCCTCGTCGTCGATGTAGTGTAGAGAACGGTACTTAGGTGCTGTCTTTGCCGCGTTTCTCGCTGCCTTTTCGGCTTCCTTCTGTGCTCTCTTCATCTCCTTAAGATCCTCCTCGGTGTACTTGGGAAGAGGCATAGCACGGGAGAGAATGAAGGTCTGGAGAATACCGAGTGCAGACTGGTAGATCCAGTAAATACCCATAAGTGCGGAGAGGGGGTATGCCATAAAGAGCGTCATACCGGGCATCATGATGTCCATCATCTTCATGGAGGAGTTCATCTGCGCGTTCTGCTCGCTGGTTGCGGGATTAGCGTTCCACTTACGGGTGAGCCACATAGAGAGCCATGTAAGAGCCGCCGCAACGATAGGAATGAAGAACAACCAGGAGAATTCGCCCTGAAGTGATGCCCAAGGTGTGGTGGTCAGCTTTGCGCCGAGAATTTCAAGACCGGGGAGTCTGTCGAGCTGCTCGGAGAATGCCTCAAGACCTGTCTTGCCGTGGTCGATGATTGCGCCTGCAAGACCGATTTCTGTGCTCTCGGTGGAACCGATAATAGATTTAATTGAGTTGATCTCATCTCCGGAAAGTCCGCAGATGTAGGAAAGGGGCTTTGTAATAATATTATAAAGGAACATAATTACAGGGAGCTGAAGGAGAAGGGGAAGACAACCGGAAAGGGGGCTGTAGCCTTCCTTCTGCTGAAGCTCCATGATCTCCTGCTGCTGCTTCTGCATAGTAGGCTGATCTGTTCTTCCTCTATATTTTGCTTTAATAAGTTCGATTTTAGGGGTGAGTCGCGCCATTTTGATCTGATTCTTCTGCTGCTTGATAGAGAAGGGAAGAAACAGAAGCTTGAAAACGAGCGCATAGAGTAAAAGTCCGAGGACGTACTGTCCGCCGAACAGACTACTGAACCAATATAACATTGATCCAACAAACGTACGAATTGCGTCTAACATTTTTAGTTTTCCTTTTCTTTTTCGATCGTTTCGGAATGATCGTGTTCGTCGTTCTCACACGGGTTTTCCCTGCGTTTTGAATAGCTCTTAAATCCTTTGTCGGGCACGGGATCGTATCCACCCCTAGCGAAAGGGTTGCAACGAAGAATACGCCAAACGGTTAGGATAAGACCTGCAAAAAAGCCACGTTTAGAAAATGCCTCAATGGCATAGGCGGAACAGGTTGGTGTAAACCTGCAGCAGGGCGGTTTTATTGGTGAGATGAATTTTCTGTAAAGGCCTATAAGCCATATCATTACGTGCTTCATAGGCGTCAGTTTTCGGCATACATACCGAGCTTCGTGAATGCTACGTCAAGCTGCTGCTTGATCTCTGTGCTTTTGAGGTTTACCGATGCGCTGCGTGCTGCAATAACGATTAAATAGCCACATTTCAGGGGCTTCTCCTGCTCGAGAGCCCTAAGTCCTTCACGCAATATGCGTCGGCAACGGCTTCTAACCACCGCGCCTCCAAGCTTTGTTGACGTGGTAAGACCGATACGGTTTACCACCCTCTTTTCGGGATGTGCTTTCGCCAGCCGCTTTGCGGCATAATCAGGTAATACGTAGACGGCGAGAGCCGACGTCACTGCTCTCTTGCCCTTCGAATACGCTTTGGAATACAGATGATTTTCCTTGATAGCGACAAATTTCATATCTGTACTCCCTTCTAATATGCTTTAATTAGTAAAATCCTCCGATAAATGTCATAGCGCACTTTATCGGAGGATTTCTGGATCGTCCGTGACGATCAGGTCAAAAACAGACCTTTAATTAATAGGTGAGCTTAGCTCTACCCTTGGCGCGTCTTCTCTTAAGAACTTTTCTGCCGTTAGCGGTAGCCATTCTCTTTCTGAAGCCATGTTCCTTTTTTCTCTGTCTCTTCTTGGGCTGGTATGTTCTCTTCATGACTCGCACCTCCTTGTGAATTTTTATTAACGTCGGGACTTTTGCAGGTCCCATTTTCGCGTATTCATACGAAAGCAGAATACATTATAACCGAAAAAGCCGAGTTTGTCAAGGGATTTTTAAAAACTTTTATTATTTTAATAATATAATGTATTTTCGCGCAAACAAAACCCACAATTCCGCTTATAAAAAGCGAGCTACCTAAAATGACAGTAAACAAAGTTTTTTCAAGTGCCTTATTGTTTTCGCGAACTAACTGACCAAATGAAAAAGGATGCCGCACAAAGCGGCATCCTCAAAGAATAATATTTAGTTTGACCTTAAAATTATGTTAAGTTAAATTGTTTCATAATCTTAAGCGCATGATTAGCAATAATCGGATTATCTACATCGGATACATCTTTTATAGATTTGATTGCATCTTGAGTGCCAATTTTTGCCAATGCAAACAAGCATTTTCTGTTAAACTCGCAATAATCACTTTCATATTCCAAGTTGCCACATCGATACACAGCTGCTTGACGTAAAATTTCAATTATTCGTTCGTCGGCATCATATTCCAACATGCTCGCAATTCTATCGTGTAAATGATGCCACGGCTGAATGAGCAGTGGGGCTAATATGACGCAATAATGACTTACACAATGGAAGTGTGATAAAAGCATCAAAATTAGATCCAGTTCTAGCTCATTTTTTGTGGAAATAGAGCCGTTTAACAAATCCATCACATATGCATAATTTACTTCTTTATGTCCAAAAAGTGCTTTGCAAAAATTGCAATCATTCTCCGCCTTAATTCTTTGTGGTTCTACACCATTATATTTTTGGGGATCATTAATGAACCTCTGAATAAATAAACTTAACTGTACTGATGTCATATAATCACTCCTAAAGCAAACCAAAAGATAGAATGCCTTTGTTGAATATTTCCCACGCCGTTCCGACACCTAGACCGATATTTATGACTCCACTCTCAGCCTTGAAAAAGGCATTCGCGGTCGTCCACCCCTTAGAAACAAGAGGCATTGAGGGATAAGTGCTACTTACTAAAGCAGAGGTATCGCGAACACCTACTTTGGTTAGCCAGTTTACAGTTCTATTTCGGACGGTAAAATTAACGGTAACTCCATTATACTTGCTGGCATATGTCGCATTTGGAGAGATAAATGTCTCCTTGGTGTGCGGTATTTTACCAGTTGATTGCAATGTAGCATAATCGTCTGCAGACATCGTCCTATAGAAAGAGGTCTTTCCGAAAAGTCCACTCATAACATGCTTCGTAGATGCTGCGATACTGCCGGTTGCATAATAAGATACAGCCATACCTATTCCAGCTCCTACGACTGCTCCAACACCAGCCCCTAAAGCATACCAGCCCCAATGCAAATCAAATTCTTTGTCTGGTATGTAATCTATTGCTGCTGTGATTCCTGCTCCAATAATCGCTCCAGCAATTGCAGTTAATATGAAGAATGCCAAATGCCCACTTGGATCGCAATAATTCACCGGATCATTGTTGCAGTAAGCATACAGATTAAGACCGTTTATGCTTTCGGGATCAAGATAATTAGTGCTATCTGGCGAGATAAATCTACGCCACTCAGGATTATAGTACCTTGACTTTAAGTAGTAAAGCTTGGTCTCTCTATCGTAGTAATAGCTTCTGTATCGA
>JAZONX010000038.1:0-3926 GCA_045654725.1 Eubacteriales bacterium
GAACGTATTCAACTAAAAACAAAACTGACACCGTATGAGAAACGATGTCAGTTTCAAGAAATAACGAGCTTTTAAGAGCAAATCAAAGCTATTCTATGAAATGTTTTTTTATTTCGTGTCTATTGCCTTGGGTTCAGTTCATATTACCGACCGTTTTTTATTAAAGCTCAGAGGGGAATTTTCTTGACATTCCTGCGTTGCTATATGATTTGTCGCCTGTCACCTCGCAGATAATCTCAATAAATTCGGGAAAATCAACAAGCTTCTCTCTATCGGGTAGCTCGGTTTCCATTATTGCAGTATTTATCCATTGCGGGTAAACGTCAATTTCAAAAAGCTGACCGCGATAGATAAAGGTATGACGAGTCTTTTCAATGGGAGTGTAGCCGGTGAGAGGATTTTTAGCGAAAAAATCGAACTCTTCCTCACCGATTTCGCCCTCAATCTCGGTGGCGGACATTTTGTCAAGACGGATTTTCCTTGTTTCGGTGTAAACGGTTTTATCATCGAAAATACGACGGCGAATTCGATGCGTTTCGCTACCTGCCGATGGCAGATAAATTTGCAAAATCTCGCTCCTGGTGTAGCAATCCTGCGCGGAAATGGTGGAGAAATCGGGCATTTTTATTATATACTTTCGCTCTATTTCAACGCCAATTTTATTATTTTTACTCATTTTTTCACCGCCAATGATGATTTTACTCCTATTTTAGCATAATTCATAGGAGTTTTCAAGGGCATTTTTATATTTATCTTGACTTGAGGAAAAATCTATGATAAAATATAAAGGTAAGATAAATTTGAATTTTCGGAGATAAGCTATGGAAAACAAATTACTCGAAAAGGAAATAAACGAAACCGAAGCGGTTCTTGACACCCCTGTGATCGAAGAGCCCGAAATCGAAGAATCGGTAATCGAAGAATCTAAGATTGAGGAAACTGAAGTAGAGGAAGCTGAAATTGAAGAACCTTCGATCGAAGAACACGAAATTGAGGAGGCTGTGATTGAGGATCCTGCGACAGAGGAACACGAGATCGAGGAGCCTGTGATTGATGAACCCGAGATCGAAGGGCCTAAAATTGAAGAACCTTCGATCGAAGAGCCTGAAATTACCGTTGCTCCCGTGAAAGAGCCTGTAAAGGTAAAGGTCCGCACACCAAAGGTTAAAAAGCCAAAGAAAGAAAAGGCTAAAAGAAAAAAGAAAGAGCTTTTGGATGATGACTCCACAGGCTTCTTCAAGTCCAAATTATGGAACAGAATAGCGCTCGGTCTTCTTCTTCTCCTTTTTGCTATTCCTGTAGGTATTCTTGTTTACGTTATCCTTGCTTTCTTTCTTTAATACATAAAAAAATAGAAACACCGCCTCAAATGAAGCGGTGTTTTTTGTTAGAGTAGAAACTCTTCCTTAATTATTTTTGCTACTTCGTAGGGCGGAAGATTAGTGTTGTCGATACGAAGATAATTTTCGAAAGGAATCTCACTGGGCAGACTTACAAGCCTATGATTTGCATCTTCGTTCAGAACTCTTTGCTCGGATGCGGCAAGATCGCGCTTTGACGCCTTGTTTTTGAGGCGATTTTCGGTTCTGTTACGCTCAAGGCGAACAGATTGGTCGGCAATAAGCTCTACGCAATAAACCTCGTCGAATTTTGAGGCAACATTCATTACGTATTCACGGTCGGAAGGCATATCAAACGCCCACATAACGGTAAAAATCATACCATCGTTGTCGGTTTTGAGAAATTCCTCAAAGACAATTTCACGAAGCTTTTGTATAACCTCACCGTGGAAGTAACCAAAAACGTCAATCACCGGTTCAATCATCATATGATTATGAAAAAGACGCAGTCCGGTTATCTTCATAAGCTCCTGACCGACGGTCATCTTGCCAACGGCACCACTGCCGACTATCAATACGAGTTTCATCGGGTGACCTCCTTTTTTTACATTATATCATAAGGAAAAAACAAAGTCAATAATTGCTGTTGGCTTCAGTCAAGACAGAAATCGTCGTTCTTGCAGCGAAGCTGTATTTACATACTGCGAGCGCAGGTCGGCGATAAAAAAGAAGGCGCATCTCTGCACCTTCTTTTTGGTTATGCTTGAATCAAGTCAACAGAATTAGCCCTGGATCATCTTTGCGATCTCTGCGCCGTAATCCTCTTCTCTCTTCTCGATACCAGCACCCTTGTCGAAACGACGTAGCCGAAGCAAAGAAAAATGAGGTGGCGAGTGCTTTAAGCGAGATAATATTTTGATAGGCGCAGAGATGTGGTGCGGGAATATAAGTATATTCCAAGACGCATCTCTAAAGCATATCGAAATATTAGCCGATTTAAGTGCCGCAAAATCGTTTTCTTTGCGCACACCTTGATAGAGCCGCGCGGCTCCTTTGTACACCTCATCCGTCAGACTACGTCTGCCACCTTCCCCTCAAGGGGAAGGCAAAAAAACACCGCCTCTTTCGAAGCGGTGTTGAATATTTAGAGTAATGATTAGCCGTTAATCATCTTTGCGATCTCTGCGCCGTAATCCTCTTCTCTCTTCTCGATACCAGCACCCTTGTCGAAACGAACATAGCCGGTAACCTTGATAGAGCCGCCGATCTCCTTGGCAACAGAAGCAACGTACTTACCAACGGACATGGAGTCGTCCTTTACGTAAGCCTGCTCAAGAAGACAGTTGTTCTCATAGAACTTACCAAGTCTGCCCTTAACGATGTTAGCAAGAACAGCCTCGGGCTTGTTAGCCATCTTGGGGTCTTCCTTCATCTGGTTGATAAGGATGTTCTCCTCCTCTGCAAGAACAGAAGCGGGAACGGACTCCTTGTCAAGATACTTAACTTCCATAGCAGCGGTCTGAAGAGCAACGTTCTTTGCGCACTCCTTGAAGCCGTCCTTATCAGCAAGGTCGGTATCGAAGGAAACAACAACGCCTGTTGCACCCATGCCGTGAATGTAAGAGGAAACAACGCCCTCTACGATCTGGAAACGACGAATGGAAAGCTTCTCACCGATCTTGTAGATCTGCTCAGCGAGAGCCTCGGAAACAACGCCGCCACCTACATAGTTAGAAGCAAGAAGCTCCTCAACGTTTGCAGGCTTGTTAGCGATGATAGTCTTAAGAATATCCTTAACGAACTCCTGGAAGGTTGCGTTCTTTGCAACGAAGTCGGTCTCGGAGTTAACCTCTACGATTGCGGTGGTGTTGTCGATAGTCATAATATCAACGATACCCTCTGCAGCGATACGATCAGCCTTCTTTGCGGTAGCAGCCATACCCTTCTCACGAAGATACTTTACTGCAGCCTCGAAGTCGCCATCAGACTCAACAAGAGCCTTCTTGCAGTCCATCATACCACAGCCGGTCTGCTTTCTAAGTTCAGCAACGTCTTTAGCGGTAAATGCCATTTTTCTATTCTCCTTAAATCTTTAATTTACGAAAAATTACTCTGCTGCTTCTTCAACAGCCTCAGCCTCTGCTGCGGGCTCTTCCTGAACGCCGCCGTGTGCCTCGATAACTGCGTTTGCAAGTGCGCCTGCGATAAGCTTAATAGCGCGGATAGCGTCGTCGTTACCGGGGATGATGCAATCTGCATCGTCGGGATCGCAGTTGGTGTCAACGATTGCAACTACGGGAATGCCAAGCTTCTTTGCCTCGAGAACTGCGTTACGCTCCTTGCGAGTGTCTACGATGAATACGCAGGAAGGAAGGGTCTCCATATCCTTGATACCGCCGTAGGACTTCTCAAGATCCTCGATCTCCTTGATCTTCTTAGCAACTTCCTTCTTGGGGAGAAGATCGAAGGTACCGTCAGCCTGCATCTTCTCAAGCTCCTTGAGACGTCTGATAGACTTACGAATGGTGTTGAAGTTGGTAAGCATACCGCCGGGCCAACGAACGTTTACGTAGTACATTCCGCATC
>JAZONX010000039.1:0-74961 GCA_045654725.1 Eubacteriales bacterium
TGAGATCTTCACTGCAGAGAGTCCCATTCTCCCTGTTCGCAAGGAGATACTAAAGTCTGAGGAGGACAGAATGAAGGATCTGCTTGTAAAGAGCTATCGCCTTCATGAGGTACACTCCTACATCTGGTCTGATATTAAAAAGAATGACGAGCTCGGCATTTCAACTCCCGAAAACGTTAGAATAATCAATGCCCAGACTCCCGATCACGCAATCATTCGTCGCTCTATGATCCCCACACTCCTTGCCTTCGCAAAGGAGAACCGCGCTTATGCGGATGATTTCGGCATCTTCGAAATCGGTCACACAGTTGAGGGCCTTCGCGAGAATGGCGAGTGCAACGAGCAGAACAAGCTTGGCGTTGTTCTCTATTCTAAGAGCCGTAGCGAGGAGGCGCTCTTCCTTAACGCGGTTGACGCTGCAACCGAGCTTGTGCGCGATATTCTTCACAAGACACCCGAGTTTGCTCACGCAGATCCCGACTATGATTTTGAGCATCCAGTGAACTCTTTTGACATCATTGTTGACGGTGCCAAGATCGGTTACGTTGCCGTTCCTCATCCCACAGTTACCGAGAACATTGATAAGAAGTGTGCGGTTGCGTTCTTCGAGATCAAGACCGAGAGCTTCGCTGACACCAAGGTTGGAGCGCTTAAGTACACCGAACCCTCGAAGTTCCCCGCAATCGAGATTGACGTTACCTTCGCAACCGATCCCGCAGGTCTCATCTTTGGTGAACTTGTAAAGTCTGCAAAGTCTGCCGCAGGCGAGATTCTCTCGGATATGTGGCTTAAGGACATCTACACTGCCGAGGACGGTTCCTATGCAGTGACCCTTCGCTTTGCATTCCTCTCCCGCGAGAGAACTCTTACAAAGCAGGAACTCACTCCCGCAATCGAAGCTATCACAAAGGCTTTCGCAGAGCAGGGGATTAACGTAAAATAAGGTTAAATGACAACTATAATTAACAAAAAGACCGCTTCGGCGGTCTTTTTCTCTTTTTATTCACTTTAATAATGATAGATGAATATAATAAAAATGTGCACATATTGCACAACTCAAGCTTTGCAAAGGAAAAAATATGGAAATTCGATCATTCGGCGCGGGGAGGCGGATGCGCGAGTGCGAGAGACTGCTGCGGAATGAGTCCGACCTCTACGGCGGTCTTGTAATTCTTCTCCCCATACCGACTACAAGAGATAATATATACATTAGCGGTACCGACCAGACTCTTCTGTCTATACGTTCGCTTTTTAGGGCTGACACTACGGTTGTCGGCTACAATATACCCGATTTACTGGTGGCGGAAGCTGAAAAGTCAGGAGCAAAGGTTTTTGATGCCGCAAAAAATGAGGAATTTCTTCTTGAAAACGCTCGTATCAGCGCAAACGGGGCAATGGGCTATCTGCTCACTAATAGCACACGCGACCTTGCTGATTTGAATATTGGCGTTGTCGGATATGGCAGAATTGGTAGGGAAATGATTCGTCTTTGCCTGCTTTTTGGTGCAAAAGTTACGGTTTACACCACTAGGCGGAGCGTTGCGATTGAACTTGGAGAGGCAGGGATTAGTGCCGTGGTTTTGGGCGAAGACACCGATTTTTCGGACATCGACGTGCTTGTCAATACCGCGCCTGCCAGGCAGATAGATGAGTCAAAATTGCCATCAACCATTGACATCGTCGATCTTGCGAGCGGAAGCATTTTCGAGCAGACAAGTCGGTTGACAAAGCTTTCTTCAATCCCCGACGTTATGTATCCGCATACGGCCGGTAGGCTCTATGCAGAGGCGATTGTTCGTTTTCTTCGGGAGGGGTAGGGATGATTGGTTATGCTATTTGCGGATCGTTTTGTAGCTTTTCTTCCTCGCTTTCGGTCCTTCGCTCTCTTGCTTCTGGAGGCGAGGATATCCAACCGATAATCAGCGAGCGCGCCTATTCCACAAGCACAAGATTTTATGATTCGAAAGAGTTTCGCACACAGGTTGAGGAGATTTGCGGACGAAAGGCAATACACACCATAGTCGACGCAGAGCCTCTTGGTCCAAAATCTCCGCTTGAAGCGTTGATAATCTGCCCCTGCACGGGTAACACACTCGCGAAAATTGCCAGGGGGATAACAGATTCGTCGGTCACTATGGCGGCAAAGGCTCATTTGCGTTGTGATCGACCGTTGCTTATCGCCCTTGCATCTAACGATGCGCTCTCACAAAATCTTGAAAATATCGCGAGGCTGATAAATCGGAAGTCGGTCTATTTTGTGCCGATGCGTCAGGATGACCCGGATGGAAAACCTCACTCGCTTGTGGCGGACTTTTCGCGTGTGTCGGAGGTGCTTTCTGCTATGCGCGAGGGGCGACAGATTCGTCCGCTTTTCAGATGACAAAAAAGCGAGGAAATTTTCCTCGCTTTTTAAAAATGGTTTTATTAGCTCTGGGGAATAAGCTCGGGATGCTCTTCGAGGTAATCCTCGATATCCTCGAGGTTTTCTAAAAGCTCCTCGGGAATTTCAATGCCATACTTATCAACAAGCTCTGCAAACTTAACCTCGTCAAAGCCGTAAACCTTGGTGTTAAGAAGGTCTACAACGCCCTGAGGATTGTAGGTGGAGTTGATGCAGATGTAGGGTGTGATAAAGTCGAAGCTTCCGTCAGCGTAATTGATAACGACGCCGTTCATCGCCTTGCCGTTGATAACGTCGGTAAATTTGCTGATTGAAATGCCGGTGTGACAATCAATTGCCTTGAGGTCCTTCATGAAGTTTTCTTTGTCGAATACAACGCCAACCTTATCGGGAACAAGACCCTCGGAAGTAAATGTGAATTTCGCACATTCGATGGAAACAATTTCGCTCTCGTCGTTAAGGAAGCTGTATTCTGCAGGCTGAATATTAAAGAATGAGACATAAAGGATAGCAGCCACGCCGCCGACAACCATAACGAGGATAAGGAATAAAACGAGGATAAAAGTAAATAACGCTTTCATTGTAAATTTTCCTTTCTTTAGGATATACAAATTATACCACAATAAATTTTATCTGTCAATATAAAGTATGTCCGAAGCAACAAAAAAGCGGAGCAAGATGCTCCGCTTTTTTACATTTTTATAGATTATCTCTGAATTCTGCCCGAGCCGTCGCCGCCTGCAAGCTTCTCAACCTCTGCAACGGTAACCATGTTGTAGTCACCCTCGATAGAGTGCTTGAGAGCAGATGCTGCAACTGCAAACTCAACAGCAGCCTGAGTGTTCTTGCCGCTGAGAAGAGAGTAGATAAGACCGCCACCGAAGGAGTCGCCGCCGCCTACACGGTCGATGATGTGGAGATCGTACTTCTTGGAGAAGCAATACTCATCGTTTGCTACGTTGTAGAGCATTGCGGACCAGCCGTTATCAAATGCGCTGCGGCTCTCACGGAGAGTGATTGCAACGTACTCGAAGCCGAACTTGTCAGCGAGCTGCTTTGCAACAGACTTGTAGCCCTCGTGGTTAAGCTTGCCGCCGTAGATGTCGGTAGCCTCTGCCTCGATGCCGAATACGTCCTTTGCGTCTTCCTCATTGGAGATGCAAACGTCAACGTACTGACAGAGCTCGGTCATAGCCTCGCGAGCCTGATCTCTTGTCCAGAGCTTGCCTCTGTAGTTAAGGTCGCAGGAGATTTTGATGCCTCTTGCCTTAGCCGCCTTACAAGCCTCCTTACAGATCTCAACAACATTTGCGCCGAGCGCGGGAGTGATACCTGTGAAGTGGAACCAGTTAACGCCCTCGAAGATAGCGTCCCAGTTGAAGTCTGCTGTGGTAGCCTTTGCAATAGCGGAATTAGCTCTGTCGTAGATACAAACAGAACCACGCTGAGAAGCACCCTTCTCGTTGAAGTAGATACCAACTCTGTCGCCGCCGCGAACGATCATAGAGGTGTCAACACCGTATCTTCTGAGGCTGTTAACCGCAGACTGACCTATTGCGTGTGTGGGAAGCTTGGTAACGAAAGCTACGTCCATACCATAGTTTGCGAGAGAAACAGCAACGTTAGCCTCGCCGCCGCCGAAGGTGAATTCAACGTGGTCGCACTGAACGAATCTTTCATAGTTGTAGGGCTGAAGACGGAGCATAAGCTCACCAAAAGTTACAATTTTCATTTCCAAAAAATCCTTTCGAATTTATTATTTTTCAAAACTTTGCCGCATATATTGTAACATAAAGTTTCGCGAAAATCAAGTGCATGTATTATAATTTATTACTTTGTCACAAAAATATCCCGCGAAAGTGAATTCTTTCACGGGAAGAGGCGCTTATTTTTTAAGTTCTTCGATGCAGGAAAGACAAATGTTCTTGTCCTTGTACTCGCGCAGAGAGTCGCTGCTGCCACAGAAATGGCAAACGGGAAGGTATTTTTCGAGAATAATTTTGTTGCCCTCAACGTAAATCTCTACCGGATCTGTGTTGGAAATGCCGAGCTTCTTGCGAATTTCCTTAGGAACGACCACACGGCCAAGCTCGTCAATATTTCTTACGATACCTGTTGATTTCATACGCAGCTAAACCTTTCTTTCGGAAGAGTTCTTCCAATACTTATTTTCGGCTACATTTTACCACAGAAAAGTGTTAAAGTCAAGTATTTTGACAAGTTTTACCATATTTATACAAAACGGAAGGGGAAAATAATGATGTTAAAACTGCGGGAAAGTCCTGCGGCAGAGATAGTGACAGGGCTTTTGCCGACTGCTTTTGCGGAAGAAATTGAACGTATTGCAAGGAGCCGTCGAGGAGGAATGTCGGGTATTAGAGAAATATCCGTGAGACAATTTGGAATCTCGGAGATCAATGTTTTAGGAGAGAGAATTCCGCTTCGGTCGGAAATTGACGCTAGCGGCATGGAGGTTTTATTGCAAAATCTTATGCAAGGTGCTTTATATGCTCATCGCGACAGTATCGCTTCGGGATATATCAGCCTCGCGGGTGGAATTCGCGTTGGTGTGTGCGGCTCGACGGGATATGAGGATGGCAGGATGGTTGGCGTGTCGAATATCTCCTCGCTGAATTTTCGTATCCCAAGTGGAGAGTGTGCATTTTCCGAGGAGCTTTATTCGGTGTTTTGTGAAGGGATAGGCTCCGGAATGTTGATTTATTCGCCTCCCGGTGTTGGAAAGACAACGGCTCTTCGCAGCCTTGCGAGGAGTATTGGTAGCGGCAAAAATCCACTTCGTGTGGCCGTAGTGGACGAGCGATTGGAGTTTCGGTGCGAGGATTACATCGGTTGTCGAGTTGATCTGCTTCGCGGATATAAGCGGCGCGAGGGAATTGAAATAGCTACAAGAACAATGTCTGCCGAGCTGATAATGATTGATGAAATTGGCGCCGATGACGCGCTCTCAATAGTTGACGTGGTAAGATGCGGCGTGCCGATTATAGCCACCGTTCATGCATCCTCTTATGACGAAGTAACCAAAAAGGCATCCTTGCGCTCGCTTTTTGAGTGTTCGGCGTTTGAGAGTTTTCTTGGAATTTCAAGAGAGGGCGTAAAATATAAGCTTCGGGTGGACAAATTATGACAAGCTATCTTCGTTTGTGCGGTGCAGTTGCGGTGCTGGTTGCAGTTTTTTTTATTGCGAGAGAATATTCCGTTTTTGCGAGAAGACGTCTTGATGAGCTTCGTGGATTTCACTCCTTGCTTGAGTATATTGGGGGAGGGATTTCGAAATATTTGAGCTTTGGCTCCGGATTGTGGAATGGATTTTCCTGTGATAAGCTCGAGTCTTGTGGATTTTTACAAATGCTTCGGGATGGCGAGCACCCCGGAAAAGCCTTCTCAAGATGCAAATCAAGGCTTGCTCTTTCCACAGAGCAAAAAGATGTGCTGGAAAAATTCTTTTTGGACTTTGGTAGGGAGTACAAAGACAGTGAGCTGAAAAGGGTTAGCGAGTATCGCGTGCGTCTCGGCGAGACTCTTGAAAAAGAGGTTCTGGAGCTTGAGAAAAACGTCAAGGTAGTGCGTGCTCTCCTACTTGGGGGCGGATTGTCGGTGGTGATACTCGTTATCTAAAAAAACGACCAAACGTATAGCAGAAAATGCGACAAAATACAGAAAAAAGAAGGAAAAAGTATGGATGTTGATCTTATTTTAAAGGTTGCCGGAGTGGGAATGATTATTACGGTCGTCTGTCAGATAATGTCGAAGGCGGGTAAGGAGGATCAGTCCACCGTAGTGTCACTTGCCGGGATGGTGGTTATTCTGATATTGATAGCCGAGAGGGTAGGGCATCTCATAAGCACTCTCCGGTCGGCGTTTGGATTATGACATCGAAAATATGTGCCGTTGCGCTGATTTCGGTGGTGTTGGCGTTGATTTTAAAGGAGTTCGGCTTCAAATCAAAGGTTCTTTTCTCCACTTTTTGCTTGATAGTACTGATTATTATGGGAATTGAGCCTTTGTCGAGCATTCTCTCATCCTTTGGCGGTCTCGCAAGTAAGGCGAAAATTAGTGAAGCGGCGGATACTGCCGTGCGTGCGGTGGGTCTTGGGTATATTTTTGGATTTACCTCGGATATTTGCACATCGCTTGGTGAGAGCAATATTGCCTCTGTGGTGCAGATGGTTGGAAAAATAGAAATTTTTGTTTTGGCTTTGCCGTATTTTGAAAAAACAATTGCTCTTGGATTGGAGCTTTTAGGATGAAAAAGTACATATATTTGCTAACAATAGTTGTCATATTTTTCATTTTTTGTGTTCCGGTATCCGCCGAAGAGGGCGTGGACAACTATATTTCCGACTTTGAAAATGTGCTTCCGCCGGAGTATTCGGAAATAACCTTGGATATCGGAGATCTTATCGAAATAGCAAGTCCGAAAGGGCTTTTGAGCGAGATTATAGCGATTATGAGCGACGGGAAGGGAGAGATTGTTTCCTTCTTTCTCGTGCTTATAGGCTCTCTTGCCCTGATTTGCCTATCCTCGCTCTGCCCCTCTGATATGTCGCGGTCGGTCGAGACGGTCGTATCGTCGGTGGTTTCTCTGTTGATTTTCGGGGTTTTAAAGCCTCTTTTCGATTCTGTACAAAACTCCTGTGAGCGCATTTGCGATTTTTTTGGCGCTCTCATACCAATAACTGCTGCAATAAACGCGGCGGGCGGTGGAATTTCTACCGCTTCGGTGCAGGCCGGAGGAATGTATGCGGCACTTTCACTGATTGGCGGTATTGGCGGCAGCGTTATTACTGCAATCTCCTCCTTCGGTCTTGCGATGAGCCTTGTTTCTCCCTTTGGCGGAGAAGGTGTTTTGTCGGTCAGCAAGGGTATTAAGAGCACTTTTAATTGGTTTATCGGTATTCTGACCGCTATACTAACGGGCGCTTTATCCTTGCAGACTATTATTTCCTCGGCGACTGACAGCGCTTCTATCCGCACAGCGCGTTATATGGCTTCCGGTTTAATTCCCGTTGTGGGCTCTACGGTCGCGTCTGCGCTCTCGACCCTCGCTTCGGGATTATCCTATGCCAAGGGAATTATCGGCGGTGGCGCGATTGCTGTCATAATTTTTTTAGCTTTATCGCCTTTGGTAATGCTTCTGCTTTATAGATTGGCGCTATCGCTTTGTCTGATTATTTCGGATTTTATTGGCTCATCCGCTGCCTCCAGAATTTTCACCTCCTTTAGGTTTGCCCTCGATACCTTGGTCGCATATTATGCCATAACCACGATGGTTTTCATTTTTCAGATCGTTTTATTTATTAAGGTTGGAGTTGCTGTTTTATGAGAGAATACGCCATTGCGATTTTTGCCGTCTGTCTTATCAGCGGAGTGCTCGGACTTTTGTCGCACAAGACCTTTTCATCTGCCCAGCGATTTGTGTTTGGTGTGATTATTCTTTACGTTATTCTTACTCCGCTATCGGACTTAGCGAAAAATTTTGACCCGGACAGCCTTTCCGGCATTTTTGATTCAAGCGTTCAAACGCCTGACTACTCATACGAGAGTGTGGCTGAGGATGCCTTTGCGGAGGGAATTGTCAAGGCGGTGGCGGAGGAATTTTCGCTGGATAGAGAGAATATTCGAATTGATATCGACGGCTTTGATTTTGAAAATATGTGCGCTAAAAAAATACGTATTATTCTCTCGGGCGGGGCTGCGCTCTCGGATTATCGCGAGATAGAGAGCTATATAAATAAAATAAATATTGGGGAGTGTAAGGTTGAAATTGAAATCGGATAGAGGCTTTCGCGATTTTTTGAAGGGCTCAAAAAACAGCTTGATGATAGGTTTGCTCCTGCTTGCGGGTCTGCTATTTATACTGATAGGAAGCTCGGGTGAAACAAAGACCGACACAAGCGAGGAGGAGCGTCTTTCGGAGATGTGCTCCATGATTGACGGAGTTGGCGAGTGTCGTGTGATGATAAATTACGGCGATAATGAGGTTACGGCGGTGCTCATTCTTTGCGAGGGCGCGGAGTCGGTTAAAGTGAGGCGCGATCTGACAGAGGCAGTATGTTCCTTCTACGGAATTGGGGCAAACAGAGTTGAAATCTTTTCGCTTAATGAGGAATATGCCGAGAAGTAGCGGCATAGGATTTATCAAGTAACTAATTTTTAAGGAGAATCATACAATGAAAATCGAAAAACTTAAGAACTTTTTTAAAACCAGAACTGCTAAAAGCATAGTTATCGCCTCTGCGGCGCTGCTTATCGGTCTTGCGGTTTATCTTAACTACCGTTGGTTCTACGATCCCACCGCATCGCTTGGCTTTGGTGATAATAATATGGATGATAACTATTCCGACACCTCTACCACCGTCGGTGACGCAGATGAAAACGACTACTTCACATCCACCGCACTTGATCGCAAGGAGGCGCGCGACGAGGCGATTGACGTTCTCAAAATGGTGACCGAGAGCCCCGAGTCAAGCGAGGAAGCAAAGGCGGAGGCGCAGGCGAAGATCTCGAAGATCGCCGTTGATATTCAGAATGAGGCGAATATCGAAACTCTTGTCAAGGCAAAGGGATTTGAGGATTGTGTTGCTATAATCTCGGAGGATGCGGTTAGTGTAATTGTTAGCGCGGAGGCTCTTCAGGCGGCAGAGGCGGCACAGATACTTACCATCGTTTACGAAACTACCGGCATCAATCCCGAGAACGTGAGCATTATTAACAAGCCTTAAAGTTTACTTCAAATCTAGTCGCTTAAAGAAATAAAAAATCGGCAGATCTCTCTGCCGATTTTTTGGTATAAAATTATTAGTCAACGTCCTCAACAACCGTCTCGGGGGTTATGTCAAGAACCTCGGGGTGATTGAGATAACGCATAAGCTGCTTGAATGCGGAGGCATAATAGAATCCGTCACAAATACGCTCATCGGTAACAACCTTAAAGGAAACGAAGTGGTGGTTTTCCTTCTCGCCATCAATGGTGGTAACCTCTTTTGTAAACATCTTACCATAAGAAACGAAGATGGGAAGATGACCGAAGTCATAAAGGTGGTGATAGATTGCGGGAATACCAAGCGAGCCCATAGATGTGATGATCATAGAGCCGTGGAAGGGGCTTATTTGGTGCAATGCCTTGGGAAGCATGCCGAAATAATCGAGAAAACGAAGAATTCCGATTGCCGAGCGAAGCATAAGGCCCGGAAGCTTAACGAGCTTTCCTACGATTGATTCAAAATCGCCGTCCTCATTCTTTGCCTCAATAACGGTTTTTTGGAATTTCTTATACACGTTGTAGATGTTATCACGGGGATCGAACTCAACCTTGATACAGGTGTCGGGAGATTCGAGAGTCATGTCCTTTTTGATAGTCATAAGGCACTCGATCTTGTTTCTGTGATAGATCTTCTGTCCCGCGATAAAGCGGTGAATACCGGGACGCTCGCAAACTACTCTTACGTATGCTGCGAGAATAATGTGGAGAAGGCTCATATCTGTATAGCCCTCTTTCTTCTTTTCCGCAAGATACTTTTCGGCGTTGGAAATATCTATTTCTGCATCAAACTGGTTCTGCGAATCCGCTCTTACCTTCATAAGATAAGGCTCAAGGTAGTGCATAGGAGGCAGGGTTCTGAGACGTCTGCCGTCGTATCTGTCACCAAGTTTTTTCTTGCGAGGCTTGTAGGCGGGGGTGTCATATTCGATAATACCCTCGTATTTTTCTTCCTTGCTGACCTTTTTTACGACCTTGTCTTCTTTTTTTTCAATAAGCGTTGTACTCATAAAAAGTCTCCGTCTTTTATTTTACGTAAGCCTCGACATTTTAACACATTGTGAACAAAAAGTCAATAGATGTTCATTATTTTGCTGTTTTTCGACTCATAAAACGCCTCTTTTTTGCAATTTTCGACAGTTTTATTTTGGTAAAATATACCTAAAAACGCTTATTTTTTTGGCTATTTTGAACAATGAGGTCTGAAAAAGGTGTGGTAAGCGGCCTGTTTTTTGGTTGCTTTTTATAAAATTGATGAAAATGCCATTGACTAACTCAAATTTCTGTGATAAAATAGTACAGTTTAATAGATATTTTAGATATAGGTAGGATCAAATTATGCAAAAACTTAAGGTCGGTATTATCGGCGCGACCGGTATGGTTGGCCAGAGATTTATAATGCTCTTAAACGAGCATCCTTATTTTGAGATCACAGCTCTTGTGGCGAGCCCTCGCTCTGCAGGACAGAAGTACGGCAAGGCCGTTCTTGGCAGATGGAAGATGACCGAGGCATGTCCCGAGAGAATTCTCAATATGGAGATCATTTCCTCCGACGAGGTTCAGCGCGTTGGCGAACTCGTTGACTTTGTGTTCTGTGCGGTTGCTATGTCCAAGGAAGAGACCAAGGCTCTTGAGGAGAGATATGCAAAGGCGGAGATTCCTGTTGTTTCGAACAACTCTGCGAACAGATGGACTCCCGACGTTCCTATGGTTATTCCCGAGATTAATGATTCTCACCTTGAGGTCATCGAGGCACAGAGAAAGCGCCTTGGCACAAAGCGTGGATTTATAGCGGTAAAGCCTAACTGCTCTATTCAGTCCTATGTTCCTCTTCTTACACCTCTTATGAAGTACGGCATCAAGGAGGTTGTTGCTACAACCTATCAGGCTATTAGTGGCGCGGGCAAGACCTTTAACGAGTGGCCCGAGATGGTTGATAACCTCATTCCATTTATCGGTGGCGAGGAAGAGAAGAGTGAGAAGGAGCCTCTCCGCGTTTGGGGAAGCGTAGAGGATGGCAAGATCGTTCCTGCTACAAGCCCTGTTATCACTACGCAGTGTCTTCGCGTTCCGGTGACCGACGGTCATACCGCGGCTGTGTTTGTTAAGTTTGAAAACAAGCCCACAAAGGAAGAAATCCTTGATGCGTGGAAAGATTATCAGGGCAAGCCCCAGACACTCGGTCTGCCATCTGCTCCCGAGCAGTTTATCACTTACTTTGAGGAGGATAACCGTCCTCAGGCAAGACTCGATCGCGACATCTACGGCGGTATGGGTATCACCGCGGGCAGACTCCGTGAGGACACACTTTACGACTATAAGTTCGTAGGCCTTTCCCACAACACCCTTCGCGGCGCGGCAGGCGGCGCGGTTCTTATCGCAGAGCTTCTTTACAGAGAGGGATACTTCAATTAAAATACAGAGCGATAGGCCGTTTTAGGTCTGTCGCTTTTTGTCATCCGTTTATGTGACCAAGTCACAAAAAAATGTGTTGACTTTTTTCTTTCCACCGTGGTATAATAATCACGTAGAGCAAAGCTCCGCAAATGAAAATAAAAAAATTTATATAAAGGAGATTTCAGGAATGAATCTTAAGGGATCCAAAACAGAACAGAATCTTATGACCGCTTTCGCAGGCGAATCTCAGGCAAGAAACAAGTACACCTACTTTGCATCCGTAGCAAAGAAGGAAGGATATGAGCAGATCGCTGCTATTTTCGAGGAGACTGCTAACAACGAAAAGGAACACGCAAAGCTTTGGTTCAAGGCTCTTGGCGGACTTGGTGATACCGCGGCTAACCTTCTTGCAGCAGCAGAGGGCGAAAACTACGAGTGGACCGATATGTATGACACCTTCGCAAAGGAAGCAGAGGAGGAGGGCTTCAAGGCTCTTGCTGCTCAGTTCAGAATGGTTGCAGCTATCGAGAAGGCTCACGAGGAGAGATACAGAAAGCTCCTTTCCAACATCGAGCTTCAGCAGGTATTTGAGAAGTCCGAGATGACCATGTGGGAGTGCCGTAACTGCGGTCACCTCGTAATGGGCAAGAAGGCTCCCGGTGCATGCCCTGTTTGTGCTCATCCCCAGAGCTTCTTCGAGGTTAGAAAAGAGAATTATTAATCAAAAATAAATACAGCGGATCATTCCGCTTCAACTGTCGCAGATAAACGTCTGCGACAGTTTTTTTATAGATTTAAAAAATATCCATTTTATGTTATTGAAATATTTTTTTATCTATGATATAATTATAATGGATAAATATAATTGGAGAGTATACACTCAACCCAAATGGTGAAAGAAATGCAAAGGAGAAGCTTTCTATGAAAATACTTATTGCAGATGATGAAATAGAAATCAGAAAGGTCTTAAAACTTCTGCTTGAGAACGCGGGATACAGCATAATCGAGGCGCAGGATGGCCAGAAGGCTGTCGAGGCGGTTCGCGAGGATAGGGAAATCGACCTGTGCATTATGGATATTATGATGCCATCAATGAACGGAATTGAGGCGACACAGAAAATTCGCGAATTTTCCACACTTCCAGTGCTTTTTCTTACTGCGAAGTCCTTGGACAGCGATAAGGAGGCGGCATATTCGGGCGGCGGCGACGATTATCTCGTGAAGCCTTTCTCCTCTCGCGAGCTGCTTATGAAGGTAGAGGCGCTCACACGCCGATATAATACTTATAGCGCAAAGACTGCGGTTGGCGAGGCTATTCGCCTTTGGGGCGGAGTTGTTCTTATGCCCGAGAGCCGCGAGGTCACTAAAAACGGAACGTCCATTGACGTTCGCGATAAGGAAATGGATATGCTTATTTTCCTTGCAAAAAACAGAGGAAAGGTAGTAGATTCCAGGACTCTTTACGAAAACGTATGGGAGGAGATGCCTCTTCCCTCATCGAACAACACCGTCACCGTGCACATATTAAATCTTCGCAGAAAGTTGGAGGACGACCCTTCAAACCCGAAGATAATTCGTACGGTGTGGGGAAAGGGATACCAAATTGACTGATCACAAGGAATTTTACAGCATTCCGAAATATAAATCTCTATACATCGGTCTTTTGAGAAACCTTGTTCTCGGTATCCTTCTTGCTTTATTGGTCTGGGGTGTGATAACCATTCCCTCAACCTATTTTATCAACAGATATTTCGTTAGTGATGAGATGCAGGCGAAGCGACGAGCAGAATATTTTGAGGATCTTCAGAATTATGCTCTCTCTAATCATCTGACGCTCGACACCTCCAACGAGCTTGCCGAGTGGGTGAGAAAAAATCAATACGTTTATCTGCTTGTATATCAGGGTAGCGAGGATCAGACACCATCTGCCGACAACGAGGCGGTTGCCCCCGGAGCGAAGGATAAGCTGACCGAGTATTCGGGTGCGCGCATTGACGAATCGATTGATAGAAATCGACTTGTTGCCGAGGCGAGATCTCACGGATATATGAGACTTCATTTGTCCGATGGAAGCGTTATCGTTGCATTGACCGAATATACCGAGAACCTATATTTTATGGCGCTTGACTTCATAGGAATTATGGCGGCAGCCCTTACTTTTCTGCTGATGCTCGTGCGCTATATTCGAATAGTTATCGAGCGTATCAAGAGGTTTGAGAGCGATATTACCATCGTTTCGGAAATCGATATGAATTACGAGATTATCAGCGAGGGCGCTGACGAGATCGCCAACCTGTCGAAAAAGGTTGAAACTATGCGACAGACCATGCTTGACCACATCAAGAGCGAGCAGGAGGCAAGAGAGGCGAATACCGAGCTTATCACCTCGATTTCCCACGACATCAGAACACCTCTGACCATCATTATGGGATATATTGAGATGATGAAGGAGCATAACGAGGGCGATGAAACTATGGATAGCTATATTTCGGCTACCGAGAGCACCGCTTTAAGACTTAAGCAGCTGTCGGACGAGATGTTCAAATACTCTCTGCTATTTGGAGATACCGACAAGATGCTGAAGCTTGAGGAATATGATGCAATCACTCTGTTCGACCAGATCTTGTCCGAGCATATTCTTCTTATGCGCGAGCGCGGATACGACATCAGACTCTTTGAGTTTGGTAAAAGCATTGAGGAGGGAAGCGTGGTTAACACCGATCCTCAAAATCTGATGCGAATTGTCGATAACGTTTTCTCGAATATGTCGAAATATGCCGACAAGGACCACACCATTATGATCAATAAGGGTATGGTAGGCTCAACCATGGTTATAGAGTTTAAAAATAAAATCAGCCACGATGTTGAGGGCGCGGAGAGCAACGGAATAGGTCTTAAGACCTGCGTGCGTCTTGGCACTCTCGTTGCCCGTAAATTTGAATGTGAGAGTGATGGCGAGTATTTCACCTGCCGTCTGATTATGGACATCAAAAAGCCTGGGAAAGGAGGAGAGATGGCGTGATCTTTTTTAAGGTGCTGACCGAAAAAAGCAAGAACGACGTTATTGGTTTGCTCACCGAGGCAATTAATGATATTGATATTGATTACGCTGGCGAAATTCTCGATTCGCTTCTCATGGATAATGAGTGCGAGTATGCTATCTCCAATGCCTTCGACTGTATGTTGATAAGGATATTTGACGGAGCATACTCCTTCGCCTATCCGGTCGCCCTGACCGATAAGGCAAATCCCACGCACGCGGCATGGGAGATACGTGAGTATTCCGTCAAGGAGGAGATTCCTCTTGTGTACGTTGACGTACCTCGCGAGGAGCTCGGCGCTCTTATCGTGCTATACCGTCATGCCAACATAGATGCATCAGACGAGAGTGGAGATAGCTTCAGAGTTAGTATTATGAGTGAGGCTGCTCTGCTTGACGATCTTCCCACTATGCAGATCGATGACTTGACTCTCGATGCTCTCACATGTGCAGACGACCAAGTGTATTCCTGTCTATGCCGTGACGAGATGGTGAATAAATATTGGGGATACGATTATCGTGAGGACGAGGATGACCCCGATGACTCATATTTCAGAGAGGTTGCAGAGGGTGAATTTTCCCGTGGTATTTCTATGACCTTCGCGGTAAGAAATAACGGTGAGTTTGCAGGCGAAGCGCTGCTTTACGCATTCGACCATCTTGGCGGCTGCGAGTGCGCGGTAAGACTCCTGCCAAAATTCACAAGAAAGAATATAGCCACAAAGGCGATCCTTGCACTTAAGGCGATTGCCGGGAATATGGGACTCTTGGAGATCTATGCCACAATTGATTCAGAAAATTACGCTTCTCACAGGCTCTGTGAAAAGTGCTTTACAAGTGTTGAAAAAATCGGATTAAGATCGAGATATTCTGCGTCTTTGTAAACTAACATTGACATTATGACAAAAAACAGGGAAGGAGAATGGAAAATGAAGAGAATTGCACTTGGAATTCTCGCACACGTTGATGCGGGAAAGACGACTCTTTCAGAAGGCCTTCTGTTCAGCTCGGGATCTCTTTTGAAGCTCGGACGAGTGGATAAGCGCGATGCATTTCTCGATACCCATTCCATCGAACGCGAGAGGGGTATTACCATCTTCTCAAAACAAGCGATATTAAACCTTCCCGATACACAGATTACACTTATAGACACCCCCGGTCACGTTGATTTCTCCTGCGAGGCAGAGCGTGCTCTTTCGGTGCAGGACTACGCTATTTTGGTGGTCAGCGCGACAGACGGTGTCACCGCACATACGAAAACCCTTTGGAATTTACTCTCTTCTAGAGGTATCCCTACTTTTATTTTCGTAAATAAGCTGGATATTTCGGACAGACGCAAGCCACAGCTTCTTGAGGAGATAAAATGTTTGCTCTCGCCATATTGCGTTGATTTCAGCTTTGACTCAACTCCCGAGTTTTTTGAAAGTTGTGCTTCATGCGACGAGGGACTTATGGAGGAATTTTTCTCTACCGATACTATCGAAATCGATGGTATTAGGAGGGCTATTGCAAAGCGAAGAATTTTTCCTTGTCTTTTTGGCTCTGCGCTGAAAATGAAGGGGGTAGAGGAGCTTCTCGCGGTTATTGATAAATACACGCTTGAAAGAAATTACACCGATAGACTTTTCGGTGCGAAGGTATATAAAATATCGAGAGATCCGCAGGGAAAGAGGCTTTCTTACATAAAAATCACCGGCGGATCGCTGAAAACCAAGGAAATTCTTGAGATACCTACCGAGGGAGGAGAAATTCTTCGCGAAAAGGTTGAGGAAATCCGACTTTACTCGGGAGATAAATTCAAGACTTTGCAGTCTGCTCCCGCAGGAACTGTATGTGCAATTCTCGGCCCGACCTCTACCAAGGCAGGTATGGGACTCGGCTTTGAAAGCTCGGATACGCAGACTCTCTCGCCGGTCCTCGATTACAGAATTATTCTGCCGAAAGAAGCAAACCCATACGAGACATATATGCGTCTTATGGCGCTTTCAGAGGAGGATCCCAGCCTTGCGCTGACCTACGAGCCCTCTACTCACGAGCTTCGCGTGAGGCTTATGGGCGAGATACAGATTGAGGTTTTGCGCAGAGTTATCCTCGATCGATTCGGCATAGCGGTTGATTTTGACGAGGGCGAGATTCTTTATAAAGAAACGGTTGCTGATACCGTTTACGGCGCGGGACATTTTGAGCCATTGCGTCACTATGCCGAGGTACATCTGCGAATAGACCCTCTGCCCGAGGGAAGCGGAATTATCACCGCGACAGAGTGTCAGACTGACACGTTAAGCCTTAATTGGCAAAGACTTGTTTTAACGCATCTTGAGGAGAGAGTGCATCGCGGAGTGTTGACGCGCTCACCCCTGACCGATGTGAAAATAACCCTGACCGCAGGTAAAGCCCACCTTAAGCACACCGAGGGCGGAGATTTTCGCCAGGCCACCTACCGTGCGGTGAGGCAGGGACTTATGAAGTCGGATTCAGTACTTCTTGAACCCACCTTTGATTTTTATATTGAATTGCCCACAGTCTATCTTGGAAGACTGATGAACGACGTTACCTCCATGTACGGAAGGGCAAATGCACCTGAAATTAACGAGGATCTGGCTATTCTTACGGGCAATTGTCCTGTTGCAACAATGCGTTCATACGCCTCCGATCTTCGCGCATATACACGCGGAGAGGGAAGGATTTCATTGAGCGTTGGTCCGTATATGCCCTGTCACAACACCGCCGAGGTAGTGGAAAGACGAGGATATTTTCCCGAACTTGACGAGCGTAATCCCGCGGGAAGCGTGTTCTGTAAGGGCGGATCAGGTTATGCCGTGCCCTGGAATGAGGCAGACGAGCTTATGCATATTACCGAAACCGGCGCGCCGAAGGAAACCGAGCAACAGATTGAAACCGTAAGGGTTGCGAAAAAGCTCGACTACCGCGGAACGGTCGAGGAGGACAAGGAGCTTATGCGCATCTTTGAGAGCACCTACGGAAAGGTGAAAAAGCGCACCTTCTCCGAAAAAAAGGAGAATGCGGCTCCTGTCGCAAAGCCCGAGCGACCGAAAAAGCTCAAGCCTAAGGGTGATGATTACGTAATAATCGACGGCTACAACTTTATTTATGCCGTTGATGAAATGCGAAAAATTGCCGAGAGCGATCTCGCTCTCGCTCGCGATGTGCTTACCAGGATGATGTGCGATTACTCCGCCTTTCGTAAATGCAAGGTCATAATTGCCTTTGATGCCTATAAGCGTCAGGGCGGGGAGGGAAGCATGGAGGAAGTCGGTCGCGTGACGGTCATCTACACGAAGGAGTCACAGACAGCCGATTCCTACATTGAGCGAACCACCTATGAAATTGCCCCCAATCACAACGTTCGCGTGGTGACCTCGGATTTTCAGGAGCAGCTTGTAATCCTGGGTAGCGGAGGTCTCAGAGTCAGCGCGCGCGAGTTTTACTCGGAAATTATGGAAACCGTAAAACTTATTCGAGAGACGATTGAGAGCTATATGAAGTAAATCATCTCGTCAAGCAAGACGAGATTTCAGAAATAACACGAAGGAGAAGAAAGTTGAATCTTATTAAAAACAAACTTGCCGAATCGATCAAATCGGTATTACCTATCGCACTGATTGTTTTGGCTTTGAGTATTTCCATACTTCCTCTGTCAACAGGGGATATGTTCCTATTCTTGGTTGGAGTAGTCTGCCTAGTGTTCGGTATGAGCCTTTTCACCGCAGGCGCGGAGATGTCGATGCAGCCACTCGGCTCAAAGATAGGTGCTACTATCGGATCGAATAAAAAGGTATGGTTTGTTGCATTTATTAGCTTTGTAATCGGTATTTTGGTTACTATTGCCGAGCCCGATCTTTGGCTTCTTGCCGATCAGGTTAATCGCAAAGATCCCTTTACACTTATACTTACCGTTTCGGTCGGCGTGGGAATATTCCTCGCAATTGCGGTAATGCGTATCATTTTTAACTGGAGCTTAACCGCGATAATGATAGGCTTCTATGCTACAGCCTTCGTTCTTGCCTTCTTCGTGGATGATACTTTTATGTCGCTTGCCTTTGATTCGGGCGGAGTAACAACCGGACCTATGACCGTCCCCTTCATAATGTCTATCGGCGCCGGTGTTTCTATGTCAAAAATCAAGGGTGATGACAGAGGCGACTCCTTCGGTATTACAGGTCTTTGCAGTATCGGTCCTATTATCGCTGTGCTTGTACTTGGTATCGTTATGAAGGCCAAGGGTAGCTATGAGTCATATACCACCACTTACGTTGAAAATACAAGGGATGGTGTTGGTCAGTTTGTTCACGGTCTTGGCGAGCATATAATCGACGTACTTATCGCTCTTGCTCCCATCATCGTTTTTGCGGTACTATTCCAGCTCTTGACTAAGGCGTTTAACAAGGGTCAGCTCATAAAAATGGCTGTTGGTATTGTCTACGTTCTGATTGGTCTTGCGGTGTTCCTTACGGGAGCAAACGTAGGCTTCCTTCCCACCGGTTCGGCGATTGGAACAAGCCTTGTTACCGAACATAATAAATGGCTTCTTGTTCCCATCAGTATGCTCCTCGGCTACTTTATAGTTAAGGCGGAGCCTTCTGTATACGTTCTTAACAAGCTTGTTGAGAATATGTCTGCAGGTGCTATTTCGGGAAAGACCACAGGTCTTGGACTTTCCATCGGTGTGTCTGCCGCCCTTGGCCTTGCGGCACTCCGTATTATTACGGGAATCAGTATTCTTTGGTTCCTTATTCCCGGTTATATTATCGCTCTCACCCTCAGCTTCTTCGTTCCCAAGATATTCGTTGGTATTTCCTTTGATTCGGGTGGAGTTGCCAGCGGTACGATGATGAGTGCATTCGTTCTTCCTCTCTGTGTGGGAGCCTGCGAGGCGCTTGGCGGTAACGTAATGACCGATGCCTTTGGCTGCGTTGCATTTGTGGCAATGGCGCCTATTATTACGATTCAGCTCACAGGACTTGCGTATAACGTAAAGAAGAAGGACAGAGTTCGTAAGTTTGTTTCCGCGAGCGAAAGCTTTATTGATTACGAGTATGACAGAGATGTAAGACGTAGTAACGTCTATGCAAAATTCGTTGAGAAGGAAGGAGGAGCTAAGAGTGGCAAGCAGAATATCAATAAAAAAGTCGACGGCTGAAAATAACCGTGTTAAGCTCCTTGTCGGAATTATCAACAAAGAGGACGAGGGACGCCTCACCGAGATAGTAAACGAATGCTCTACGGCGGTTCATTTTTCCGGCGTTGGACATGGAACAGCAAGAAAAAGCTATATGAATTATTTTGGTCTTGGTGAGATAGAGAAGCGTATTACGATGTCTCTCATTCCCGCATCTGCCGAGCATAACATAATGAATGCTATAGGCCATGGACTGAAGCTCTATCTTGTGGGACGTGGAATTGCATTTACTCTCCCGCTTTCGGGAATATCTAACATTATTAACGATGCAATTCTTTCGGGTGTTGATAAGCCCGATAAACCCACGGGTCGCAGAGCCCCCATTTCAAAGAAAAAGGAGTCAAAGATAATGCACGAGCTTGTTATAGCAGTGGTTAATTCTAAATTTACAGATGCAGCTATTGATGCTGCCCGTGCCGCAGGTGCAACCGGCGCAACCGTATTCCATACAAAGAGCATTAACAATGAGCGTGCCGAGCAGAGCATCGGTACCTCTATAAACCGCGAGACAGACAGCGTATTCTTCCTCACAACTCTTGAGTATAAGACAAAAATTATGGAAGCTGTGCGCGATGTAGCCGGCCTTAAGACTGAAGGTGGCGCGGTTATCTTCTCGCTTCCCGTAGACGACCTTGTAGGCGTTGGACGTTTCGAGGACTATGTTGACGGTGAGGAGAGCGAGGAATAATTAAGCAAAGGATATTATAAAATAAAGGATTTTTAAGGAGGTGGAGATTTGTATAGAAGTATTTGGCGACTTTTGTTTTCAAGGTATGCAATAAGTGCGTTTACTATTCTGGGTGAAATCGTCATTTTCTCTATCATTGTTGCAACCGCAAGCCGTTTTTACACCTACCTTTTTCTCTTCCTTACGGTGATCATCGATCTTATCGGAGTGATCGCTATTATTAACAGAGATGCAAATCCCGAGTATAAGGTTACCTGGGTTGGATTGGTGCTGTTGATACCTATCGTCGGAGGATTCCTTTATTTGATTTTTTACCGCCGCCGTGTTACCAAGAAGGAACAGCGTCTGCTTGAAGGTATTTTCAGTAAGCTGACGGCTGGCGGAAGGGATCGCCGTGTATTCGATGTTATGCGTCGCACGAGTCCTCTTGCCGCAGGTAAGACACGTGCTATAATGAATGACGATCCTCTCGCAGAGGTTTATTCTAACAGCTCATCGAAGTTTTTTTCATCCGGAGAGGAGCTCTTTGAGTCTATGATCTCCGAGATGGAGCGCGCCAAGAAATTCATCTTCATTGAATACTTCATAATTGCCAAGGGAATCCTTTGGAATAGAATTCACGATATTCTTTTGCGGAAGGCAAAGGAAGGCGTTGAGGTCAGAGTTATTTTTGATGATTTTGGATGTATGCGCACACTTCCTTCGGATTATGAGTTCACTCTGCGGAGAGAGGGCATAAAAGCCTATCGATTTAACCGTATCAGTCCCAAAATGTCATCTATACACAACAATCGCGATCATCGAAAGATATGTATTATTGACGGTGAGGTAGGATATACCGGCGGAGTAAACATTGCAGATGAGTACATAAATGAAAAGCAACGCTTCGGGCATTGGAAGGACGGAGGAATTCTTATTCGTGGAGAAGCGGTAAAGGGACTGATAAAGCACTTTTTCTCTATTTGGGACTTTACCACCGAAAGCATCAGCGATTACGAAAAGTATTTCTCTGCCATAAAGCCTGCCCCATACGTTGACGGAGGATATTATCTTCCCTTTGCCTCGGGACCTGCGCCTATATACCAGCGACCCACCGGCAAGAATGCATTTATGAACCTTATCAATCAGTCGAGAAGATACGTTTACATAACCACACCGTATCTGATAATAGACTATGATCTCACCCAGGCGCTTTGTAATGCCGCCCTAAGAGGTGTTGACGTACGAATTATCACGCCCGGAATTGCCGACAAGAAGAAGGTTAAGATAATGACGAAGAGCTCATATCCTTACCTTATGAAGGCGGGAGTGAAAATCTACGAATACCTTCCCGGTTTCATCCATGAAAAGACCTTCGTTTGCGATGACAAATACGCGGTTGTCGGTACGATAAACTTCGATTATCGCAGTTTTGTGCATCACTTTGAGAACGCGGTTTGGATGTATTCATCTCCCAGCGTTTGCGTGGCGAGAGACGAGTTCTTAAAGACCATAACCGAATCCGAAAGAGTCGGCGAGGAGAGATCAAAACTTACCTTTAGAGAGTGGGTCTTCCGAAATGGAGTGCGACTTTTTGCTCCTCTTTTATAAAGGGCGGTGGCATTTAGTAATAAACAAACAAAAAAGGTAGAGGCTTCTGTAAATTTGTGCCTCTACCTTTAAGTTTATGTGGAAATTATACGTCATCCTCGGTTATGTAACAGGTTTCAACGTTTGAAGAATTGTCTACGACGTAGTCGAGCTTGCGCTCCTTGGTTGATTTAAATTTCGATTTTATACGTTTCTTTATCCTTTTTGCTTTTCTATCGAAGAGCGAGAGAATACCCTCGAAGATAAGTCTTATGATAAGGAGGACCGCGTTTACTCCCGCGAAGAAAATTGCGATGGGAGATATTGATCCGACCGCTGTAATAATTGTGTAAATAGCCGTCGCGGTGGAGAAAATTCTGGTCACCAGCTTAAAGCGTTTGTAGAATTTTTTTGTGGTTTTTATTCCGCCTCTTGAATTCTTCGCAGCAAGCCTTATGATAAGGTATACAAGAAGAAATACAGCCGTTCCTATTGCGAGGGCAATATTCACCCATCTAATTCCGATTTCCTTATAAATAGCGAAGATTAGATATGCAATATATAGAAGATGCACCGTCACGGTGAAAGTGATGGAAATGCGTCTTATTTTTTTTACAAAAGAGTCTTTAATGTCAGTCAGTTTACCCATTTTTTCATCCTTTCTAAAGATAATTTTAACATAAAAAGATAAAAAAGGCAATAGAGGGAATAAAAATTATTTTTCTAGGTAGAATAAGAAAAAAGGAGGGCAAAATATGTGTACTGCAATAAGTCTTGACGGAGTCGTGGGACGAAGCTTTGATTACGAATGTTCATTTGGGGAGCAAATAATCATTACACCAAGAGAAAGGGTCGTATACGGTCAGGCGAAAAACCGCTATGCAATGCTTGGTGTTGGCGTGGTAAGAGAAGGGGTATCGCTGTATTTTGACGGAGTGAACGAGTGGGGGCTATGGGGTGCTGCGCTCAATTTTCCGGGATACGCGGTATACCATGATCCAAGCGAAAATAAAGCGGCTATTTCATCGGGTGATCTTGTAGGATTTCTCCTGGGATTTTGTAAGGATATTCATGAAATCAGCGGTGCGCTCAAAAACATCGTCATCAGCTGGCAGGGAGAACAAACGCCTCTTCATTGGATGTTTGCCGATAAACGCGGCTCGATAACCGTTGAGTCGGTGAAGGAAGGACTGAAAATTTACGAGAATCCTTTTGGCGTTCTCACCAATTCTCCGCCATTTCCAAATCAGCTGACGAGCCTTGCACCATATCTGCATCTGAACCCAAAAAATCCCAATGACAACCTGACGGATGGTCTGATTTTACCGCATTCGCGAGGAATGGGCGGAGTGGGTTTGCCGGGTGATTTTTCCTCACAGTCGAGATTTATCAGGGCGGTTTTCCTAAAGAAAAATACTCTAGCGGAAAGGCGTGAGATGGATGATATGACTAAGCTCAGCGACAGCGAGGGTCAGATAAGTAGATTTTTCCATATTGCATCCTCTCTTTCTATTCCTCTGGGAAGTGTTGTTACGGATGAAAATCTTCCCGTATCTACGCGCTATATTTCTTGCGCCGATACCGAGGAGTTGACCTATTATTTCAGCACCTACGGATCGAGGCAGATTCGCTCGGTGAGTCTTTCTGACAAGCTTCGTGACGGAAAGGAGATAAAGGTGTATCCTCTTTATCACCCTGAAAAGGTTGAGAGATTAAACTAAAAAATAACCGAAAACAATAAAACAAAAAGCTATCCTGTCACCAAAATGGGCATACGGGGTAGCTTTTTGCGTTTTTGCTCTATTTTTTGAAAATTTCTCTTGCTTTGAGAATCGCAATTTGGGTTTTTCCGTCTTCAATCTCTCCTCTGAAAACCATATCGTACAGTCTGTCAATGTGGATAAGCTCAACATCGAGAAATTCATCGGCATCCAGCTCTCGCTCACTGAAGGAAATATCCTCCGCCATATAGAGGTAAATGACTTCATTAAGCAGGGCAGGGGCGGAAATTATTCTGCCAAGAGGAGTGATTTTGCCTGCAACGGCTCCGGTTTCCTCGCGAAGTTCGCGCTTTGCAGCCTCTAGTGGATCTTCGTCGGGAGTATCGAGCTTTCCTGCAGGAATTTCAAGCATAACTCTGCCGTGGGCATATCTAAATTGCCTCTCCATAATCACTCGACCATCCGAGAGAATGGGAATTATTGCAGACGCTCCGTTGTGAAGGCTTATTTCTCGGACACTACGCTCGCCGTTTGGCAGAAGAATCTCATCCTTTACCACGTGGAGTGCGACGCCTGAAAAAATCTCCTGTCTGCTGATTTGTTTTTCTTCAAGATTACTCATTATCTAACCTCAATATACGTAAAATGTTAAGTATTGTTGGCAATATTCTACTTTTTAAACAGTTTTTTGATGGATTTTGGGTCTAACTGTGCTATTAAAACCGAGATAAAAACTATGCAGCATCCAATATATTCTCTGGGTAGCATCCTCTCTCCCAACACAATTGCCGCACCGATGACGGCAAACACCGACTCCAGTGCCAGAATAATCGAAGCCACCGATGCCTCGGCGTCCTTTTGACCTATTATTTGAAGAGTATATGCAATTCCGCTGGATCCTATGCCGAGGAACAACAAAGAAGGTAACGCCTCCATAAGCGGAGCTCCCTCGGGAATTCCTTCGAAAATCAGGGCGATTACAGCATTGATAACGAACGCCACCGCAAACTGAACCAGCGACATTCTTACACCGTCGCATTTAGGCGCAAGCTTGCTGACGGAAATAATGTGGAACGAGAACACGATAGCACATCCGAGCACCAATAGATCGGAAATCTCAATTCCAACACCCGGCGTAATACAAAGGAAATAGAAGCCAATAATAGACACCGGAACTGCAATCCATACGTTGATACCCTGTTTTTCGCCGAGAGCCATTGAAATCAGAGGAACAAAAACAACGTAGAGGGTTGTTATGAATGCTGCCTTGCCGGCATCGGTGTCCTCAAGGCCTATCTGCTGAAAGGCACTTGCTACGGATATTATTACACCGAGCAGCGCGCCGCCGAGAAGCTCGGTTTTGTTGAAGTCGGGAAGGCGCTTTTCGTTAAAAATCTTGCGTCCGCTTTTCGTTATCTTGTCGGTAAGCGGAAGAACAAATATGAGAAAAAGCATAGCGATTCCGCATCTCAACGCACCGACGGTAAATGCGGGAAGAACCGTTGCCGCTTTCTGCGCCACGAAGGCAAAGCCCCAAATGACGGTTGCAATCAGAAAAAGAGCGTATGACAGACGTTTTTTCATATCAGAACCCTCCTGATGCATTCTTTTTTTCGGACAATGTGCGACGAGGCACAAATCCTATATTTGTTTCGGTTAGAAAATTCATTTCCTTACCTCACTATGATTTTTTTAAATAAGGTTGAAAAAATTAAAAAATATGGTATAATAAAATAAAAGATTTACTCCGCTTTAATTAGCGGTGTGATATAATTTTTGTATAGGCTATTTATTTTCACGTGAGATCACGGTGATAAAACGGAGATTCAGAGTATGAAAATTGTAATTATAGGTCTTGGAACGATTGGAAAGACCATACTTAAAAATCTATCTGCGGAGGATCACAGAATTACTATCATTGACGAGGATAAGGAAAAGATAGAAACTCTCATTGAAAAGTATGACGTGTCCGGCGTCGTTGGCAACGGTGCGTGCATCGACATTCAAAAGGAAGCCGGCGTCAAGGGAGCAGATTTGGCAATCGTACTTACCGATAGCGACGAGCTTAACATTTTTGCCTGCCTTGTTGCCAAGAAAATGGGCGTTAAAAACACTATCACTCGTGTTAGAAACCCTGATTACAGAAAGCAGATCATGGCAATGAAGGACGAGCTCGGAATTTCTATGATAGTAAATCCCGAGAGAGATACTGCCACAGAAATTTTCAATCTCATCAACCTTCCTTCGCTGGCTCAGATAGATCACTTCGCAAACGGCAGAGTTCTGCTTGTTGAAATAGTTGCAGAGAAGGGATGCTCCTTGATTGGAGAAACCCTTACCTCAATTGGTAGAAAGCTTGCAACCAGAGTTCTTATTTGCGCAGTACAAAGAGGACAAGATGTTATTATCCCTACCGGTAACTTTAAAATTGAGGAGGGTGACAGAATACACCTGACCTCGGACGCCAAGTCTTTGCGCGATTTCCTCTCGGAGGTTAATCTTGTAACCTCTCCGCTGAAGAATATTATGATTGTCGGTGGAAGCAAGATTGCCTATTATCTCTCCGACGAACTTTCCAGAAAGAAGTATAAAATCAAGCTGATTGAGGCTGACAAAGAAAATGCCGAGGTGCTTGCAGACAGCCTTCCTCGCGTTACCGTAATTCACGGAAACGGAACTCATCACGATCTCCTCCTTGAGGAGGGAATCGAGGCGGTTGACGCCTTTGTTGCGCTGACCAATACCGATGAGGAAAATATGGTTCTATCGATGTTCGCGCATAAGATGAAGGTTAAAAAGCCCATCACACAGATTAAGGGCGATGATTTGTACGGTATGCTGGACGAGCTTGGAATTAACAACATTGTTTCTCCGAAGAGCATCGTGTCTGACAGAATTACCAGCTATATTCGCGCGCTTGCCAATAAGCGTGGAAGTAACGTGCTCACCCTTTACCGCTTGGTAAATAATCAGGTTGAGGCTTTGGAGTTTCTTGCCAAAAAGCAGGGTAGGATATACGAAAAGCCTCTCAGAGAGCTTAAAATCAAGCACAACTGCCTGATTGCCTGCATTATTCGTCAGAATGAGGTTATTATCCCCGACGGTAATTCCTGCATCAGTCTTGGTGATAACGTTATCGTAGTAACCACCCATAAGAACTTTGATGACCTGACGGACATCTTCGATTAAGGTACGGCTTTATATGAACTATAAGAAATTAGGTAAAATACTCGGCAAGATAATGATACTTGAAGCCATTCTCATGTTGGCTCCTCTTGCTGTAGCTATAATTTATAACGAAGGCCTAAGGAACATTCTTGCCTTCGCTATTCCGATTGTCCTCATTACTACTTTGGGATTGCTTTTGCAAATTCCAAAGCCCAAGAGGAACACGATGTATCAGAAGGAGGGCTTTGCCTTAACCGCCCTGGTGTGGATTTTGATGACGTTCCTCGGCGCAATTCCCTTCGTGATTAACAAGGATATTCCTAACTATGTTGATGCCTGCTTCGAGATGATGTCGGGCTTTACCACAACGGGATCAAGTGTTATCACCGACATTACGGCGGTATCTCACTCCACTCTGTTCTGGAGAAGCTTTTCTCACTGGATAGGCGGTATGGGTATTCTGGTATTTGTGCTGATATTCATTCCCGAAAGCGACGACGGTTCGTCGATGCATCTTCTTCGTGCAGAGAGCCCCGGCCCCCAGGTTGGTAAGCTTGTTTCAAAAATGAAGGTGACTACGAGAATACTGTATCTCATCTATCTCGGTATGACCGCGCTTGAGATCGTTATTCTTTGCCTCGGTCCGCTGACCGATTATAACGCAATGTGCGAGGCGCTCGGCGAAACGGCTGCCACCGCATATCATAATGACAAGGTATTCCACGCGTTTCTTACATCCTTTGGCTGTGCAGGTACCGGTGGATTCGGATTTATTCCCGGAAGCATAGAGTATTTCACCCCTGTTGCACAGTACGTAATGTCTATATTCCTCATTCTCTTTGGCATTAACTTTAGTCTGTATTATCTCCTTCTTATCGGAAGGGCAAAGCAGGTCTTCAAGAGCGAAGAGTTTTTGAGCTATTTCCTGATCATTATTGGAGCGGTAGCCTTCGTGTTTATCAGCCTTGTTGGCAAATTTGAAGCCTTCCCACAGACCTATACAACAGAGGAGGCGTTTAGACACTCGCTGTTCCAGGTAGTGTCGCTAATAACTACCGCAGGCTTTTCAACCACTGATTTCAATCTTTGGCCTATGTTGGGCAGAATGTCGTTGATAGTGGTAATGTTCATCGGTGCTATGGCGGGCTCGACCGCGGGTGGCATTAAGCTATCGCGAATTATTATCGCCATCAAGGGCGCATATATCAACGTCAGAAAGCTTATAAATCCTCGTTATGTTCCCAAGGCGAAATTCGAGGGAAAATCACTGGAGGAAAAAACGATAAGCGATGTGTTTGCATTTATTACGCTCTATTTCTTCCTGTTTATTGCGGCTCTGTTCCTTCTGTCATTCGACCCTGTCAACGGCAGTGTTGCGGTGGTATCATCCGATGCGGGAACGTATGCAGTAGAACATGGTTTCTTCAGCAATTTCTCTGCTGTGCTGACCTGTATTTCCAACGTTGGACCTGCCTTTGAGGCGGTTGGTCCTTATGCGAGCTTTGCGGAATACAGCTATTTCTCCAAGATCATTTTAACTTTGACAATGATGCTTGGCAGACTTGAGATTTTGCCGGTTTTAATTCTCTTTAACCCAAAAACCTGGAAGAAAATCTAACGCTTGATATTATAAACCTTTTCGCGTTTTTTGTCAAGACAGCTATATTCATAATGAAAAAGAACGGCATCAGCGTTTTGCTCCGTTAATGGGGCGCGCATCTGCCGTTCTTTTGTTTTGCCGATAAGCAAATATTATTCGGTGGTATAATTATCGAAATATCCCTGGATATAGACTATGGGCGTACCCTTGTCACCCGAGCCCGAGGTAAGGTCACAGAGCGAGCCGATAAGATCGGTGAGCTGACGGGGAGTGGTGCCCTCGGATGCCATATTTCCAACAAGATTTTTGTCCTTTTTCTCAATTTCGGATTTGATAGCCTCCTTGAGCGCATCTCCTGAGAGGGATGCGAAGGCGTTATCTGCGAGGTATTTGAGCTTCAGCTCGTTGGGGGTACCCTCAAGTCCTGAGGTGTAAGCGGGAGAAACAACCGGGTCTGCCAGTTCCCAAATCTTACCCACGGGATCCTTGAATGCGCCGTCGCCGTAAACCATAACTTCTACGTGCTTGCCGGTTTTCTCAAGCATACGTGCCTGAATATCTTCGACAAGGCTCTGGCAATCGCGGGGGAAGAGCTTAACCTGTTCCTCGGTTGCTTTGTTAGAGCCGAGAAGTCCGTAATGCTCGTTGTATCCCGAGCCGTTTACCGAGCTTGCAAGGATTTCGTCCATACCGTATACGGTTTTTGCGCCCGCATTTCTTAAGATACGGCGTGTGCGATGTCTGGTGTGAATGTCGCAGTTAAGCACCGAGCTTGTGTAATCCAAAATTGCCCTGGGGTTGTTTGCAAAGATAATTTCGCACTCCGCACCTTCGCCACGGATAAGGCTTTCATAGTACTCAACGTAGTCAACACCGGTGAAACGATGCTTTTCATAGCCGAAAAGCTGACGATATTTTTTAAGATCAAGAACGTCCTTGTAGGGATCAACACCCTTCTCATCGAGAACGTCAAGACTTACAAGATGATTTCCAACTTCGTCGGAAGGATAGGAGAGCATGAGAACAACCTTTTTTGCGCCTCTTGCGATACCCTTAAGACAGATTGCAAAACGGTTTCTGCTGAGAATGGGGAAGATAACACCTATTTCACCCTCGGGGAACTTGGATTTCACGTCTGCGGCAATATCGTCAATCGTAGCATAGTTGCCCTGCGCACGAGCAACGATAGCCTCGGTCATCGCGATTATATCTCTGTCGCGGATTTCAAAGCCCGCATCGGCAGATGCATCAAGAATAGAGGAGGTAACGATGTCAACAAGATTATCTCCGTTTCTGATAATCGGTGCGCGCACCCCTCTTGATACTGTTCCTATCATACGACTCATGGCAAGTCTCCCTTCGTAGAAAGCGATAAATTTAATACCTTATTATTATACCAAAAAGCAGAGTGTTTGTAAAGTCATTTTCAATAAAAAATACACAAATTTCTGTTAATTTACACCTCACACAAAAGGTTGATTCTTTCTAAAATTCCAACGAGTATGATAACATCTAGAACTCCAAATAAACGCAAAAAACGACCATAATGCAAATAATACGTTGCATTATAGCCGGTTTTGGCGGGATTTATATGTTATTTCTGAATTGTTTTCTTGATAGCTTCGAGAGATTCGTCGCTGATGTGATGCTCGATTTTGCAGGCGTCAGCTGAAGCAACTTCGGGATCAACTCCGATGGAGGTAAGAAATTCGGTGAGAATTTTGTGTCTTTGATATATCTTTTGTGCCGTTTCTCTACCGCTATCTGTAAGCGAGAGATAACCGTCATCATCAACATTTACGTATCCGCCCTTTTTAAGTAGACCGATAGCGCGGCTAACGCTGGGCTTTGAAAATCCCATCTCCTCGCATACATCTATCGAGCGAACGTGTGAGCGCTTCTGAGTGAGTATTAAGATGGTTTCAAGGTACATCTGACCTGACTCTTGTAAATTCATGGTATATCTCCGTTTTGAAGTTAGTTTAAATTGAATAATTAATTGAGTATCGTTCTGTAGTAATTAAATAGATTATAGCAATTTAATAGAATTATACCATAAAGATTAAAGATTGTAAAGGGGATAGTAAAGAAAAAAGGCCATCATTGGATGGTCTTTTTGTAAAGATGCTACAATAAAATATTATTGAGGGTTGTCGCCAGGATTTGAACTCAAACAGGGGTTAATGTTTGATGATTGGTCTAGATGGTGTCAAAGTGCGCCTAAAAAACCAATCATAAATCCAAAGCAAAATGAAACCGCCCACGAAATGATCGCTGTAATACCGCAGGCTTGAGCTTTTTTGGGAGCTTCCTTGTGTTTTAAAGGCCAATATATAATTCCAAATAAAGGAATTAAAGCCGCTAAAACGCAAAGGCCAACACTGACATTGTCATTAGTAATTTCTTGAGGCACTCCTGGATTAACTACTGCACAGCCACAATTGGGGCAAACTATTGCTTCCTCAAAAATCTCTTTTCCACATTTCGAACAGAATTTCATAAAAGTTCTCCTTCAAATAAATATACCAAAATGGGATATATTAATTATACCAGAATGGTATAATGATGTCAATAGGTTTTACAAAAAAAGGAGAAAAAATGGAATTTAGGCTCAAATCCTTGCGAAAAGCGCGAAAAATTTCGCAATTAAAGCTCGCCCTTGACTTAAATATGAATCAAAACACGATATCAAGATATGAAAATTTGGAAAGAGAAGCAGATTATGAAACGCTAATAAAATTTGCTAATTATTTTGATGTTACGCTTGATTATTTGCTTGGAAGAACAGATAAAGAAAAATAAAGGTTTTAGTTGCAATGATGCTTCTAAAACCTTTTTTATTGCAAGAACGGAACTAGGGTATTCGCCTTTGGCGAAGATACCCACGACCCGTGCCTGACAAGCGCGCTTGTCGATCTTCGGTCTGCGAATGCGAAGCCTTGTTGCGTCAAGGACGCAACAACCGGGCTCAAAGCCGTGGTTAGGATGCCAAAAGAAAGAAAACAGACCATCAAACGATGGTCTGTTTTCTTTGGCAGCGGAACTAGGATTCGAACCCAGACATACAGAGTCAGAGTCTGCTGTGCTACCTTTACACAATTCCGCTGTGTTTTTAGACGTTGACTATTTTATCACAAAAAAAATGATTTGTCAAGTACTTTTTGTTGTTTTTTACAAAAAAATATTTTTGCAACAGATATCCGTTTTTTGAGGGCGAATATCTGTTACAAAAAAAGATAGAAAAAGACTTAAAAAACCCTTTTAACTTTCAACGTAAATAATTGTTTGCAAACAAAACTTTACAAAAACGAATTAGAGCCTTCGAAAAGTTTGTTTTCTTCGCGCGCATTATTATGCGCGAGAGCGTGTACGTATATATTATTATTGTAGACTTTTGATTTTATAAAAAATCCCGAGAACTGAAATCCAGGCAAAAATATAGGTAAAAAAATGGATTAAAAAGTCGTTTTTATATTGAAAAATAACGATTTTTTCATAAAAATTCATTTTTTTACGTAAATAATTGTTTACGTTCGAAATCCTGAGATTTTTGCTATCTTTGAATGAAATTTGTTCGGAACTGATTTTCTCTTTTTGGCAATCCCAATGATTCCTTTCCTATTGCAATGCTCTTTGCAAGAAATGCGGCATTTCTGGCGAGGTTTCTCATGCACTGCATTCCCTCTTCATCAAGGGTTGCATCGTCGGCATTTGCTCCATGTACCTGATTCCAATAACTCGATGTTGCTATGGGCATACCCGAAATGCTAAAATACTTGTTTAGCACGTCAAACGTAGCCGTGCACCCTCCTCGTCTGGCACATACTACAGAAGCGCCGATTTTTCCTCGCTTTTCAAATTTTGTGCTGTAGAAGAGTCTGTCGAGGAAAGATATTAGTGTTCCCGCAGGTGCTGCGTAATAAACCGGTGAGCCGACGATCAATCCGTCAGCCTCCTCAAATTTTTTTGCGACCTCGTTTACTTTGTCATCAAATACACATTTTCCCAGCTCGGAGCAGGTGTAACAACCTATACATCCTCTTATTGGCAGATGTCCTATGTGTATAATTTCGCTTTCGATTCCTTCCTCGCGGAGGGTCCTTGCAACCTCGGTAAGTGCCGCATTGGTTGTTCCTGCCCCGTGAGGGCTTCCGTTGATCAACAAAAATTTCATATATTTTCCTCCGATTTGTTTCATAATATGCTTTTCGCATTGTCTTTGATACGCCTAACGACCTCATTATAGCACATTAGACGCTTGATTTCAATTGCATTTTGCTCTGTTTGCACTATTTTGGGAGTCCGGTTTTGGTGTTTTTCACAAAATTTACAAAAAATTAATAAAAAAAATTAACTTCTACTTGAAAAACAAAATATCGTGTGTTATAATAGTCACGTGAATCGTATATATACGCGCATTATTTGTATATAACATTGAGCGCGATTTATTGCAAGATTTCCAAGACGTGCAGTGCTAGGCCGCATGTAAGCAGCGGCAACTTGCTTCCCAAACATGGTCTTTTAGCCTTGAAAAGGGTTGATGGCGGAAAGGCGGTAGTTGACTATGAGTGTTGTAATCGGAATTGACATAGGTGGTAGTACCACAAAAATTGTAGGTTTTTCGTGCACTGATAAGGGGTGGGAGCTTATCGAGCCGCAGATAATCAAAGCAAACGATCCGGTTACTGCAACATACGGAGCTTTTGGTAAGTTCACCGACGAAAATGGCCTGTTGATCAATGACATATCGAAGGTTATGATGACCGGTGTGGGAGCATCTCACGTTAAAAAGAGTCTTTATGGGCTTGATTGTCATAGGGTTGCCGAGTTTGACAGTATCGGACGCGGTGGTACCTATCTTTCGAGTCTATCTGATGCCTTGGTAGTTAGTATGGGCACAGGAACCGCGATTGTCCACGCCAGAGCCGACGGAACAATGAAATATCTCGGCGGCACAGGTGTCGGCGGCGGAACGTTGATGGGACTTTCTAAGCTTCTGCTAAATGCAGAGTCAGTTGGATATATCGAGAAATATGCCGAATCCGGAAGCCTTGACAACGTCGATCTTCGTATTAAGGACATGATTGCGTCTGACACAATCAGCCGACTCGAAGCCAATCTTACCGCATCCAATTTCGGTAAGCTCGATGATGCGGCGAGCAAGGCGGACGTTGCTCTTGGCATAATGAATCTCGTCTTTGAGACGGTGGGAATGATCTCTGTTTTTGCCGCAAAATCTGTTGGCGCAAAGAACGTAATACTCACAGGTAACGTCACAAGGCTTGAGCACTGCAAGCGTAAATTCGAGGAATTTAATAACCTTGAGGTGGCGCGCGGACTTAACTTCGTAATTCCCGAGCGTGCACGATTTGCTACTGCGATCGGCGCCGCAATTATTGGAATCCAGCGAGGTGACGAATGAATATAATGCGCTTTGTCGTGCCCAAAAGCTTGGTTGAATACGTAACCGTGGATAGCACGATACGTCAGGCTTTTGAGAAAATGCGTTTCCATAGATACGTTGCAATTCCCGTTATTGACGGAGAAGGTCGCTACGTTGGAACGCTTCGTAATGATGACATTTTCGAATACTTCCTGCAGGTGGGCAGCTTCGACACCCACAACGCAGAGAGGGATAACGTTGTTGATATAATTGATAAAAAACGCTCTACACCTTTGTATCACGATGCATCGATGGATGAGCTTATCGAGCGTGTCTGCGAGCATAATTTTGTTCCCGTTGTGGACGACAGAGGATGCTTTGTTGGAATAATTTTGCGAAAAGACATACTCAATTTTCTATTCAAAAAATATAAAAATGACATAAAGGGGGGGAATTGATGGCAGACAAAGAAAAAAACATGCCGATACATGATCCCGACAATCATGAAAATGAAATACTGAACCATCAGCCGTCTTCAACGGAAGAACTTCCCGAAGCGGATGCAGGTGCGTCGGTTGTAAACAACCCCGAAGAATCGGAGGTTACATCCAACGAACCTAAGTTGCCCGTTCAGGAAGCAGAGGTTGTAAACGAGCCTGCTGAGGAGCAGATCGAGCCCACCGAAGAAGTAGTTGGTTCCGAGGAGGTTGAGTCACCCGCGGAGGAAACTCCCGAGGTTGAATCTTCCGAAGAGGCAGCTGCTACGGAGGAGGTATCCGAGCCCGAGGCGATTGAGGAGGCGGAGCCTGTTTCGGAGGAAGAAGTTCCGGAAGCAGAGCCTGCTTCAGAGGAAGAAATCCCCGAAGAAGAGACTACCGAAGAGCCGCTTGTCGAGAGCGACGATGAGGTTGCTGAAGAACCGCTTGCCGAGAGCAATGAGGAAGCTCCTATCGATGGGGATGAACAACCCGAGGGCGAGTTCACCGAGAGCGATTGGAACGAGGAAGACGAGCTCGAAGATGACACCGATTCAGAGGATGAAGACGACTCGTTTGACGAGAATCTTACCATTGAAATTGACGCTGACGGAATCGTAACCACCAATGGTGTTGCCGAGGATGATGACTCCGAGAACTTCGTTAATGACGAAGAAGAGAAGGAGATCGATCCCGAGGATCTCGTGATTTACGATGAGGTTATAAAGGCTATCAAATCAGAGGGTGAGCGCCTGGTTGCAAAGGAAGAAAGTCTTAAACTCTATGCGAAGCATAGCAAGGACGCAATTAAGAACTTTGAGGCGGCTCTTAAGGTTGGTCAGCATCTGCTTGAAAGCAACCGTGACGAGAAGGAAACTCCTTCTATTTTGGCCGGTATCATCAAGATCTGCGCGCAGATCCTTGAAATCAAGTGCAACAACCTCGAGAACTACGTAAGAGTTAAGGCTTATGAGTACATCAAGCCTGCCCGCAAGGAGCTCAGCTATGAGATCGAGAGATACAACGATTACCTGATTACATATTCTTCTTTAACCGGTGAGCAGCTGACGAGATTGTCCGCGCTCCTTCCCGAGAAGATTGCTTCAGGAAAATCTATTGCTGTGATCCCCGTTCTCTCTTACAGAGAGAGTTACGTTCAGGTCTCCGAGGATGACGAGCTTACAAGAGAGGCTGCAGCAACCCTCACCTTCATAGACCCCGTGCTCAATGCCGATGCGCTTATGGGAGAGGTTGATCCTCCTCGTACAGTGGGTGGAACTCGCCGTTACATGAGAAAGGCGAAAAAGGCCACCAAGGCACTCGGTAATGAATGTTCAAGAATAAGCAAGCTTCTCTCCCAGTCCAAGTCAGCCCGTAAGAGATTCGAAGACGAGCTCAGGGCACTTGAGGCGAGAACACCTCTTGCACAGCGTGCAACAGACGAGTACAAGAACAAGGTGTTCAAGATCGGAGTTAAGTATGGAAAGCAGCTCTCCGGCATTAAGACGCTGAAGACCAGAAACGCCTTTGTGAGAAACAGAGTGCGCCTGATGATCAACCGTCTTGTTATCGAGAGAGAAAAGCTTGTCATCGCATACGATTGTTTGCGTGAGGCTTGTCGTGCAGGAAACAATGGTCAGAAGAGAATAGCGAGAGATTACCTGACAAAGGCGATCTTCTCCTACAATAAGTGCGCCGAGCTTTGCAGTAAGGCGGCGGGAGCGAACTTTGAGGTAATATCTCCCTTTGTTGTAGATCAGATCTACGCAGGAAAGGAAGCTTCCTTCCCAAGAATTGCTTATAAGCGCGAGCTTGTTGAGACGGTTGGTAACACCTCCCGTTCGATTAGCATGGTGCTTCGCAATGATGTTCTTCCCGACGAACAGGCTTACGCTGAAACCTCGCAGAGAATTGTCGATAAGCATGGTAACACGGTTAACACCGCCGCACTTTCGGATGAATCGGCGATGGAGGACAGAGCATCTGCGATTGCGAAGGTAATGATTGATGCCCTTAAGGACTCGGCGGATACAGTTCTAAATGTTGATGATCTCGAGCGCTTCTCAGTTAAGGTTAACAGAGCACTCAAGTACTTCAAGAGAGCTCGCCGCAGAACCGAGAAGGCGATGGCGCGTGCCTTTGATGAAAACGGCGTTATCACCGCCTTGGTTGAAAACCTTCGCGTGATTGCCAACATAATCGAGGTAAGGCGAATCAGCATTGCTGCCGCGACCAGAATTAAGCGCAACGACATTGCGAGAAGCTACAGCAGAGCACTTTACAAAAACATTGAGCTTTATAACGGAAGAGCTATTGACTATATGTCGATAGTTGGCGAGCAGTTCTCCCGTATCAGCATTACTCCCGTAAGAGATCTTGCTAACGGAGCAGATAAGCTTAAAGTTCCTGTTATAACATATAAAGATAATTACATAGAAGTATTTCCTAAAGATCCTCTTAAGGATTCTGTTTACGAAAAGCCCAGACTGTGGCGCTCGGGAGTTTACACGCCTCTCCTTATGAAGCACTACAGACTTACGGAAAACCGCGCTATCGAAACAACGGTTGTTAACTCGCCCTTCGTATTTGACGTTATGACCGATGATATGCCGGCTGTTTCCTGGTGGCACCCCATAGGAATTTGGCAGCACCTGATGGTATGGGCGCAGCCGATAGTTGCTTGGTGGCACAGAGTACTGACTAACGTCGAAATCTGGTTCGTAGATGAGTCGCTTGTATTCTCGAAGAGCGGACTTAAGGGCAGGGAAAGACGAAATCAAAGAAGAAAACGCAGATACGAAAGCAAGATTCGACGTTTCAACGCCGAGCATACTGCAGCGATACTTAGACTTGAAACGGTTGTTCACGAGACCGACCGTCACACCCTTGAGTATCAGAAGAAGATCTGCAAGATTAACGAAAAATACAGCCGTAAGATCTATCGTTTGAAGCTTCGCTGGATGCGTGAGTGCCCCGGTAGAAACGAGGCAAGATTGATGCTTGAGCGTCTCGTTCTTGAAAGAGAGAGACTTGCCGGTATCAACAAGGTTATCCTCAAGTACAGAAACTACGGCAGAATCACCTTTACTCGCAATATTCTTGTTAAATATAAGAAGAAATTCATTGAAGCAATAACCGCGCACAACAACACCGCCGAGAAGCTTTCTGAACTTATTGGCGTTAAGTTGTCGCAGGTATCGACCTCGGTTGCAGAAGAGATCATAAGATATGGTAATATGATCAAGTTCCCCGAGATCGTATGCTGCAGAGAGGTTATTGAAACCATCGATGGCAAGAATAGAACCGTTGGCGACAGATGGCACGGATACGGTCTTTACACCGGAACCTCCGACTCCGCTTCGTCTAATGCGAATGCACCTGTTATGTCTGTTGGCGCTATGGGTTACGCGACTGATATGGGCGTTCCTTTCCTTAAGAGCGACACTAACGGCATGACAATGATCGGTATGACTCCCGGCGGAGTTCCTCTCATTGGATTTAACTCCACAGGCGAGACTTCCATACCCTTCACCGGTACACCTATGATGCTCTCCGGCTCGGATATCTCCGTGGTACTTGACGCCGGCAGAGAAGGTCAGGATACGATGATCCTTGGCGCAGCCGATGCGACCGATCCTTACTCCGGCCTCAATCAGCGTGGTGTTGATGCAAGATATACAGACGACCTTGAAGAAGATGCAAAGGATCTCCACTCGGGTTGCGAGGTCGAGACTCCCCTTGATCTTCAGTCGAAGATGATAGAAGAAAGATTTACCAGAGCACTCCGCGCAAGAGCAATGACGTCGATTGACAACGTCAGAAACTGGTGGAAGCTCGTTGGTAGCGAAATCAACGTTTGGATTATGAGAAAACTTCTCATAAGACCTCGCGGATTCCTCCAGATCCTTCTTCCTCCGAGAGATTTCTATATTGAAAACGTAAACACAAAGGTTAGCGTTCAGGATGTAATCTCTCTTGAGAGAATTTCGACGGTTGGCGGTATCATCGACATAGAGTGCAAGAGACTCTATTCGGCTACTAAGACCGGAGTTAGACGTTCGCAGAGAAAGTTCAGCGCATGGCTCCATGAGGACATTGATCTTTACAACCAGCTTGTAAAGACCTACAACAAGAATCATCCTCGCCACATGCACATCGAGCTTCTTTCCTTCAACATCCCGGATACGATCAGATTCAGACGAGAGGATCTTCCTCCCGCGCCTCCCGTTTTCAGCATGCGCAACAGAGTTAAGCTTCAAGAGGACGCTACGCCAATCTTGACTAAGGATCTGTTGGAAAGCCTTGTTGAATATGCCAAGAAGGCAACGTTTAGACACAAAGGTCTGATAGGAATAATTTGGGCTAAGCTTGTTACAGTTCCTCTTCTTAATCTCGAGATGCGTCTCGGATTACGCGGCAAAGCTCTTAAGAGAGTTAAGCGTATGATTGGTAAGAGATCTAACAGAGCTTATGCTTACCGTCAGGAAAACGAAGCAAGACATTACCGAATCAGATACGAAAAGGCTCGTTCAATGAAGCGCTATAACAGACGTACTCTGCGCGCTATCGGACTTGCGAACGATCCTATCAAGTATCAGGAAAAGGTACACAAGGTTCTTCGCAGACACCTGACTCAGATCTTCCGAATCGACTACAATATGCGTATACGCCAGCTCATCTACAGAGCGATGAGAGTTCAAAAAGAACTCTACTGGATTGTTACCGCGGCACTTGCGGCGGTTACGGTTATCGTATCGTTAACACCCGTAGATATGAGAGCGTTGCAGACGCTTGTATTTGTCGGTGTCGTTTGGGCAGCATTGCCTATCATCCTCGCATTGCTCAGACTTGTTTACTCGATTGTTCTGTTGGTAGTAAGTATCGTGCTTCTGCTTACACGAAACATCTGGCTTATCAAGTATGGTGCAAGAGACGTTGAGCGAAACCGCTATGGCGCGATTCTCGACTGCTTCGTAACAGAGCAGTATAGATTGCTCGTGGCTTGTGAAAGAGTTCATCAGAAGCCCAGAAGCCATAAGGCAAGAAAGATTCTTATTGCAGCGGTTAATGATTTCAACAAGCGTTCGACCGTTTATTCCGAAATTCTCAGAATTCCGATTAAGCAGATTGAAATTACAGGGCTCCTCGAGAAGCTTACAACCGAAGGCTCTCACCGTCTTGTTGAACTTCAGAACTTCGTATACGTAAGAGAGCTTGTCGAGCGCGTTGACAGACGTCAGAGAGGTAAGACCCTCACAGACAGAGAGTACGCCACACTTTCAGGTGAGATTAACCAGGTTATCAATCTCATCAACCTCAGAAGCAGCGAGAGTGATCCCGCCGTTCAGTTCCTTAGAACAAAGATGGAGGATCTTGCTAACCGCATCCGCAACAGAGATATTAAGCTCACTCAGAATGAGAGATTTGAGCTTAAGAGAGATCTCATTGAAGGCGCGATGAATCTTCAGCTTGAGGCAGGCGAATTCGAAATATTTGCAAAGAACGTCATAACGATCGTAGATCACATCGGCGGTAAGGATAGCCGCAGAATTATTGGTGTTCTTGCATCGGATGATATGATCATCTAAACTAATTGGTTTTAAGTAAATTAAATAAAAAACAAAAAAATAAATTTGAAGGGGGCAGGAGGCCCCCGGAAGGAGAATTACAATGAGTAAAGTACAGCAGACCAGAGTAGAACTTCTTGTTGAAAGCATCGCTGTGGAGAAGCAGATTCTTATCGAAATCTGTGACGATCTTGCAGCTCACCGCGACACCGGTAACAAGAAGGCAGCTAAGGAGGCAAAGAAGAACCTCAACGCACAGATCAAGAGATACAACAGCCTTGTATCCGATTACAACAAGGTATCTGGCGAGAAGGTTGCAGGCGTTTCCTATGATCTTCCCGAGGAGATCCTTGCAGGAAGCAACAACTACGGCATCGCTACAGTTGGCACTCCCGTAGCATCCACCGCAAACGCATACAATGCGAACATCAGAATTCTTGACCAGAAAGAGCTCAAGAAGTACCTCAACAAGAGCGACAAGGCACTTGACAACGTTAAGACCAGACTTGAAGCTACTTGCAAGCAGAAGGACGAGGCAACCGGTTACAACAAGGTTCTCCTCATCATCAACTGCCTCACATATCAGAGATATGTAATCGAGAGACTCGCTGAGAATCTCCACGTTTGCAACAAGCTCTCTGACAAGAGAGTTAAGTCCATCAAGAAGGCTCTTGCAGAGGCTATCAAGGGCTACAACAAGTTCGTTGACGAGTACGAGGCTCTTACCAGAAGCCGTCTTACCCGTGCATCCGAGTCTATTCCCGAGGATATTCTCGCAGGTAAGCCCTATTCTCCCATTCCCGCAATCTCTTACACCGCTAACGATGGCACCGCTAGAAACAGCGACGCTGACGTAGCAGCAGTTGCAGCAGTTGCAGTAGCAGACCTTGAGGGCGCAAGAGCTAAGAAGAAGCACGCTAAGAAGAACAAGGAAGTTGTTAGAAAGTCCGCACTTGAGGAGAAGGTTGTAGAGCAGGCTAACAAGGATATCGCAGTTATCGCAAAGCACTACGACTTCAGAATTAGCATGATCGAGAGCGAGAAGGATATGACCGCTTACAGATTCGGTTATAACACCTTCGACACCAAGAAGCTCAAGAAGGCTACTAACGAGAAGATCAAGAAGGTTCAGAAGGCTAACAAGGAAGCTCTCAAGTATGAGGAGAAGGATAACGCACGTTACTACGCAGTTATCACCAACGATCCTGCAACTATGAAGGCTAAGCGTCGTGCTAATAGAGTTAAGATCGCATCCCTTCGTACCCAGATGATGACCCTTCTTAACAAGAGAGATGAGCTTAACAGCAAGCTTCTCTCCATCTACAACGGCTCTGAGGTTACTCTTGACGGCGTAAGCATCAACCAGAAGTGGCGTCAGGTTAAGTCCGATGCAGCTGAGAAGTATGTAAACGGCAACAAGAAGCTCGCTAAGAAGATCGCTCGTCTTCCTGCATCCAGCGGTGAAAAGCAGAGACTCTTCGGCATTATGAACAACAGCGTAGATGCATCCTCTACTCTTGCACTTACCAAGTATCGCCTTAAGACCAAGGAATACAGAAATGGTGAAGAGAAGAAGGCTCTTCGTAAGGACGTTAAGCACTTTGAGAAGGTTCTTAAGCAGAACAGCAAGGACATCAAGTGGGTTATCAAGAAGATTAAGAAGCGCGCTTGAAGGTTACGTAACACGTTCTGGTGGGTGGCACTTTATCTGCTACTGCTCCTAGGCGGAGCCGGACTCGCTTTGCTGTATTTTGCAGCAAGTAGCGCAGAGCTTACAGCTCTAATCAATGAATTTATTAATAATTACGGAGGATTAATATAATGGCTAAGAAGAGAAAGTCCGCAGGCATTGCACAGACTGAGGCAATCAAGACTCGTGCAGGCATGGCTGAAAAGCTTGAAAAGGAAAGACTTGAACTCAAGAAAGAAATGGAAGCAATCATGAAGAAGTATGCTAAGGCAACCGGTCAGAGAAAGCTCGGTCAGCGTAAGCATAAGGTTGGTAAGGCTCCCAACGACTACAGAGCATAATTACTCTGAGTCAAAAAATATTTGAGAAAGCTATTGCATTTTCTCAAATGTTGTGATATAATACATATAGTTTAATAGTATTTATGGGGCTGTCGCGAAAGTGACAGCCCCTTCACAATAGTTTTTTTATTGTGAAAATGAAAAAAGGAGGAGCAAAAAGGTATGAAAAAAACCGTAAGAGAAACGGTCAGAGAGGCTATTGAGCCGACCGTGACAGAACTTGGCTATGATATCTGGGACGTAACCTATTCAAAGGTCGGCGCGGATTATCACCTTGAGATCACCATTGATTCGGAGGCGGGTATCAACATTGAGGATTGCGAGAAGGTTCACAGAGCAATCGATCCTATTCTTGACGAGCTTGATCCCATTGAGGGATTCTATTACCTGGACGTATCCTCGCCTGGAATCGAAAGAGAGCTTCGCACAGCCGAGCATATTAGCCGCTCTGTTGGGCAGAAGGTGGAAGCAAGATTGTTTGCTGCAAAGGACGGCAGACGCTCGATAGTGGGCATTCTTTCGGCATTCATGGACGGAAATGTGGTGATCACCGATGCTACCGGAGAGGTTTCGCTGAAGCAGAGTGAAATATCCAAGCTCACTACCGTTTATTTCGAGGATTAACCCTCGCACCAAATGAGAAATCAATTAAAAACTAACATACACAACCAAAAGGAAAGGAACGTATAAAATACGTGGTACAACGGAAAAATGAACGCAGATTTCTTCACCGCCCTTGACCTTCTTGAGAAGGAAAACGGCATTTCAAAAGAGTATATGATTTCGCAGATCGAGCTTGCGCTTGCAAACGCTTGCAGACGTGAGGTTGGTCCCACCACAGTAATTCGTGTACAGCTTGATCCCAACAAGAAGGATATGAGAGTTTTCCAGCAGAGAACTGTTGTTCCTGACGGAGAGGTAACCGACGACAAGTGCGAGATCGGTTATACCGCAGCAAAGGCTCTCTCCCGTCGTCATAAGCTTGGCGGCGTAGTTGAAACCGAGCTCAAGACCAAGGACTTCCGTCGTCTTTCCGCGCAGGCAGGTAAGCAGATGATAGTTCAGGCTATCCGTACCGCAGAGCGCGAGAGACAGACCAGAGAGTACGAGGAAAAGCGCGAAGAGATTATCACAGCAATCGTTGATAAGGTTGATACCACCAACGGCAACCTTATCCTTGACACCGGAACAGGTTATGCAACCCTTCTCCGCGAGGAGCAGATCCCCGGTGAAACCTACGACGTTGGCGATAGAATCAAGGTGTTCGTATCCGAGGTTAAGTCGGGCGAAACTCGTGGACCTATCGTAACCCTTTCAAGAGTACATCCCAACTTTGTTAAGCGTTTGTTCGAGCTTGAGGTTCCCGAAATTCAGGACGGCACCATCGTAATCAAGGGTGTTGCCCGTGAGGCGGGTAGCAGAAGCAAGATCGCAGTTTACTCCCGTGACGAAAACGTTGAGGCGGTAGGCTCCTGTATCGGTAAGAACAGCATGAGAATCAACGCAATCCTTGCAGAGCTTTCCGGTGAGAAAATTGATATCATTAGATACAGCGATGACATCTGTGAGTACGTTGCAGAGGCCCTTTCTCCCGCGAGAGTGCTTGACGTTTATCTTGAGGATGAGCGCACCTGCCGTGTAACCGTTGCTCCCGAGCAGCTCTCCCTTGCTATCGGTAAGGAAGGCCAGAACGCAAAGCTCGTTGCTCGTCTTACCGGCTGTAAGATTGACATAAAGGCGTAAAATATGACAACCACAACCATACGTAAAGTACCTACCAGAAGATGTACGGGGTGCGGTGAGCACTTCCCCAAAAGCACTCTTATTAGGGTCCTCAGAACTCCCGATGGAGAGGTTATCCTCGACATAACGGGTAAGAAATCCGGCAGAGGAGCATATATTTGCAAAAATGCCGCTTGTCTTAAGAAAGCAAGAAAGTCGAAGAGAATTGAGAGCTCGCTTGAGTGCGCTATATCCGACGAACTCTACAATAAGATGGAAGAGGAGCTGGCAGGTGAATAATAAAACTGAAATTCGCCTTAAAGGTATGCTTGGCTTTGCGATGCGCGCCGGCAAGGTGATAATAGGCACCGAGCTCGTGTGCTCGGCGATGGCGAGTCGCACAAAGGATGGCGCAAGGCTTTTGCTGATAGCGAATAATGCCTCCGAGGGAACTAAGAAAAAGCTCCTTCGCAAGGCAGAGTTTTACGGTGTGGAAGCATTGATTATTAACATAGATTCAGATGAGCTTGGCCGACTTCTCGGTAAGCTTTACGCTCCTGCCTCTGTGGCAATTATCGACGACCGCTTTGCAGAGGAGATAGCTAATGCCGCGAAGGATTGCGGCAATCCCGACAGCAATTCGGAGTCATAACACTAAAAAGAAAGGGAGTTTCCCTATGGGAAACGGTGATTTATATGCCCAATTTACCCATCAAAATAACCCAGATTTCTAAAGATTTTAACATAAAGTCCAAGGACGTTCTCGATATTTTCAAAGAGGCGGGTCTTGACAAAAAGAGCGGAAGTAGTGCGGATAAGGACGAGTTTGAGCTTTTCCTCTCCTATCTGACCTCTAAAAATCAAATAAAGGATCTTGACGCTTACAGAGATGGACGTTCCAAGATTAAGAGCGCTGTTGAGAAGCCCAAGAAGGTGGCAAAGCCAAAGCAGGAGGAGCACACCGAGAAAACTGCGGCTCCCGTTGTTGAGAAGAAGCCCGAGCAGAAGAAGCCCGTTCCTCAACAGAACACAGAGCGCAAGCCTCAGCCTCAGCAGCAGTCCCAGCAGCGTCAGGGCGACAGAAGGGATAATAGAGAGCAGAGACCTAACCGTGACTTCGACAACAGAAGAAACAATAACTTCAACAAATACAGTGCAGCTCCTCAGGAAAATCCCTTCGCAAAGAAGCTTGATAATATGAACAGAGCAGCGCAGGGACTTAGAAATCCCAATTCCACCTGGCAGAAGCCCGAGCAGAAGAAGCCCGCGCAGCAGCCTGCACAGAAGCCTGTTGCTGCTCCCGTAGCGGCGCCCAAGGTAGAGGCACTGAAGAATACCGTTCTTCCCGCGCAGAAGGCTCTTCTTGAGAAGCAGCAGAAGACCGAGGCCCAGAAGGTTGCGGCTCCGGCTCCTCAGCCTAAGCCAAAGAAGGAAGAGAAGAAGGCGCAGAAGCAGCAGTTCAAGACTATTACTCCCACCTTTGACAGATCTGCTGTTAAGGGCGGTGTAAACGTTGGCGTTGAGTATGTCAATGAGACGGCTCCCAAGACCCGTGTTGTTGATACCAGAACAAGCGACGTTAACCTTGACAAGTACAACGACAGATACAACGATCACTATTATTCTATCCTTAACGGTGGCGACTCCAAGGCGCAGAAGCAGAAGCTTAAGAAGCAGGATAACCGCGGTCAGAATCAGAAGAGCGCAAAGGATAAGGAAAGAGCTGCTCAGGAAAAGATCAAGAAGCTTGAGGCGGAGCGCGCAAGAAATAAGCAGCTTGAGATTACCGTTCCTGATGAGATCACCGTTTCTGAGCTCGCTATTAGAATGAAGAAGACCGCAGCCGAGGTTATCAAGAAGCTCATGTTTATGGGTGAGATGAAGGGCCTTAACGATGTAATCGACTATGGAACAGCCGAGCTTATCGCGGATGAATTTGGCGTTAAGGTTACCAAAGAGGTTGTTGTTACTATCGAAGAAAAGCTCTTTACCGAGGCGGAGGATGCAGATGAGGATCTCATTGAGCGCGCACCCGTAGTATGCGTTATGGGTCACGTTGACCACGGTAAGACATCTATCCTCGATGCAATCAGACATACAAACGTAACTCGCGGCGAGGCGGGTGGTATCACCCAGGCAATCGGTGCTTACAGAGTAAAGGCGAATGGCAAGGATATTACCTTCCTTGACACCCCCGGTCACGAAGCGTTTACTGCTATGCGTATGAGAGGTGCAAAATCTACCGATATTGCAATTCTCGTTGTTGCGGCTGACGACGGTGTAATGCCCCAGACTATTGAGGCTATCAACCACGCAAAGGCTGCAGGTATTGATATTATCGTAGCGATTAATAAGATGGATAAGCCCACCGCTAATCCCGATAACGTTCTTAATCAGCTTACCCAGCACGAGCTTGTTCCCGAGGCTTGGGGCGGCGATGTAATTACTGTTCCTGTTTCTGCTCACACAGGTATGGGTATTGAAGATCTTCTTGAAAACGTGCTTCTCGTAGCCGAGGTTAAGGAGCTTCGCGCAAATCCCAAGCGTCGTGCTGCAGGTCTTGTTATCGAGTCTAAGCTTGATAAGGGCCGGGGTCCCGTTGCCACCGTGCTTGTTCAGAACGGTACTCTTCACCAGGGCGACTACGTAATTGTAGGTAATGCCGTTGGTCGCGTTCGTGCAATGGTTGACGATAAGGGTAAGACCGTAAAGGTTGCAGGACCTTCGGTTCCCGTTGAGATTATCGGTCTTGATGACGTTCCTCAGGCAGGCGATGAGCTTAACGCAGTTGAGGACGAAAGAATGGCGAAGAACCTTGCAGAGCAGAGAAGAGAAAGACTTCGTCAGGAGATCCTTGCAGCTAATGCAAGAGTTAACCTTGATGAGCTCTTCGGACAGATCGCGGCAGGTGTTAAGACTCTTAATATTGTTGTTAAGGCTGATGTTGCCGGCTCTGTTGAGGCGGTTAAGGCATCTCTTCTTAAGCTCTCCAACGAGGAGGTTAAGGTTGCAGTAATCCACTCTGCTGTTGGTGGTATCACCGAGAGTGACGTTATGCTTGCGGCGGCATCAAACGCGATCATCTGCGGATTTAATGTTCGTCCCGACAGAAACGCTCTTGACTCTGCTGAGAGAAACAAGGTTGACATTCGTACACACCGTATCATCTACGAGATTATCGACGAGGTTGAGGCGGCTATGAAGGGTCTTCTCGCTCCCACATACAAGGAGGTTCTTCTCGGTCACGCCGAGGTTCGTCAGACGATCAAGGTTCCTAATGTTGGTATTATCGCAGGTTGCTACATCCTTGACGGTAAGATCACTAGAAATGCACAAATCCGTATCGTTCGTGACGGTATCGTAATCTTCGAGGATAAAATTGCATCTCTTCGTCGTTTCAAGGATGACGTTCGTGAGGTCAACTCGGGTTACGAGTGCGGTGTCGGCATTGAAAAGTTTAACGACATCCGTGAGGGCGATACTCTCGAGGCCTTCATTATGGAAGAGGTTAAGAGATAAATCTCAAAAATACAAACAATACTTTGCAAAATCCTCGATTTTCGCCCAAAAAGCGATTATCGGGGATTTTTATTAACATTGTTTTTTGGTTTTCATAAAATGAATAACGGGGATGATTTTACCCCGAAGACTACAAAGGGAAAAGACTATATAGTGAAAATTGTTATACTTATCGCCCTGTTTGTCGGGGGCGCGACAATACTTGGTGGAGCGTTTGGGTTGGTTTTCAGCAAATCATCCCGTCAATTTTGTGACGCGGCGCTGTCTTTTGCTGCTGGCGTTATGCTTGCTGCAGCAATGCTCGGGCTAATCCTTCCTTCTCTTGAGTATGGAGGAAAATTAGGCTTCGTCACTACAGTTTTTGGCATTTTTCTTGGTGCGTTTTGCGTACATCTAATGGATATGCTTGTTCCATACGTGCCTTTTTTCGTCGAGGGAAATAGAGAAGAGTCATTTAGGCGTGTCTGTCTTTTTGTTATGGCGATTGCTTTGCATAATTTACCTGAGGGAATAGCCTCCGGTGTCGGTCTAGGTACGGATGATGTTCATAGCGGAATTCTTATTGCAACGGCAATCGCTCTGCAAAATCTTCCGGAGGGATTTATCGTGTCCGTTTCGCTTCGCGGTGTGGGAGTAGGACGATTTAAGTCTTTTTTAATCGCCGCCACGACAGGAATAATAGAAATACTTGGCTGCCTTTTGGGATACTTTGCTGTAAACATTTCCATTGTTCTGCTGCCACTTATACTTGCACTTGCCGGCGGAACGATGCTTTACGTCATCAGCGAGGAGATGATTCCCGAAACACACTCGGGCGACAGCGGAAGGCTTTCGACCTATTTTCTCCTGGGCGGATTTTCGCTCATTTTGATTTTCGATGCCCTCCTTTAACAGCAATCTCCTCGTATTTGCGGGGAGATTATAATTTTGCAACAATTTAGATATATACTATTGACAAATACCCCTAGGGGGTATATAATTATACTAGTAAAATAATTATGGAGAGTCAATATGAAAAGCGAAAACATTAAGCAAAGTCATTGTGACTGTTGTAACAGAACGCGAGTGAGAGATGGTGTAGAGTTTAAGGCGCTGAAAAACCGCCTTAGCCGAATTGAAGGACAAATACGCGGGATATCGGGGATGGTTGATTCCGATGCATACTGTATTGATATACTCACACAGGTTTCGGCTGTTCAGGCGGCAATCAGCTCGTTTGCAACAGAGCTTTTGTCACAGCACGTAAAGGGCTGTGTTGTTAATGACGTAAAGAATGAGAAAACCGAGTCTGTGGACGAGCTTATAAAAATCGTTGAAAAGCTTATGAGATAGGAGATTGATATGAGAAGCTTTGATATCAGCGGAATGAGCTGTGCTGCTTGCTCTGCAAGAGTGGAAAAAGCGGTTTCTTCAGTAGAGGGTGTAACTATCTGCTCGGTAAATCTTTTGACCAACTCTATGACCGTTGACGGCTCTGCAAATAATGAGGAAATTATTGCCGCCGTTGTTAAGGCAGGATACGGTGCGAAGCCCAAAGGAAGCAAAAATGTAAATAATAATAGTCAAAAAATGGACGAGAAGAAGATTTTAGCAAGACTTTTGACTTCTATAATTCTTCTTTTGCCGCTTATGTATATATCGATGGGTCACGTTATGTGGGGCGCTCCGCTCCCTTCGGCTCTTGCGGCAAATCCATTGGCAATCGCACTTTTGGAGCTGATTATTTCCGGCGCAATACTCGTTGTCAATCAGAAGTTCTTTGTAAGCGGAATTAGGGCTCTGCTGGGCGGCTCACCAAATATGGACACCCTTGTCGCTATGGGCTCGGGAGTGTCTTATATTTACAGCGTGGCTATTGTTTTTATAATGACTGCTGCCGATAATTCCCACCACTATCTGCACCAGCTTTATTTTGAGTCAGCGGCGATGATTTTGACGCTCATCACGGTTGGTAAAATGCTTGAGGCTCGTGCAAAGGGAAAGACAACAGATGCTATAAATTCGCTAATCAGCCTCTCGCCAAAGACTGCAACGGTCATCAGAGATGGCAAAGAACAGATTATTCCTGCTGCAGACGTGCGCGTTGGTGATATTTTCATTCTTCGTCCCGGTGAAACAATTCCGGTGGATGGCATCGTTATTGAGGGAAACAGCAGCGTAAATGAGGCTGCCCTCACGGGAGAATCGGTTCCTGTGGACAAGCAGGGGGGTGACAGTCTTCTTGCGGCAACCATAAATCAGTCGGGATTTTTAAGATGCGAGGCAACAAAGGTTGGCGAGGAAACTACCATAGCCTCGGTTATTAGAATGGTTGAGGACGCATCCTCGACGAAAGCACCTATAGCAAAGGTCGCAGACAAGGTTTCGGGTGTTTTCGTTCCCTTCGTAATGTCGGTGGCAATCATAACATTTGTCGTTTGGATGATAATTAACGCCGATGTTGGCCACGCTCTTGCGAGAGCGATTTCGGTTCTTGTAATAAGCTGTCCGTGCGCCCTCGGACTTGCGACACCGGTTGCTATTATGGTCGGCAGCGGCGTTGGTGCAAAGCATGGTGTTCTCTTTAAAAACGCCGAGGCTCTCGAGCTTACAGGCAGAGGAAGGATAGTCGCGCTTGATAAAACCGGCACTATCACAAACGGAAAACCACACGTTGTAGACATAAAAACGGCTGAACGTGTCAGCGAAAATGAGCTTTTGACCCTCGCATACTCGGTTGAAAGACAGAGCGAGCATCCTCTTGCTCATGCGGTATGCGACTATGCCGAAAACAGAGTTACACCTCGTGACGCTACAAACTTTAAGGCTCTCTCGGGCAGCGGTGTTTCGGCTGAAGTAGACGGGAAAGAGCTTTTTGGCGGCTCGTATAGCTTTATTTCAAGCATCGTCGATCTTTCGGAATTTTCTGATGATTACCAAAAACTTGCCGAGGAAGGAAAAACACCGATTTTCTTCGCCTATGGCGGCAGGGCGCTTGGACTTGTTGCTCTGGCGGACACTATCCGTCAGGACAGCGCCGAGGCTATTGACGATATGAGAGCTTTGGGACTGTCGGTGGTTATGCTTACAGGTGATAATTCACGCACCGCGGCGGCTATTGGAAAGGCGGCGGGCGTTGACAGAATTATCAGCGACCTTCTTCCTGACGGCAAGGAGGCTGCTATTCGCGACCTTCGTGCCGAAAATCGAGTGATAATGGTTGGCGACGGCATTAACGATGCTCCCGCGCTCACTCGCGCTGATGTTGGTATGGCGATCGGTGGCGGAACAGATATCGCGATCGAATCTGCGAGCGTTGTACTTATGAGAGATTCGCTTTCGGATGCTTTGAACGCAATCCGCCTCGGCAGATCGGTGCTTCGTAACATTTATCAAAATCTCTTCTGGGCGTTCCTTTATAACGTGATTGGAATTCCGCTTGCGGCGGGAGTCTTTGGTATGGAGCTTGACCCTATGTTCGGTGCCGCGGCTATGAGCCTTTCATCCTTCTGCGTTGTGATGAACGCTTTAAGACTAAATACCTTTAAACCAAAATATAACAAAACAAAGAATATTGATGAAAAAACTACTGAAATAGAGGAAAAAACTATGACGATTACAATGAAAATTCAGGGAATGATGTGTCCACATTGCGAGGCGAGAGTTCGTGATGTGCTTTCGGTACTGCCCGAGGTGGAATCGGCTGACGTCAGCCATAGTGAGGACAGAGCAACTCTAGTTGTTAAGGATAATTGCTCGAAAGATACCCTTGTAAGCGCAGTTGAAAATGCCGGATACAAGGTTGTGTCAATAGAATAAAGCTGAAATAGGATGGGTTCTTACGGTGGGCTCATCCTATTTTTTAAAAAAAACTTGAAAATTCTCTTGAAATTCGACCTCAATTTATGGTAAAATAATAGTGTAATTAAGCTTTGGAGAGGTTTTATGCATAAGATCGGTGACAACATTATGTATGGCGCGAATGGCGTTATGACCATAGTTGATATAAGGGAGGAGTCCATCGGTGACATCTCTCGTAGTTACTATGTCCTTCGCCCTGCATCCAGTCGCTCTGATTCGCTTACCTTCGTTCCTACTGAAAACGAGAAGCTTGTTGAGGCGATGCGCCCTCTTTTGACGAGAGATGAGGTTATTTCGCTCATCAAGGAAATGAAAAATCCAAAGCCTATTGAGTGGATTAACGAAAACCGCCCGCGTTCGGAGGCGTTCAAGAGGATTATGGAGTCGGGTGACCGCGAAATGATGGTTGCAATGATCCATGCTATTGATGAAAATGCGAAGCGCCGCGAGGCAGAGGGCAAAAAGAACTTCCTCTCTGATGAAAACGCGAAGCAAAAGGCGCAAAAGCTTCTTTACTCGGAGTTTTCGATCGTTCTCGAAATTGCCGAGGATGCGATCCCTGAGTTTGTAGAAAACATTATAGGATAAAATAAAAGGCTGTCGAGGACAGCCTTTTTTGATAGAAAACCCACCTCCAAAGAGGTGGGTTGACTAATTCTTATTTCTGTACGAGATGAATAGCGAAGCCGCATTAGCCTTCCCCTCGAGGGGAAGGTGTCAGCCTGAGGCTGACGGATGAGGTGGAATTATTTCTGAACAAGGTGAATTGCGAAGCCGCAGATCTCGTCCTTGAAGTAAACGAACTTGGGTTTTCCGCTCTTTTCGTCGTAGGTGATGCTGGACTCGTCGAATTCGAAGCCCATTCTGGTGAAGTAAGCCATTGCGCGATCAACAAAGTTGGTTCTGATGCCGATGTGACCGTGTGCGCCGGGACCTTTCTTGTACATGAGCTCGAGACACTCGCCTGCAAATGTGGACTTGCTTGTCTCTCTGAGAGGCATACCAAACATAAGTGAGAAGAGCTTTGCGCCCTTTTCAGCCTCTTCCTTCGACTCGTTGTTGATGCCCATGTGAACGAACTCAAGACCAAGCATGGTCTTAACAGCATTCTTGGTGAGTGCTGTGATCTCATCCCACTTCTTCTCTCTTACAAGATCGTCAGCAACCATGAAGGAGCCGCCGCAAGCTACGATCTTGTTGAACTTGAGGTAGTCGAGAAGGTTGTTTGCATTGATACCGCCGGTAGGCATAAAGGTAAGCTGACCGTAGGGAGCAGCCATGGCCTTAAGCATCTTAAGACCGCCTGCAGCCTCTGCAGGGAAGAACTTAACGGTAGTAAGTCCGAGCTCGAGAGCAGCCTCAATATCGGAGGGATTGGCACAACCGGGAAGCATGGGAACACCCTTGGAGAGAGCGTAGCCGGTAACCTTGGGGTTGAGGCCGGGGGAAACGAGGAACTTGGAGCCTGCTGCGATAGCCGCATCAACCTGCTCGGTTGTAAGAACGGTACCTGCACCTACAAGCATCTCGGGGTAAGCATCGGTAATCCTCTTGATTGCATCAGCAGCACAAGCTGTTCTGAAGGTAATCTCTGCCGCGGGAAGACCGCCGTCGATAAGAGCCTTCGCTAGGGGAACTGCATCCTCTGCGTTCTCAATCTTAATTACGGGAATAAGGCCGATGGAATAGAGTTCTTTAATCATATCATTCATTTTGGTATGCTCCTTTTTGCATATTATATCATTTTAATTATACAATAATTATTAACCGTGGTAAATTGCAAAAGTTGCTATTTCGTATTGCAAAAGTTGACATTGAAATGTTTTTTCTGTTTTGTTTTTATTTAAGAAATCTTCTCACTTGACAATAAAAGCGAATTATACTATAATTATTTTAATAAATCTAGCAAAGGAGGGCGAGGAATGTTAAAAATAGTCAAAAGCGGATTTTCATCCTCGGCAAGAGAGGCGTTCTATGATAGAATTGCGACTCTTGTGAAAGAAGAAAAACGCGCTTTTCTTATAGTTCCCGAGCAGCAGACCGTAATGGCAGAAAGCCTGATGTCGAGAATTTTGCCTCCTTCCTCTGCTCTTTGCTTCGAGGTGACTAACTTCACAAGACTTGCGAACACAACCTTCCGTTCTCTCGGCGGTCTGTCTGGCGAGTATTGTGATTCGGCAAAAAAATCCCTTATAATGTGGCGCACACTCACCGAGCTCTCCCCCACGCTTTCAATGACCTCGGGAAGGGGAGAAATAAATGCCGGCCTTGTTGAGTCGGCTCTTGCCGCGGTATCCGAGATGCAGAATAAGGGGATTTCTCCCGCCGGGCTTCTCGAGGTCTGCGAAATGGATGAAATCAAGACTGATCGCCGACTTTTATCGCGAATTTCCGACCTGGCGAGCATCTACTCACTTTACAAGAGTCTTCTTTCCGAGCGCTATCAGGATACGGGCGATGATGCTGACGCTATGATAAAGAGACTCGAGCAGAATCCAGGTTTCCTTGCAGATAGCGAGATATTTATAGAGGGCTTCACGTCATTCACCGAGCCCCAGTATAGGCTTATCGCTCTCCTTGGCGAAAGATGTCCCGTTAGCGTTGCGCTTACGCTGCCTAAGGGGAGGGAAGAGGCATTTGAGTTTTCTGAAATAGCCGATACCGAACGTAGACTCATCAGCCACACAAGGCGCAGAGGCGTTGGCATTAAGCTTTCGAGAGAAGAAGGACGCTTACACAAAATTAAAGAGGAGCTCGACCTGATTTCTGCTCGTTTGTGGTCAACAATAAGAACAAATGACAAGATAAGTTTACAAAACAACGATAGTTTGCGCATTTTTGAGGCTAAAACCCCGTATGAAGAATGCTCGTTTATTTGCGATGACATTAAGCGTAGAGTGATGAGTGGCGCATCCTACTCCGACTTTGCCATTATAGCTCGATGCTGCGAGAGATATGACGGAATTCTCGATTCCGCCTTGAATGCTGCAAAAATTCCTGCATTTACTTCATATCGCAAGGATATACAGGAATTTGAGGCCATAAAGCTTATCTATACCGCTTACGCTGTGTGCCGCGGATTTAGACGTGAGGACGTTATTAGCTACGCGAAGTGTGCTCTTGCCGGTGTGAGCAGGGAAGAATGCGACGAATTTGAGATGTACGTCAACAAATGGCAGATTAGTGGTAGACGTTTTATGGACGACGCTGTCTGGAATATGAATCCTGCCGGTTACACTTCAAAAAAGAGTGAAAATAACGCAGAAAAGCTGATGCGTATACACGATATTCGCACAAGAATTACCGAACCACTGCTGGAATTATACCGCGATGTGCGAGCGGCGGCAACTGTTAGGGCGCAGGCGGAATGCCTTTTGAACTTCCTTTTGAGAATTGATCTTGAGAGATCTCTTGAGGCTAGGGCGGATCATCTTGCAAGCCTTGGCGAATCGGCTCTCGCCGAAGAAAATCGCACTCTCTGGAGGCTGATTTGCAACGCGCTTGACATTATTGTTACCGTGCTTGACGATATGCCTGCAGATTTTGAGGTCTTCCTTTCCCAGCTTAAGGTTGTTCTTTCGGCTACCGATATTGGCAGAATTCCTGCCTTTGTAGATCAGGTGACCGTGGGCGGCGCAGAGATGCTTCGTCTTTACAACAAGCCTCACATCTATCTAATTGGAGTTAACGCAGGGGTATTTCCTGCGACTGTTAGTGATCGCTCATATTTCTCCGAGAGAGATCGACGATTGCTCTCATCGGCGGGACTTGCCCTCTCGCCCGAGCTTGAAATTAAGGGTGCGCGAGAGCTATATATCTTCAGCAGAGCTTTTTCCTATGCCACCGAGAGCGTTACGCTCTCCTATTCCTCTGCCGATACGAGATTTAAGGCGATAGATCCTGCTGAGGTTGTGCAAAAGATACTTGATCTCACAGGCGGAGCGGTTAAGGTGAGAAAAATTTCCGATCTCGACGCAAAAGACAGACTTTTTACGGCTAAAAATGCCCTTAACGAGCTTGGACAGACCGAGAAAAATTACGCCGACATCAAGGATGCTCTTGTTAGGGCGGGTTACGATGAAAGGGTGAAAATCTGCGAGGGAGATATATCGAATAGCAAAATCTCGCTGGGTCTTGAGGTTGTTGACGGACTGAAAAACAAAACGCTCACGCTATCACAGAGTAAAATCGACTCCTACGTTAGCTGTCCATTCGGTTATTTCTGCCGATACGCAATAAATCTCTCGGCTGATGAGCGCGCGGAGTTTGACGCCGGAAGCATCGGTTCTTTCATTCATGGAATACTTGAAAACTTCTTCCGCGCTCTCTCCCGGGAGGGCAGAAGCTCCGGCGAGCTTTCGAAGGATGAGAGAATTGCTCTTACAAAGGCTGCTGCGGAGAAATATATATCCGACCTTGGCGAGGACATGCTCTCGCAGTCGGTTAGAACAAAAATCAAAATAGACAGACTCTGTCGCGCGGCAATTCCCGTTGTTGACGGACTTTGCGACGAGTTTAGCAAATCGGCATTTGAGCCGAGATATTTCGAGCTTTTCATCGGTCGTGATGCAGAGGCTCCCGATCCCATCGAGATGAAGACCGACAATGGCATCATAAAAATCTACGGAGTCATAGACCGAGTTGATGCATATAAGCGCGGCGAGGACGTTTACCTGCGAGTTATAGACTACAAGACGGGTCAGAAGGCGTTTTCTCCCGACGATCTCGCGGAAGGCTCTAATTTGCAGATGTTCCTCTATTTGAAGGCTCTCGTTGAAAGCCAAAAGGATGAGTACAAAAAGAGTCTTGGCATTGGTGAGAGCGGAAAAATCATTCCTGCAGGAGTTATCTATGTAAAGACTGCGGTGAGCGACGTTAGAATTGACACTCCCGATGATACACTTGCGGAAATGGCGGTGAAGGAGGCGCAGGAGCGTGAGGGTATGATGCTTGACGACCCTGATGTGATCTCTGCGATGACGCTTCGCTATTCGCCGGTGTATTCGCCCTCATATCCCGATGAAATCCGTCAAAACAAGCGACATCTTCTCTATACGGAGGAGTCCTGGGGCGACCTTATGAAGACGGTTGAGGACGCGGTGCTGAACGTCTCGGACGGAATTCGCGAGGGAATAATGGACGCATCTCCCAATGAGCGCAAAGGAAAATCTCCCTGCGAATATTGCGAATTTAAACCAATCTGCCGAAAGGCGTAATAATAAAAAGAGCGACCGGTTTTGTCGGTCGCTCAAATCTTTTGTTTTTTGCCAGAAAATCCTTAATTATCTCTTCTCGATAATGTGTAAGGTGGGATTTACGATCTGGTCACATACCATAACAGAGGTCTGTCTCGCGGACATGAGTCGCATACCGATGTTCTCGATGATGTGGCGGGGAGGAAGGGGAAGATCCTTCATCTCCTTGGAGTTGATCTGCTTGGACTTGGACATAATAGAAATGTATCTGTCGTAGATTGTTGAATTGAGAAGCGCGAACAAACCGAATACAAGTCTGGGGCTGATCTCTGCGTTTTTATCAATAGTATCGATGAAATTGATCTTGTTGTGAGTGCTTATGTACTTGAAGTTGGGGAGCTGCGCCGCCATATAAATTGCGGAATTTACGAATCTCTCATCGCTCTTTGCGGGAACGCGCTTGATGATGATCATATTCTTGTTCTTCTGAACAAGTCTGGGATTAACGAGCGCGATATACTGATGCTTGATGGGCTGGGGGAAGTTAATCTGCCCGCCCTTCATAGCCGCGGGACGGAGAAGCGGAACCGCGTTCTTGATGGGATCTGTAAAGAGAAGACCCTCGCACTTGGAATCGATTACAAGACCGGTGGACATCTTGAGCCCCAGACTGGTAAGAGTTTCGGGAAGATCTGAGATGTGCTTAACGATCTTTGTATCCTCAAGGCTCTTGGGAAGAGTGAGGGTGCCGTCTTCATTGTCAACAACGAAATTATAGGGAATTGAGGAGAGGGGTGTGACCTCTGTGCCATCATCAACCGACGTGGTGATGTCGATGGTAGCCTTCTTTTCTGTGTTTGCATAAGAGAGAATAAAGGATTTTTTAAGAGGAACTGCGCGCTTCTGATTCTTCTGCTTGCCTACAAAGAGGTGAACCTTCTCGAGAGCGAGAGCGTCTGCAATCTCCTTACGGAAGGAGCTCAAACCCGCGGAGGTAGCGCAGAGGGTGGGAAGCATAATAACAAGTCTACCGCCATCTTCAAGATGCTTTGCGGCAACGCGAGCGAAAAGATATGCCGCGCTTGTCTTAAGCTGTGTCACACCGCCAACCGAGAGAGCCTCGGGGGACTGCTTGTCCAAAAGATCGAGAGGCGGATTGCAGATGATAATATCAAACTTATCCTCGTGGATTTCGTCGAAGAGGGCAACGGTGTAGTGGCTCTTATAATCAACGAGATAGTTTTCCTCATAAACGGTAACGTAAAGCTTTACGCCGTAGTCGTGGCGGCATTTTTTTCTGATTCTCTCAAGGTTATCGTGAAGCATTGGGAGATAAAGAGCATTATTCTCGTAGCAGGTGATGAAAATCTGCTTTGCGGAAGGACACTTTTTGCAAATCTCCTCGATTGCCGCTGCGGCGAGAATGCCTGTACCTGCACCGGGATCAAGAATTGTGTATACAGTTTTATTGTCGTCAAGAGTAAGCATACCTGCCATAAGGCGTGCGGTATCCTTTTTTGTGAAAAGTCTGCCAAGACGAACGTTATCGCTCTTGGATTTTTCTCTTATAAGTTTATTGGTGTTTCTTACAGCTAAGTTAAGCATATTAACCTCCCAAAAAATTCTGCCTTGATTTATCAACTAATATTTTATCATAGTTTTTTCCTCTTTGCAAGATATTTTTAAGTTTTTTAGCAAAAAATGTTGCAAAAGGTTCAGAAAGATGATATACTATTGATGATATAAAACATTTATCCTTTGGCGGAAGCATATTTCTGCTGAAAAAGAAGGGAAGGTACATATAAATGAGCGAAAAGAGTCAAGGCTTGGTTATCAAGTTCCTCCACTGCGGAGATATACATCTTGACACACCTTTTACAGGCTTGTCCCCCGAGAAGAGTGATGAGAGAAGAGTCGGACTTCGCCAAAATTTCATGAAGATGATGGAGTACGTTCGCGGTGCAGGAATTAACTACGTTCTTATCAGTGGCGACCTCTTTGAAACCGAGTGCGCAACCAATAACACCGCAGAGCTTCTTGTTCGTGAGTTTCGCAACTCTCCCAATACAAAATTTATCATTGCTCCCGGCAGATACGATTGCTACGGTGATAACCCCATTTATACATCGGGCAGACTTCCTTCCAACTGCTATGTTTTTACAAGCGATAAGATCGACAGATTTGATTTCGAGGAAGACAAAGTTGTTATCTACGGTTGGGCGTTCGTCGAAGATAGTATCGTAGAGAACCCACTCTACAACAGAACCGTTGGCGACAGCTCGAAGATCAATTTCGTTTGTGGCTATGCGGATATTGACGGTTCGATCGACTCCACCTGCTGTCCTATTGCGACAACCGACCTTAAGAAATTCGGTGCTGATTACTATGCATTCGGCTCAAGACACGAGGGCGGTGACTTTGTCAATCTCGGCTCTGCGATGTACGGATATTCGGGTGCGCTCGAGTCTACCGGCTTTGATGAGCCCGGCATAGGCGGTGCAAAGCTTATTACTGTTAAGTATGATAACGGCGAAATGTCCATGGATGCAAAAAATCTCAGCTTCGGACAGATCGTTTTCAGAAAGGAAACGATAGACGTTACTGGTGTTGATAGCGGAGCGGAGATCGTAAAGCGTGTCAGCGCGCTTGTCAGCGAGAAAAAGTACGGTGCAGAAACCGCACTTTGCCTTGAATTCACCGGCAATATCGATCCCACATTTATTCTCCCCAAGAATCTTGGCAGCGATGCCTTCGGACTCTACTCCTTCGAGATGAAGGATAAGACTTTGCCTCTTTACGGAGTTGAGCCCTTCAAGCGCGATATGTCGGTTAAAGGCGAGCTCTTCCGCCAGCTTCTTCCCATGCTTGAGAGCAAGAGTGAGGAGGAGCGTCTTCTCGGTGCCCGCGCATTCCGTGAAGGTCTTGCTGCGCTTGAAAATAGAGAAATTGAAACCTAATAACGTAATATAAAAAATACAAAAGAGACGGCATTGCTGCCGTCTCTTTTTTTGAAAAAACATCATACTCTGTAAAGTATAGTTGTCAAATAGACTCTTTTTTAGATTTTTGTGTCCCACATACCGCAGAATGAATCGATGGGATCCTTGCCTCTAAATTCGCCAGTTACCAGCGACTCAACGAGCGCGTCCATGGTGTGATCCGCGGAGTCGTACGCGTTGATGTAGGTGCGGAGCATAGGACAGTCTGCGAGCATTGTGGGCTTGTTTACGCTGATGCCCACTACGGGAAGCTCGTGAACGTACCACGGAATTTCTCCGCCGCCCTTGGAAAGACCGAAGGAGGGGTGACCGTTCATAACGTCAAATAGCGAGATTACGAGATCCTGCTCGCTAACGAAGTCTGCGATGGAGTGCTTACCAGCGAAATAAATGTTAAGGCTGGGCTTTTCGCCTCTCGCCATCATTGCCTTGATCTTATCGATGTGGCTTTCGTAGATGAATACCTCAAATCCCTTTGCTTCGAGACGCTCTTTGAGCTTTTCTGCGGGTGTCTTTCTCTGCATACCACCACCCATTGCCATAGCCGCCAGCGCCATAAGAGGATTGTCAACGCCCTTGATGGGAACGATCATGATTCTCTTGGTCTTATCGGGGGAGAGAGGAAGAACGTCGCGGTCAAGATTCTTTACAAGGGTGATCGCATCTCTACTAATCGCGGGCGCGTATGCGTTGAATTCAGGATTGTGAAGAATGGACTGAAGCTCCTCGCCGGAGGGACAAAGTTCTTCTTTTGCTTTCTTGTTAAGACCTATCTTAGCCTTGAGGCCGAGAATTCTCGTGAGAGCCTCGGTCATGCGCTCCTCGGAGATAATACCACTCTTGTAAGCATCGAGCATGGTATTGTAGTCCTCATCGGGATCGTTAAAGAAGAGGAACATATCGCAGCCTGCGTTGATGGAGAGAGGAAGCATCTCCTTACGCTTCATTCTGTTGGTCATGCCAACCATGTGGCTGGCGTCTGTAACAACCATTCCGTTGAAGCTGAGCTCTCCGCGAAGAAGGTCGGTCATGATCTCCTTGCAAAGGGTTGCGGGAAGGATTTCTTCCGGACGTATATCTGCTTTTATGTCCTTCATAAGGTTGGGCATAAGAATATGACCGCCCATAATTGCGTCGAGGCCGCCGTCGATGAGGGTCTTGTATACGTGGCCGTAGGTAGCCATCCACTTGTCGTGGTCGAAGTTGTTAATGTTGTTGGAAATGTGAGCGTCACGGTAATCCTGACCATTGCCGGGGAAGTGCTTTGCGGTCGATGCAACGCCGGGAGTCTGGTGGATACCGTTCATATAAGCCTTGCCCATAGCGGCAACTCTCTCGGGATCGTTACCGAATGCACGGGAGAGAACCTCTTCGCACTCGTGGTTGTAAAGTATGTCAACTACGGGAGCAAACGCCATGTTACAGCCGGTAGCGGCAATCTGCGCGCCAGAAACCTTTCCCATAGCCTCTGCATATTCGTTCTTGCCGGTAGCACCGACCTTAATACCCGCGCCAACGGTTGTACCGTCGGGACATACACCGTCGCCACCCTTTTCTGGGTTGCAGGCGATGAACACGGGAATTTTCGCGTACTTCTGAAGGATTTTGTTCTGCTCCAAAACCTTCTCACCGGGCATACCGTTATAGCGACAGCCACCGAGGTGATATTTTTCCATCAACTCCTTGAGATATTCCTCGTCCTGGCTCGCTGTAAGCTGGAAGAAGAGCTGACCTACCTTTTCCTCGTCGCTCATGCCTAAAATGGTTTGATTTACCCATTCGATGTCGGCATCCGACAGGTTGTAGGGTTTTGCTTTAAGATCTACCATTACTTTACTCCTTTATTTACCTAAATTTTTATAAAATTCTTCTATTTTCTTCTCTTGATAGTCACCGCCGTAGCATCCGTCTGCGAGCCTGCCAAGTCCTTCGGAGATAAATTCTTCCCAGCTCGCCTTTTCCTTGCCCACGAGAATGGGGAAGAAATAGATGCCATTGCGCCCCGCTGCGTCGAGATCGCCGGGTGCATCGCCACACATTACTACATTTATATTATTATAGCCTTTTTTGATAAGCTCGCTGATGCAGTAAGATTTGCTTCCGTCATTCTGCGAGGTTACGACGTCAACGTGCTCCATCAAGCCGTACATTTCCCATTCCTCAAGCACCGCATCGAGGTTCGCGCTCGAAACGATTGCAACGTCGGCGATTCTGTGTGCCGCTTTAAGACCTTCTTTTGCCATAGGGAAGGGGAGCTTGTTTTCGTTTGGAAGGGAATTGATCGCATCGTTGACCTTTTTGCTCCAGTTGAGAGCCTTCTCAAAGATTTTATCCTGCGGTCTTTTCTCAATTACCTTTGCGAGCGCGCCCCCCGAAAGCTCGGGAGCAGAGTTGGTCCACTCTTTGAGCAGTTCAACGCCCTCGATGGGGCAATATTTTTCGTTTATCTCGCTGAGCGCCAGCGAAAGACCTTTAAATCTATTTATCCCGCGCGTTACAGTATAAAGGTTGATTTCGTTCCAGCGCGCAAGTATTTCCTCCTGCCAACGCTCCAAGCACCACTCCTCAACCATACACGGACCGAAGCATCTGAAATGCTTTATATCCATGGTGTCCATTGCACAGCCGTCGCTGTCGACACATACTAGCATGTTGGTTCTTCTTTTGAATTCGGACAAGGTTTTCATGAACGTTTCCTTTTCTTTTTGCATAATATCTAAAATAATTATACTATATTTCTTCAAAAAATACAAGAAAATATTACTTTTTTAAAAAATATCTTAAATATCTGAGGGGTTGGAAGAAAAAAGCGTAATTTTAGCGTGTGAATTAAAAACTTTCAAAAATTACATTATTATTTCCTTGTTTGAAGGGTAAAAAAATAACAGATAAAAGGTCCCAAACGAACACTAAACGACTGTTATTTGTTTAATATGCCCAAATGATAGCATTTGTTTGGGCGAAACGAGGGTCTGAAAATGCTTCTTTGTGTCAAAAATGCACAAAATCATTCTGTCTTTTTATATGCATATTTACTGCATAATCTATGCATAATTATTCGTCAAAAAATGTCAAAAATGAAGGAAGTTGTCAAATTCGTTCAAAAAATGCCCTGTTTTTGCCCCAAAATGAAGGCGGATGCAAAAAAATCTTCAAAAAAGTGAAAAAAATATTCAAAAAGGGGTTGACAAATGAAAATTCTTGATGTATAATAGGCACATCCATTTTATTTTTGACGGAAACGATTTAGTTACTGACTGCACCAGGCGATGCGGTTACCGCTTCTGCTCGGTGCAAAACGATTTTATAAAATATTTTTATTTTTAAGATGGATTTCGTTGTATATTTACTATAGGTTTTATTTAGAATATTTACCATAGGTTAAATATAAAAATATCTTTAGAAAGGACTTTTTATCATGAAAAGTACAAAGATTTTAGCTCTCTTGCTTGTAGTTGTTATGTGCTTCTCTCTCTTCGCTGCTTGTGGCAAGAAGAACAATGACAATAACGACAACAGCAATAACAACAATCAGCCTCAGGGCCCTTCATTCTCTCCTGTTGGTTCCTACAAGGATCCTTCTGTGTATGACACCATATTCGCAGGCGGTTCTGTAACCACCAACAAGATTACTGCTGGTGCCGGCGGTACTGTTACCACCGACGTTTATGCAGGCCTTGCTGGCAAGGACTACACCGATTCCAAGGTTTACACCTACAAGGATTACCTTGCTGGTATGTCCGGCCTTAACTGGAACCCCCTTTCTTGGGAGACCAACGACGACTCTTACGTTCTTGGTTTCATCACCATGGGCTTCTATGATTTCGCAATCAACTCCACCAAGGACGGTTATTCCGTAGTTCCTGAAATGGCAGCTGAGCTTCCTGTTGACGTAACTGCTGACTACGTTGGTAAGTACGGTATCGCAGAAGGCGACTCCGCTAAGGCTTGGAAGATCGCTCTTAATCCCGACGCAAAGTGGCAGGATGGTACTCCCATCACTTCTGCTGACTATATTTACTCTATGACTCAGCAGCTCGATCCCAAGGCTCTTTACAGACGTGCTGACTCCTACTACGCAGGTGATTTCCAGCTTTACAACGCTAAGGAATATCTCTACCAGGGTCAGGCAGGCCTCTTCGCAGCTACTACTTCTTACACCGAATACTCCACAGATCTTGATTCCGAGCTTATCTTCACACTCGCTCCCGCAGGTGGCGATTATCTTGAAGAGTGCGCTATGAGAACCATCATGGGCTTCCCCGCATCCTATGATGCAGCTGCATGTGCAGCATACCTTATCGGTTCTTACGGCGGTGATATGCCCGCATTTACCGCTGAGGCAGCAGCAGCTATGGAAGGCAAGACTCTTGCTGAGATCAAGGCTGACGCCACTCTCGCAGCTGCTTGGACTGACCTTCTTGGTTGGTGGCAGACCGAGCCCAACGAGGAGCTTCACTTCTTCGTAGCAGAGGGCGCATATCCCGAAATGTCCTTCGACGAAGTAGGTCTTATCGCAGTTGACGATTACACTCTCGTTTACATCACCGTTGCTCCTACTGAGGAAGCATCCTTCTACGTTCCTTACAACCTTTCTTCTTGCTGGCTTGTTCACGAGCCTACCTTCGAAGCATCCAAGACTTACTACGATGCAGACGGTAACTCTGAGGGCGTAACAGCTGAGAATGCTGTAAGAGTAACTTCTAACTACTTCACTAAGCTTGAAAATACCATTTCCTACGGTCCTTACAAGATGACTGCTTTCCAGGAAGGTAAGGCGATCGTATTCGAAAGAAACGAGAACTGGTATGGTTATCACGACAATAAGCACCTTGGTCAGTTCCAGACCGACGTTATCGACGTAACTGTTATCGATAATGACAAGACCGCTCTTCAGGTATTCCTTCAGGGCGACCTTGCAGGTAAGGGTCTCTCCTCCGAGTACTTCGATGACTACGCTTCTTCCGATCGTCTTCAGTACTCTCCCGAGTCCTACACCACAAAGCTTACATTCAACACTAATTATGAGAGCCTTCTCGCTCTTGGCGGCAACCAGCAGCTTCTCTCTCTTCTTGACTTCAGAACTGCTTTCGGTCTTGCTGTAAATAAGGAAGCATTCGTTTCCCAGTACACCTCCGCAGGTGAGGCTGGCTTCGGTCTTCTTAACTATCAGTACTGCTACGATCCCTTCTCCGGTGCTATCTACCGTGATTCCGATTACGCTAAGAAGGCACTTGTTGAGTACTATGGTATCGAGTACGGCGAGGGCAAGGACTTCGAAGACCTTGACGAGGCTTACAACGCTATGACAGGTTACGACCTTGACGCAGCAAAGGCATTCATGCAGTCCGCATACGATAAGGCTGTTGCAGCTGGTATGTACGACGGTCAGTCTGACGTTGTTCTTGAGATCCTTGTTTACAACACCGAGGATATCTACGTTAAGATGGTTAACTTCTTCAACGATGCTCTTGAGGCAGCTACCGAGGGTACTTCCTTCGATGGTCTTGTATCCGTTGAGCTTAAGGTTGACGCTGACTACTACGAGTCCATGTACGCTGGTAACGCAGCAATGATCTTCTCCACTTGGGGCGGTGCTGCTAACTCTCCCTTCACTATGCTTAGCCAGGTATACGTTGACGATTCTACCGGTCACGGTAACCAGATGGAGTTCGGCTTCGAGACAGAGAACATCATGATGTCTATCACCGTTGACGGCGAGGAAATTACCGATTCTCTTAAGAACTGGTCCGACTGGTGCGGTAGCGCAAGCGTTCCTTCTCTTGAGGGCAAGCTTGGCCTCTTCACAGACTATGACTATGACACCAGATGTGCATTCTTCGCAGCATGTGAGAAGGTTTACCTTCAGGGCTATGCAACCTTCGGTCTCTACTACAGAAACTCCGCTTCTCTTCTTTCTTACAAGATCGAGAACGGCTGTGAGGCTTACCTCCAGCTCGTAGGTCGTGGTGGTATCAGATTTATCACCTACAACTACGACGATGCAGAGTGGGAGAACGTTAAGGGCACATTCAGCTACACATCTTCCAAGTAATATAAACGGAAACTTATTCCGTGAATAACGGCTAGGCTTTTAATTAGGCTTTAGACACCCAAACCGTGACCGTCCTTCGGGGCGGCCACGGTTTGTGTGGTCTTTTGAAGAATGTTTTTTTGACAAAAAACATTTGATAATCAGTTGCTTTCGCATTAGGTAAGATAAAATAACCTAAGAAAGCTTGTATTTTTTAGGTAATTTTCTCTTGCCTACTGTGCAAGAAAGGAGAAATAAAATGGCAAAATACGTATTGAAAAGAATACTGTTAATGCTGTTCACGCTTTTCGTAATACTTACGATGTGCTTCGTTTTGATCAAGCTTTTGCCCCTTCCTGCAATTAAGACGATTGACGCAGACGTTAACCTTATTTATATGAGACGTGAACAGATGGGATACGGTAAGCCCATCATGGTTCAGTATTTCATCTTCTTGAAAAATGTTCTTACCAGATGGGATTGGGGTCTTGGTGAGCAGATGTATGCTACTCAGGAGGTTTGGGATATACTTATCAACAGACTTCCCTATACAATGGTAGTTAACCTTTATTCTATTCTTATTGCTATACCTATCGGACTTGCTTTCGGTATTTTGGCGGCTCTTAAGAAAAATAAGTGGCAGGACCACGTGATTTCACTGATGACAATGGTGCTAATCTCGGTGCCCAGCTACGTTTACTGTTACTTGATACAATATCTATTCTGCTTTAAGTTGGGATGGTTCCCGATCCAGATTTATAAGGAATGGGAGGCGTCGCTACTCAGCGGCAAAATGTTCTACTCGATGCTACCCGCGGTGCTTGCACTCGGTCTCGGTGTTATTGCCGGTCTTACCAGATACACCCGTGCGGAGCTTTCCGAGGTGCTTACCGGCGAGTATATGTTGCTTGCGAGAACCAAGGGTCTTACCAAGGCGCAGGCTATCACAAGACATGCTATGCGTAACGCGATGGTAGTTATTCTCCCTATGATTATCGGTGAGTTTATCGGTATTATCGGTGGATCGCTTATCATTGAGCAGATGTTCGGTATCCCCGGTGTAGGAAGCCTGTATATTACGTCGATCAATATGAAGGACTACAACTTCTTCATGGCGCTCACTACGTTCTATACGTTTATCGGTCTTCTTTCGGGTATTGTGATTGATATAAGCTACGGATTTATCGATCCGAGAATTAGGATGGGCTCGAAAAAATGATGAATAATACAAGTTATCTTAATATTCCAAAAGAAAAGTTCGAGTTCGTAACCCGTACCGAAAAGATTCACGACCAGAAGCTCGACACTAAGCCTATCGGCTACTTCAAGGACGCTTGGCTTAGATTTAAGAAGAACAAGAGCTCGGTTGCGGCATTCGCAATCATAATGATTCTCGTTCTTTTTGCTATCGTTGGTCCTTTCCTGACACCCTACGAGCTTTCGGATCATGACGGCTTTTATGCTAATGCGCTTCCCAAGAGCGAGTTCTTCTCGAAGTTTGGCTTCTGGGACGGCACACGTATGCGTACCGATAGCAAGGCTGGTTTTGACTACTACAACTCCATCGGTGCTGAAAGTGGTATGGATGCGGTTGTCGGTGATGTCGAAATAATCCAAAACGGTGACGGCGGAACCTCTTACAAATTCAAATTGGATTCCTACTATAAGGTAGGCTACTTCATTGAAACCCTTTCAAAGGATCAGTATGAGGCTCTTAAGGAGTATCAGAACAGCACGGGCATTCAGGTTATTTATCCTATGCCCCTCAACTACAAAATAAATTATTCTATTGGTAACACCGGCGCAAACCTTTGGTACAAGCTTGAGGATGAAAGCGCTTCTACCACCGGCGCGGCTGTTTACGATGAGAATGGTAATTATATCCCCAACTATCTTACCACCGAGAATGCCAAGGGCATAAAGGCGGTTGTTGACAAGTCCTACGACAGCTTGCGCATCAAGGGCGACGACGGAACCTATGCTTATGCGGTAAAGGTGCAGGGCGGTGTTAAGGTAAGAGTTAATTATTATGAGTACTACAAGATGAAGAACGGACACGAGCCCTCCTTCCTCTTCGGAGCAAACGGCTACGGTCAGGACATCTTCTGCTGTCTTGCTAACGGCGCTCGTCTTTCCTTCCTTCTTGCAATTGCGGTTTCTGTTATCAACCTCACTCTCGGTGCTATCTACGGCGCTATTGAAGGTTACTACGGCGGAGCTGTAGATATGATAATGGAGCGTATTTCGGATATTTTGGCGTCCGTTCCCTTCATCGTTGTTGCGACCCTCTTCCAGCTTCACCTTGCAGATAGGGTGGGCGTCTTGGGATCGCTGCTATTCGCCTTCGTTCTAACGGGATGGATCGGAATGGCGGGACGAGTTCGAATGCAGTTCTACCGCTTCAAGGGTCAGGAATATGTTCTTGCAGCGAGAACTCTCGGCGCAAAGGACGCAAGAATAATGTTTAAGCATATCTTCCCGAACTCGCTTGGTACAATCATTACCGGCTCGGTTCTTGCTATTCCCGGTGTTATCTTCTCGGAGTCGATGCTGTCATTCCTTGGTATCGTTAACCTTGAGACCTCGCCGAAGCTTATGAGTATCGGTACTATGCTTTCTCAGGGTAATGACTCCCTGACGTCCAACCCTCATATTCTTCTGTTCCCTGCAGTATTCATTTCGCTTCTCGAGATTTCGTTCAACCTCTTCGGTAACGGTCTTCGTGACGCTTTCAACCCATCGCTTCGTGGAGTGGAGGAATAAGATATGGCAAAGAAATTACAAGTTAAAAATTTAAGAATTTCCTTCAGAACCGTATCGGGTAAGGTACAGGCTGTTAGAGGAATCAACTTCGACCTTGAGCAGGGCGAAACTCTCGCTATTGTTGGTGAGTCCGGCTCGGGTAAGTCTGTAACCTCGAAGGCTATACTTGGTATTCTCGCAGGCAACTCTATCGTTGAGGGCGGCGAGATTATGTACGACGGCAAGGATCTACTCAAGATCCCCGAGGAGGACTTCCACAAGATTCGTGGCGACAAGATTGCGATGATCTTCCAGGATCCTCTCTCCAGCCTTAACCCTATCGTTAAAATCGGTAAGCAGCTTACCGAGGCGATGATTCTTAAGAATAAGCTCAGCCGTAAAACCGGTAGAATAGAGTTCAATGCTATGCTTGAGCATCTTAAGAACAACATCAATGAGGCGGTTGCTGATCGAGGTATTGACAGTCGCGAAATCGACAATATGATTAAGACCTTCGATAAATTTAATATCGAAGCAATTAAGTTTGAGAATAGCTACAACACCGCATACGCTCATGCAGAAGAGCTGATTTCCTATATTGAAGATAAGCTCTTCTTAATCAGCAAGAGACAGAAGCTTGAAATTAAGGGCGTGTACGGTAGCATTGCTAAGAAGCTTAACGACGTTAAGGATCATTTCCTTACCGCTGACTTTGATGATGAGATCTCTGCTATGAAGGCGGAGCTTCTCGCTGCAAAGGCAAGCTACGTTGCTCCTGAGCTCAATGCGGACGGCACAAGACCCGAGCTTCCTGCTCACGTGAGCGAGCTTCTTAACAGGGTAAAGGATCTTATGGCGAAGGTTACCGCTTCCAAGCGTCCCGATTTCCTTCGTATTGGTTATTACAAGTATAGAATTCAGCAGGCTGTTATTGCTAACAAGAACCTTGCCGAGCTCGATGAAAAGGCTCTTAGAAAGTCTATGGATGAGTATATGAAGCACTTCGCAGAGCTTGAGAGGGCGGGCGTTGTCAATAGCTTTAACAAATCTCTTGAGAACAAGAAGGCTCTTCTTCCCTTGATGGCAGAGGGCAAGGAGTTCTTCCTCCACGCCGACTTCACAAAGGCGGAGGCGTATAAGAAGGTTGCTGAGCTTTCAAAGGCTGTAAAGGATTCGATAGATCCCCTTCAGTTCAACAAGGATTCCTTCGCATACACCTTTGAGAGCAGTATGACTGCTATGGTAGGCAAGTACTTTGACTCTCTCGCAAGTAACGAGAAGGAAGAGAAGAGATATGCAAAGCAGAAGGCAAAGCACGATGCGATTATTGCAAAGGGCAAGGCTGCCGATTGGAAGGTTGTTCCCAAAGTTCTCTATGACCAGGACGAGCTTAGAGCAAAGATAGTTCTCGTTATGGATAGACTTGCAGAAAAGTATGAAAACGACATCGCTTTGGCATCCTCTGTTGACTTTGACAAGATGGCTGCCGACCTCCTTGCTTTCTTCCAGGAGAAGGCTTCGCAGGTGGTATACCGTGTAACTCCCAAGATGGCTAAGGAAAAGGCTATCAAGCTTATGGAGGAGGTTGGTATTGCCGAGCCTCGTTCTCGTTACTATCAGTATCCCTTCGAATTTTCCGGCGGTATGAGACAGAGAATAGTTATTGCTATTGCTCTCGCCGCTAACCCCGACATTCTTATCTGTGACGAGCCTACTACAGCTCTTGACGTTACTATTCAGGCACAGATTCTTGAGCTTATCAACAAGCTTAAGGCAGAGAGAAATCTCTCTGTTATCTTCATCACTCACGACCTGGGTGTTGTTGCTAACATGGCTGACAAGATTGCGGTTATGTACGCAGGTAAGATCGTTGAGCAGGGAACTGCCGAGGATATATTCTACGATCCCAAGCATCCCTACACATGGGCGCTTCTTTCCTCGATGCCTGACCTCGATACAAACGAGAAGCTCGAGGCTATTCCCGGAACGCCTCCCAACATGATTTATCCTCCCGAGGGCGATGCCTTTGCGGAGAGAAATAAGTATGCTCTTAAGATTGACTTTGAGCTTGAGCCCCCCATGTTCCAGGTATCCGAGACTCACTCTGCTGCAACCTGGTTGCTTCATCCCGATGCTCCCAAGGTTGAGATGCCTAAGATCATCAGAGAGCGTATCGCAAAGATGAATGAGAAAGGAGAAAACCAGAATGGCTGATAACAAAAAGGTTTATCCTGAAATTCAGACGGGCGAGGTTCTCCTTAAGGTTGAAAACCTTTCCCAGCACTTCGGTCCGCTGAAGGCTGTTGACAACGTATCCTTCGAGGTTTTGAAGGGCGAGGTCTTCGGTCTGGTTGGTGAGTCGGGCTGTGGAAAAACAACCACCGGACGTACCATCATTAAGCTTTACAACCCTACAGGCGGTAACGTATATTTCAAGGGCGAGAGAATTGGTGCGGGAACTCTGAATTACAGACTCGCTATCAAGGACGCCAAGGACAAGGCAAAGGCAGAGATTGCTGCACTTAAGAAGGATAGCGCTGAAAATCCTCAGAACAAGGCTGAAAATGATCAGAAGATTCGTCAGATCAACGCCGATCTCAAGGCAACTCTTGCTCACAATAAGGCAGAGATTGCTTCTGCGAAGCGCGACAACAACCATGCTGACAGGAATCTCGTAACACAGATTCAGATGATCTTCCAGGATCCTATCGCATCTCTTGACCCCCGTATGACGGTTAAAGAGATCATCTCCGAGGGTCTTGTTATTCGAGGCATGCGCGACAAGGAAAAGATCGACGAGATGGTTTATCGTGTTCTTGAGACCGTTGGTCTTGTAAGAGATCACGCGGGTAGATATCCTCACGAGTTCTCCGGTGGACAAAGACAGCGTATCGGCGTTGCACGTGCGGTTATTATGAACCCCGAGCTTATTATCGCCGACGTGCCCGTTTCCGCGCTTGACGTTTCGGTTCAGGCGCAGGTTATTAACCTTCTTAACGATCTTCGCCAGGAGCTTGGCTTGACCATTCTTTTCGTAGCTCACGACCTCTCGGTTGTTAAGTATTTCTCTGACCGTATCGGCGTTATGTACTTTGGTAAGATGGTTGAGCTTGCGACCGCAGATGAGCTTTTTGCACATCCCGTGCATCCTTATACTAGATCGCTTCTTTCGGCAATTCCTCTCCCTGATCCCAGAACCGAAAAGACCAGACAGAGAATTAAGTACAATCCCATTGAGAGCCACGATTACAGCATTCATAAGCCCAGCTTCCGTGAGTTAGCTCCCGGCCACTTTGTAATGTGTAACGACGCCGAGGAAGAGATGTACAAGAAGGAGTTCTTCTCGGAGAACAAGGATAATTAAAGTGAAATCAAAAATCAAGATTTTTGTGTTAAAATACGGAATAACCTTCATGGTGATGGGCCTCTTTACGTGGGGAATACTCTCAAACGTTGGTTATTCCGCGGCGATGTCTCTCGCTGATAAATATCTCCATTTAGCTGACGCATTTTTCGTTCCCGGAATCATAGTGCTTCTTTTTGGCGCACTGGTTTGGGTTTCGACTACCGGATTTTTTGACGCTATATCCTATGCCGTGGGCATCGGTGTGAAGGCGCTTCTTCCCTTTATGCGACGTGGCGAACAGGAGAAGTATTACGACTATAAGATTCGTAAGGGCGAAAAGAGGATAAGCGGTTATAGCTTTCTTCTCATCAGCGGAGCGATCTACCTTTTGGTAGGTGTCATTTTTACAATTCTTTTTGATACCGTCTCTTAAAAATTTTATAGGGTAGCTTAAGTTACAAAAAGGCTTAAGCTACCTTTCTTTTTTGCTCAAAAATACGCGCTCGTCTTCTATAAATAATAAGGAAAAAAATTAAATAATCACTTGACTATTATGTCGAAATATGTTAGAATTAACATGGGTAGTTTTTTTACAAAAAATTTTTTTGGAGGAAAGAATTATGTTGCAAAACAAGAAGCGTATCATTGGCTTGATCTTAATGCTCACGCTGATGATCTCATCCCTCGTGTTTACTACTGTAAGCACATCCGCGGCTGATGGTTCATGGGTAAAAACCGATATTGCAGATATTAAGTCTGACGATATCGTTGTTATGACCTGGACCAATTCAAGCGGAACATATGCTGTTACCAATGGTAACGGAACTGGTTCAGCTCCGGCAGCAACAAAAGTAACTGTTAGCGGAGACACTTTGAGTGGTACTATCGCGGATAATCTTAAGTGGAACATTACAAATGATAATGGTAATCTTACTATTTATCCTAACGGTGACACCTCAAAATCTCTTTATTGTACAAGCACTAACAATGGCGTTAGAGTAGGTACAAACGCGAATAAGACATTTACAATTGATGCTTCTTCCGGTTATTTGAAGCATACAGCAACAAGTCGTTATCTTGGAATATATAATTCTCAAGACCTTCGTTGCTATACTTCTGTAAATAACAACATTAAAAATCAAACCCTTGCGTTCTACGTATGGACACCTGCTGGCGAATCCGGTGGCGAAACCGAGCATACTCACTCTTGGAGCGAGGGCGTTGTAACAACAGCTCCTACTTGTACAGAAGATGGTGTAATGACCTTTAACTGTGAATGCACCGAAACAAAAACAGAACCTATCGCAGCAACCGGTCATAACTATGTTGAAGGCGTTTGTTCTTGTGGTGCAGTAGAGCCTGCGGGTTACGATGGCAGATATTATATTGCAGCAATTCGTTCATCCGGCAACTATTTCTATATGACTAGTGACCTTGGTACAGCTACAAACAAGCGTTATCAGGCTACTGATTCCGGTCTGACTATATTACCCGAAGAAATAACTGCTTCTACATCCACATGCATATTCGTGTTAGAGAAGAATGACGATGGCACTTACAGCATTTATACTGAAGGTGTTGAAGGTGATAATTACCTCGGTTGGACAAGTGGTAATACCGGCACATTGGTCGCAAAAGATAGTGCTTTAAAGCTCACTGTTGTGGTTAATGACGACGGCACATTTAACATTTCCCACGGCACTAGATACTTGTCTCTTAATTCAAATTCTAGTAATAATTATTTTGCCTGGTATACAGGAACCCAGATACAGAATCTTGTACTTATTCCTGTAGTTGAGTCCAGCGGATCTGAGCATGAGCATTCCTACAATGCAGTTGTAACAGCTCCTACTTGTGAGAAGGGCGGTTACACAACCTACACATGCTCTTGTGGCAGTAACTACGTTGCTGACGAAACTGCAGCATCCGGTCACACACCCGGTGCAGAAGCTACTTGTACAACTGCACAGACTTGTACAGTATGTGGCGATGAGCTTGCAGCAGCATCCGGTCACACCTATGTTGACGGTACTTGTTCTTGTGGTGCAGTAGAGCCTAAATACTATAGCGCCATCACTAGCGCTGAACAGTTTGTTAGTGGTACATACATTTTAGTGGTTGACACTGGCTACGCTCCCACTTATTATGATAATGGTTGGGTGCTTACCGGTCAGCCCACTTTCACCGACGGTGCTGTTCTTGGTGAAAGCACATTCATTTGGACTTTGACCGTTAATGGTGACAGCGTTACTATTACTGACGCTAACGGAGTTTCTATTGCTCCCAAGGGTGGTAACACCAATGGTATCGCATCAGGCGAATATTCTTGGAACTGGACATTTGCTGATGGTAAATTCGTATTCGCCGGTACAGGAGACGATACAGTTTATTTAGCAAGCAACACTACATCTGGTAGCGGTGACAACAAGTTCCGTGCATATAAGACAAGTACTGTTACCGGATCTTCCGCTTCTTCTTATAAATATGAGTTCACACTCTATCTTGTTTCTGCAATTAGCGAACCTGAGTGCGAGCACGAGTACACCTATGCTTGTGACAAGATTTGTAACAAGTGCTTCGAGGAAACCAATCCCGATGCAACTCACACCGTTGTACACGTAGAGGCAGTTGATCCTACATGTACCGCAATGGGTAACATCGAATACTGGTACTGTTCTGACTGTGGTACTGCATGGGCTGACGAGGCTCAGACACAGCAGACTAACGTAATGAGCGTTAAGCTTCCTATGGCAGAGCATGAGTACTTCTATCCTTGCGATCCCGTATGTATGAACTGCTACGAAATCGCTAATCCCGATGCAACTCACAATGTTGTACACGTAGAGGCTGTTGATCCTACTTGTACCGCAATGGGTAACATCGAATACTGGTACTGTTCTGACTGTGGTACTGCATGGACTGACGAGGCTCAGACACAGCAGACTAACGTAATGAGCGTTAAGCTTCCTATGGCAGAGCATGAGTACTTCTATCCTTGTGATCCCGTATGTATGAACTGCTACGAAATCGCTAATCCCGATGCAACTCACACCGTTGTACACGTAGAGGCAGTTGATCCTACATGTACCGCAATGGGTAACATCGAATACTGGTACTGCTCCGACTGTGGTACTGCATGGACTGACGAGGCTCAGACACAGCAGACTAACGTAATGAGCGTTAAGCTTCCTATGGCAGAGCACGAGTACTTCTATCCCTGTGATCCCGTATGTATGAACTGCTACGAAATCACTAATCCCGATGCCGCTCACACCATTGTACACGTAGAGGCGCTTGCTCCTACCTGCTACGAGAACGGTAACATCGAATACTGGTACTGCTCCGACTGTGGTACCGCATGGGCTGACGAGGCTCAGACTCAGCAGACCAACCTTATGAGTGTAGTTCTTCCTATGGGTCACGCTCCCGCAACTCACGTTGAGGCAGTAGCTCCCACTTGCTATGAGAATGGTAACATCGAATACTGGTACTGTGCAGATTGTGGTCAGGCATGGCTTGACGAGGCTTGCACTCTTAACACC
>JAZONX010000040.1:0-13020 GCA_045654725.1 Eubacteriales bacterium
AATCGCCATCGGTCTCAACGAGAGCCTTCTTGCAATCCATCATACCACAACCGGTCTGCTTTCTGAGTTCAGCAACGTCTTTAGCGGTAAATGCCATTTTTCTTTTCTCCTTTAAATTCTTTTATGGAAAAATTACTCTGCTGCCTCTACAGCCTCAGCTACAGCAGCTTCCTCAGCGGGCTCTTCCTGAACGCCGCCGTGTGCCTCGATAACTGCGTTAGCAAGTGCGCCAGCGATAAGCTTAATAGCGCGGATAGCGTCGCCGTTACCGGGGATGATGCAATCTGCATCGTCGGGATCGCAGTTGGTGTCTACGATTGCAACTACGGGAATGCCAAGCTTCTTAGCCTCGAGAACTGCGTTACGCTCCTTGCGAGTGTCTACGATGAATACGCAAGCAGGAAGAGTTTCCATATCCTTGATACCGCCGTAGGACTTCTCAAGGTCCTCGATTTCCTTAAGCTTCTTCGCAACTTCCTTCTTGGGAAGAAGATCGAAAGTACCGTCTGCCTGCATCTTCTCAAGATCCTTAAGTCTCTTGATAGAACGACGAATGGTCTTGAAGTTGGTAAGCATACCGCCGGGCCAACGAACGTTTACGTAGTACTGACCGCATCTCTGAGCCTCTTCCTTGATGGTCTCAGCTGCCTGCTTCTTGGTACCTACGAAAAGAACGGTGCCGCCTGCCTGTGCGATTTCGGAAACGTAGTTGTACGCCTCCTCGAACTTCTTAACGGTCTTCTGAAGGTCTACAATGTGAATACCGTTTCTCTGTGTGAAGATGTACTCTGCCATCTTGGGGTTCCACTTCTTGGTAGGGTGACCGAAGTGAACACCTGCTTCAAGCAACTGCTTGATTGTGATTTCGAACATTTTATGTTCCTCCTTGGTTTTTTCCGCCACAGCGACATAATACTGCGACTCGTGAGAGCACCGGCAGTAAACCTACTCGCTGTGTGAGATTTATTATTGTCTGCCCTTTGGACAGCTCTATTATATTATCATAAACATTTATAAATATCAAGAGGTTTAGTAAAAAAGTAAAAAGTTTACAATTTGTTAACAATTAACCTTGCAATATGTGACTGTTTATGATAAAATAATGTCAGAAATCGTAGGAGGTTTGCTATGAGCATTCACGAAAGTATACATATTTATCCTCCAAAGGTGCAAAAAGGTGACGGAGCAGTCATAATATTCACCGGCGGCGGATATTGTAAGCGTGCTCCACACGAGGCAGAGCCTTATGCTCTTGAGATAAATAGAATGGGATTGTTCGCTTTTGTTGTTGATTATTCGATCGCACCCAATAGATTCCCTGCACCGTTCGACGACGGCGTGGAGGCTATCAGGTATGCTAAGGAGTGTGCGAAACTTCAGGGATTTGATCCCGATAAGATAGCGGTTATGGGCTCGTCAGCAGGAGGACACCTTGCAGCGCTGCTTTCGACTCTTTGCAAAGCGGAGGACAAGCCAAACGCGCAAATTTTGTGCTATCCTGTAACAGATATTGAGTCGCACAGAGGCTCTTACGAAAATTTACTAGACGAAAAAATAGCAAAGCACGGTAGTGTGTCTCCGACACTTTTGGCAAACGAAAATACTCCGCCTGCCTTTATCTGGCACACATCGAGCGACCCTTCGGTTGACGTCAAGGGTACTTACAGATATGCGACAAGGCTTTCGGAGCTAGGTGTTCCCGTGGAGATGCACATCTATCCCGTGGGTGGGCACGGGCTTGGACTCGCAAACGGTCTGTACGGCAGAGAAACCGAGGAATATGTGCAAAGATGGATTGATGATCTCGAGCATTGGTTAAAGCTAATAAAATGGATAAATGAATAAAAAAAGTGCATTTTGCAAACTAAACGTTGCAAAATGCACTTATTTTTTCTTAATCTTTACATCTTGGACTCTTTTCAATGAGATAAAAATATGGGGATGTCGGAGAGTTTAAAATATGGAACTCCGAGGCGCAGATGCGAAAGCGAGATAGTGTTTTAAAGTATTCCCGAAGCATATCTCCCTCGAGAGCACCTTCCTCATGGCCGGGATAAATGGCAACTATCAATGCTCCGTCAGGCGCAAGAAGGTCGATCGCTGCCTCAACGGCAGGCATTGTGGTCTCGCGCATAGTGGTGATCATCTTTTTACCGCTTCTCGGCAGGTAACCGAGGTTGAACATTCCGGCTTTAATTGGTCCCTCAACAAATTCCTTCACTCTGTGATGCGAGGCGCAGATAAGCTCGTAATTTTGGGGAGCATTATTTTCCTCTAGATGTGCTCTTGTTGACGTCAGCGCCTCCTCCTGGATATCAAAGGCATAGACCTTACCTCCCTCTCCCACGGTTTTTGAGAGAAAAAGCGTATCTCCACCATTACCCATCGTAAAATCCACTGCAACGTCACCTTCGCCGAGATGCTCTAATATAAAATGCTTGTGTAATCCTGTTAAATCTACCATTTTATTCTTTCATTTTCTCCATCTCCGCGTCGGTTGCCGGCTTGACAAAAGCGGTGTAGTTGGTTTTATAGATAACAAATCCGGGTTTTGAGCCTCCGGGCTTTTTGATGTTTTTGACTCTTGTGTAGTCAACGGCAACGAGGTCGCCTGTCGCTTTTGAGTATCTTGCGGCAATCGATGCAGCCTCGGTGTAATCCTTCTCGCTAGGCTCTTCGCCGTTGCAAAGCAAAATCACGTGAGATCCGGGAATATCCTTGGTGTGGAACCAGAGATCGCCCTTTTCTGCCGTCTTGAAGGTAAGCTGATCGTTTTGTATATTATTTCTGCCCACAAGGAGTCTGTAGCCACTGCTCGTTCTGTACTTGTGAGGCTGATTTGTCAGTTTTTTCGGGGGTATGTACCCCTTCATTCTTGACGCATATCCCGAACGGTAAAGTTCGTCACGAATCTCAATTACGTCCTGCTCACACTCGGCGCGCGAAAGAAATTGCTTTACGCTTTCAAGATATTTCAGTTCATTTTCCCAAAGCTTTATCTGATCGACAAGAACGATTTTAGCAGTCTTGCACTTGTTGTAAAGCTTATACATTTTCTGTGCATTCTGCGATGGCGAGAGTCTTGAATCCAGCTTTATTTCAATCTCGGGACAGCTCTCGTCATAATAATCGGTCGCGATGAAGCTCTCCATACCGCGCTGAAGTCGGTAAAGATTAGCAGTAATGAGGTCAGCGTTTCGCTTATATTCCTCTCCTCTATCGGCATCCAAAAGTGCCTGACGTTGGATTCCCAGCTTTTTCTCGGTTCGCGCTTCGGCATTGTTTAGAAGTGTCGTTATGTCGTGCGCTCGCTGATGGATATGCTCAAGGCGATCCTTCTCCTCGAAGTAGGTGTCAAGCATCTCCGAGAGGCTCTCATAATGCCTTTTATCAACGTTATCACCGAGATAGGTGATGTCCATATATGAGTAATCGATCGGCTTGCCGCTGGCATCAAAAACAACCGTAGGCTTGTAATTTTCCTCAACAAGAAGCTTCTGCCACGCGAGGAACACCGAATAGAATTTCTGCTTATCAATTTCACAGACGGGTGTGTCGGTGTGTCCCGAAGCACGGTAAACAAGCTCGCGGGCAATCTGCGTTGCTATGCCCGAATAGGTTTGAGTTATGAATTTTTCGCCTGTGCGCTCGGGAGAAAAAGCTGAAAGCTTTTCAAAGAATACCGACTCGTCGATTTCAAGCGGAATGATCTTATTCGCCATTGCGGGAATCTGATACTTAAGTCCCGGCAGAACCTGACGAACAGAGCTTGCAGCAAAGTCGATCACCTTAAGCGCGGCGATAATTTTGTCATCCGAATCAAGGATGATGAGATTGGCGTATTTACCCATTATCTCGCAGACGATCTTCTTCTCGGTGGCAAAGCCCATTTCATCAAAGCAGGAAACCTTAAATTCGGCAATTCGGTCAAAGCCGGGCTGGGACACCGACACAATTCTCGCTCCTGTAAAATGCTTACGAAGAAGCATGCAAAACATAGGCGCTTTCAGTGGGTTTTCCTTTTGCTTGTCCGACAACTGAAGCCTTGGCGCATTGGGACCTACGTTGAACACCAAACGGCGATTTGATCTGCCATGGTGGATTATCATATTTATTTCATCATTTCTAGGTTGAAGGACCTTGTCTATCCTCGCCTCGGGAAATTCACCCGAGAACTCCGAAAGAACAGCACGCATCATACAAGCATCAAATGCCATCTATTTTTACCTTTATGTTCAGTTATTTTTCACTTGATTTTTGCAAAAATCATCAATTTTTCTCTTTCGTTATCGACTTTTTTGTCAATTACAGCTTCGAGAAGACGAGAAAGCATCTCGCCGATTTCCCTGCCTGAAAGTCCGAGAGTCAGCATATCTCCACCGTCAACAGCAAGGTCGGAAATCCGATAACAAACCCCTTCTTCGATGAGCTTTTTCAGTAGAGCAAGCGCGGAATCCTCGGCTCTTCCCAGGAGAATTTCGAGCTTTACAAGCTCCTCGGTCGCCTCAAGATCCAGCTGACGGAGAGCGTGAGTCAGAGATATTTCGTTTGCCAAATCAAATTTTCCGACACCCTTCAGCACAGAGCATCCTATTTCGCGAATATGGTTATCGGTGTGAAGATGACGGCAGAATTTCTCAAAGGCAATCGCAGGAGAATCCACAGAAAGATGGAATATCGAGAGAAGACGCGAGGTATAATCCGCCTTTAAAAACATCTCCGCATCCGGAAGTGTCAATCGCTTAAGAGACGGAATTACACATAAAATAACATCAAAATAGCTTGTGATTACGCTATAAGCGTAAGGGGCGGAAATAGTCTTACGAAGCTCGATGTATATTCGCTCTGCGCTTACGTTGTTGAGTAGGCTTGACTTATTTCTCAGGGCTATCGCGGTTTCTTCCTCAATCTCAAAGCCGAGGACGGCGGAAAATCTGATTCCGCGAAGAATACGAAGAGCATCCTCCGTAAAACGAACAGAGGGGCACCCCACTGCTCGGATAATCCCTTTTTTTAAGTCATCGCAACCGCCAAAAGGGTCAATAATTTCATCAGAAGGGCTATAAGCCATTGCGTTAACCGTAAAATCACGACGCGCGAGATCGTCCTCAATCTTTTTTGTAAAGAAAACGCTCTCAGGATGGCGGGAATCCTTATACTCTCCGTCAACTCGGTAGGTTGTTATCTCGTAAGGCTTGCCGTCGAGAATAAGGCTAACGGTACCATGCTTTATCCCGGTGTCAACCGTGCGATGGTTTGAAAAAACTGCTTTTGTTTCATCGGGAGTCGCATCGGTGGTAATATCGTAATCGTCAGGAGTCTTGCCAAGCAAAAAATCTCTTACCGAGCCGCCAACAATGTGGGCACGATAGCCTGCTCTCTCCATCTCGGAGATTATATATTCAACGTTGGTCGGAAGAATAAATTTCATCTCGGCACTCCTTTCTTTCTTACCTATTTTATCACTTTAATTTTTAGTTGTCAATGACAGTTGACAAATTTAGATATTTGCATTATAATTTAAACAAAAACGGAGCAAAACATGATTTCAATTAAAGAAAGACCTCGTCATTTATATGCGAAAATCACCTCCTTGCGCAGAGATTATCCGTGCGATGGCTTTTCGCTCAAAACTCTAATTCTAACAGCCGAGCTTCAGGAGATAAATATCGATTTTGGCATATCGCTTGTCCTTTGCGATAGCGCGCACAGCTATGACAGAGTTTCAATAGGAGAAATACCGCAAATGCCCGACAGTAGCACCGTATATGTCATAGAGCGCGATGATGAGATAATCCGAGAAATCGGTGGGCAATTGCAGATAAAAAGACGGTCGAAAAAGAGCGATCTTGCCATCATGGATTGGGTGACACAACGCGTCAAAGAATATGCAAACAGACGCATTTTGTAAACTATACTTGTCTTTTTTAGTCAAATCTACGCGCATAACCGCACTTTTGACATAGTTCCTCTGCTGCACACCTCTTTTCAAAACCCTCTCTGATTTTCTCTGCTCTTTCGGAAGAGAGAATTTCGGATATCGATGTCTTGAAGATATTACCGAGAGCAATATCTCCATCGTGATCGAGGCAGCATGGAATTACCGTTCCGTCACAGAGAACACCAAAATGGTCCCCAAGTCCGTAACAAAACACCTCGTTACCCATATTTTCAGCCGACATATCCGGCCAATCGAAGCGATCTCCGTATTCAAGGTGAAGCTTGTGTCTTATTCTCGCTCCCCTCGATCCCCATTTCCATTCACCGAGTAGACGCGCCTTTAGTATTTCAAGTGTTCGATCGTTCAATCCACCGTCACACCCTTTATTCCAAAGACGAAGAACGGTAAGAACACCTGCAGCGCTTGATTTATCTGCAAAATCCGCCAGACTTTCAAGGTAATCCAGATATTTTTCTCCCTCTCCATCCTCAAAGCTGTGAACAGAGATATTGACCTTATAGGTTCCTGCCGAGATTATTTCTCCACCGCGAGAGTCGAGCAACGTGCCGTTGGTTGTTATGGCACACTTGAAACCGAGGGCGGTAGCGCATTTTATCAGTTCGGGCAGATCGGGGTGAGTGAGTGGCTCGCCCATAACGTGAAAATATATGTAATCCGTTATTCCAACGAGCGATTTTACTACCCTCTCAAACTCCAAGAGAGTCATTCTCCTCTTCTCACGGGTAGTTCCGGGACAAAAAGAGCAACTACGGTTGCATATGTTTGTTATTTCAACGTAAACACGGGAATATTTTTTGCTTGACATTAGCTATCTCCGTTTGAATTTTGTTAAGTCCATTATACCATATAAAAAAACTTTTTTCAAGGAGCAAATAATGATCATTAGACTCGCAAAGATGTCGGATGTAATAGCGGCAAACGAAATATACGAAAATGCGCGAAAATTCATGACAGAGAACGGAAATCCCACTCAATGGTCGGGAGAATACCCCAACGCTTTCGACATTAAGGAAGGAATCAAGCATGGCACGAGTTACGTTTGTGAGGACAATGGCGAAATTGTCGCCACCTTCCACTTCGATCCCAATGCCGATGACCCAACGTATCGTAAAATATACGAAGGCGAATGGCTTAACGATGAGCCCTACTCTGTCATTCACAGAATTGCGGTCAAGTATCACGGCCGCGGAATTATAGATTTTTGCTTCAATGAGTGCTTCAAGATAACTCCGAACATAAAAATTGACACCCACGAGGACAACATTCCTATGAGAAAATGTCTTCTACGCAACGGCTTTAAATACTGTGGAATCATCTACGTTGAATGGCTTGGCCCGGAAGGAAAAAGAATAGCCTTTCAGAAAGTAAAGTAAGAAAAGGCAAAACAGTGAAAATGCAGGACATTCCCGAATTCCTGCATTTTTTTGCGTCAACAGTGCATTTTTAACAAAAAATTATGCATTTTTGAGGCTTTTTTCATTCAAAAAAAAAAAAAAAAAAAAAAAATAGAAATGTGTAAAAAAGCCTTGACAAGCTCATAAATATGTGGTAAAATCTCGCTATCCTTATAAATTTTAAATCAAGAAAGGAAAATTAAAATGAAAAAATTATCCGTACTTATCGCACTTGCGCTCGTTCTTACAATCGGCGGCGCATACGCAGCTTGGTCCTACTCTACCGGTCTTCCCACTGATAAGACTGCTACCGGCACCCTTACAATGGGTACTAAAGTAGAGGACAATAGCACACCTTACGGCACATACGCAGTAAGCTCTGTTCCTACCATCACCGTTGAGCCTGCATCCACTACAGATTACACCACTACTCTTGATCCCAGCGAAGAGGTATTTACCGTTACCTTCACTCCTGACGCAGATGCTCCCGACACCGTTAAGGCGAACGCACTCGCTACGCAGGTTGTAGTTACAGTTACAGCAGCAGGCTCTTATAATAGCAATCCTATGATCGCTGCAGCTACTGACAACAGAATTGACCTTACTTGGTCCGAAAATGATGATGGCAGTTTCACAGCTACTGTAACCGCTGCACAGATTGCAAATTGTCTCGACCTTACAGAAAACGTGCTTCCCAACCCCGAAGCTTACAACGCTTATAATACCGCGCTTGCAGCAGTTAAAATCACCCTTACTGTTACTGCTAACGTTCAGTAATAATTTTTCCCTTATTTAGTTAACCAATCCAACGAAGGATTTTAATTTTTTAGTCTTTTAACAAAAAACTCACGAACAAGGAAATAGTTTACTATGTCATTTGACTCTTATCTTTTGCTCGTAAGTATCATCGTAATAGCCTCATTAACCGTGTTTTTTGCATTCCTTATATGGTATATTTACACGCTTTCAATCAGGCTTATTTACGTTGGATACTGGGACGAGGATCTTGTTCAAGAGTATAAAGGCAAAAGAGAAGATCAGTTCAAACAGCCTAACATTGTAGGCAGAATAATTGCTATTATCATCTGCTCCATTTTAGCTGTTGTGATCTTATTCTCGGTAATTCTCGGAATAACCGAAAAGGCAAAAACAACCTCTATCCCCATGCTTAAGGTGGTAAAGAGTGAGTCGATGTCGAAAAAGTACGACAAGAACGATTATCTTGTAACTCATGATCTCAACGATCAGATACAAATGTTTGACATCATAGTGACAAACCCTGCCCCCGCAGAGGAGGATATAGAGCTGTATGACGTAATAGTTTACGAGCAGGACGGCAACCTCATTATCCACCGTGTAGTATTTATCGTAGAGCCCGAAGATGGCAGCAAATACGGTAGACTATTCTACACGAGAGGTGACGCGCTTGAGATAAACGACAGTCTGCCTGTTGAATACAGTCAGATAAGAGGAATCTATAAAGGAAATAGAATCCGCTACGTAGGTAGTTTCGTTCTCTTTATGCAGTCGCCCGCAGGATTTATCTGTCTGTTGCTGGCAATATGCTCGATGATAGCAATGCCCATAGTAGATAATTTAATCCTGAACGCGCGTATCCGTAGATACCGCAGAATTCACTCGGGCTTTGCAACTATGCGTAGATTTTATAGAAGGTATTGACGCCAGGTCTATTAAGGTGCTTGGCTATTACCTTCGTAAAATGCCGAGCATCTTTTTTTGACGCAATGCTCTTGAAAAACAAAAAATATTGGGGAGAATATTTCGGTATTCTCCCTATCCATAATGCAATCAAGCGCAGACTTGATTATATTATAGATAGATTCCAATAAAGAAAACAGGAGGTAAAAATGAGGAATATTTCTGTCATCCTATCTGTCGTCCTTATTGCTTGCCTTCTGATTGTCGGATTGGTAAGCGCCTCGTGGAGCTATTCATCCGCTCTACCCGACGATAATGATGATTCAACCACCGGTTTATCAATGGGCACAATGCCAACGTATAACTACGTCATTCATTTCGTTAACAACGGCGTAGAGCTTCACAAGGTTGAGGTTCCATCAGGTCAGGCTTATACGATTACTGCCACCGATACCGCTGCGGCACAGGCAGTTCTTAATACTCAAGCGGGATATGAAAATTATGAAATTGATTATTGGATGAACGTTGGTTCAACAAAAGTTACGGCAATTGAGTCCGGCAATACCGTCGATGTCACATTGTATCCCTCATTTAAGGACATTTACACAGCACAATTTGTTGAGCAGGACGGTACTCTGATCAACTGGACTACATTCACAACAGGCAATTTCAGCAAAGTAACGACGATGGCAGGATCGACAGCTCCGAGCTTTATACCCGAAGACTGTACATTTGAAGGCGAATGGGAAGTTCGTGAGGTTTCGTATTTAGATAACGGTACCCAGAAGGTAGTTAGAACCAGACTCGCGGAATATGACTACGCAAATGCCACAGGTAACATTTCTATTTACCCTGTTTACGATTATAACGGTTTAGCAACTCTTTATCCCGTTGACGAAGACGGTGACGGTATTACCGACCACTATGAGGTAAGTGGAATTGAAATACCCGATAACTACGACCAAATGACAGAGGAGGAGAAGAGAAAGTACGTTGACGTACTTGTTCCTGACACCGTTAACGGTTTGGAGATTAAGGGAATTTCTGAAAATGCCTTCGCAGGATTCGACGACCTGACGGATATCTATGTTCCCAAAGAAATCGAAAGCATTGGCGCAAACGCCTTTGTTGATGATAGCGGTGACTATGAAACCGTTCAGATATTCTTCGAAGGAACAATGGATGAATGGCTCGCAATCAGCAAACCTATAGCTACTTCGTCTAGTGAACCTGGTTGGGACAAATACATTGGTAACGGTAGTGTAGTTGTGTGTTCCGACGGTTACTTTGAATTGAACAATAAGTTGTGGGGAATCATTTCTAACAACCAAAACTACAACAAGAACTGGGTTGAACACAGAGGTGAAACATACGAGCGTGACTTTGGTGCTCACTAATTAAACCACCTAAACCCAGATTACCAATTACTTTAATCGTAATTAAATCATCCACCCCCGCGGAAAACCGCGGGGGTTTTTCTTCGGTTTTGGGAAACAAAAAATCGCAGATTTTATTCTGCGATTTTTTTCTTATTTGTCTGTGGATTTGCGCTTATTTATCTTTGTCACAACAAAGCCGATGAGCATAATGATTGCAAATACAATCAGATACCACAGGTTACCCATTTTATGCTTTTGGATGCTGGCATAAATGATAACGCCGATGCTTGCCAGCGAACAGATGGGAAGAACAAATCTTCTAAAGACGCCAAACTCCTTTTCCTTAACCATCATTGTAATGAGAATCGGAACGTACATGGCGTAAAGCGTGATAATCGGAAGCTCGGAGGAGTCAAAGGCATATTTGCTTATTGTTCCCCAATCAAAAAGACCTGCGCCAAGGAAGATAAAGTACACAAACCAAATAGCACACATAAGCAGCGAGAAGATCGCAGAATTGTGAGGCATGTTGGTTTTCTTGTCAACCTGCGAGAAGGTTTCGGGAGCAAATCCCTCTCCTCTTGCCGAAAGCGAGTAAATACCACGGCAACCACCAAGCATTAGACCGTTCAGCGTACCGAGGCAGGAGATGATTACGAGAATGTTGATAAGCGATGCGGCAAATCCGCCAAAGAATTTAAAAGCAACAACCGTACCCTCCTTTTGAATACCGTTGATACCTGCAAGGCCGATAATACCTATATTATAGAGAGTGTAAGCAGCGACGATTATGAGCGTACCTACGCAGAGGGCGATAGGAAGATTTCGCTTGGAATTTTTTATCTCGGAGTTGATCGAGGTGGCAACTATCCACCCCTCATAGGCAAATATCGTACTGCAAATTGCAGGGAAAAGACCTGTGTTTTCAGCCGAGGCAACGGAATTGGTAGTAAAATACTCAAAGTTCGATGCAAGCGTGCCGTTTACAAGACCGATTATAGTTCCGACAATAGCAATGAACGCGATGGGAACCAGCTTAACAACGGTAGAGGAAATCTGGAACTTTCCTGCAATTTTTGGGGAAATCGTGTTAACAAAATAAGCGAGAACAAGATAAAACAGCGCAAGAGTTATACATTCGGGGCTGTTGAGCGTACTATTTTCGCCGGGAAGGAATGCGATAGGTGCTTCGATATAGCCAACCGCAACAAGGGTGTATCTTGCGCTTACCCAGGCGAGAACGGCAGTCATAGCGGGGTAATAAATTAAGGACATAAACCAGCCAACGTAGTAAGCATATCCTTTTCCGCACATTGCCTCGGCATAGTCAACCGCACCACCGATCTTCTCATACTTAGTCGCCATAACGGCAAACGTTGTAGCGATAATCACCATAATCAGACCCGAAATCACCCAGGCGAGTATGCTGTAAAGCGCATTGTAACCCGCGTAGGTAAGAACGTCCTTTGCCTTAAAGAAAATACCCGAGCCGATAACAATTCCGACCACCATGCATATTGCGGTGAGGACACCATATTTTTTCTTCAACTGTTCCATTTAAGCTCTCCTTTATTAAAATGTCAGAGATTTCTACCTTTATTATATCCCAAGGCGAATAAAAATGCAATAGTTTATTCGAAGAACTCGCCTTTTATCACGACAAAATATGAACAAACTGTTAATTTTGATACTTTTTTATTCTTTTTTCAGTTGCCTTATAGAAATTTTAAAACAAATATGCTATAATATGACGGTTACGGTGAAGGGCTGTGCATTTTCACCCAACACCCATAAATTAGTATTCAAAAAAATTTTTAATATTTGGAGGAAACTCAAAATGGCAAAGAAGTATTGTTATCTCTTCTCCGAGGGTAACGCAACCATGCGTGAGATCCTTGGCGGTAAGGGAGCTAACCTCGCAGAAATGACCCACATCGGTCTTCCTGTTCCCCAGGGCTTCACTATTTCTACCGAAGCCTGCACCCAGTACTATGAGGACGGCCGTCAGATCAATGCTGACATCATGGCTGAAATCATGGAATACATCACTAAGATGGAAGGCGTAACCGGCAAGAAGTTCGGCGACCTTGAGAATCCCCTTCTCGTTTCCGTTCGTTCCGGCGCTCGCGCATCCATGCCCGGTATGATGGATACCATCCTTAACCTCGGTCTTAACGAAGAGGTTGTTGAGGTTATGGCAAAGAAGTCCGGCAACGCTCGTTGGGCTTACGACTGTTACAGAAGATTTATCCAGATGTACTCCGACGTTGTTATGGAAGTTGGTAAGAAGTACTTTGAAGAACTCATCGACAAGATGAAGGAAGAAAAGGGCGTAACTCTGGACGTGGAACTGACCGCTGACGATCTGCAGGAGCTGGCTCGCCAGTTCAAGGCAGAGTACAAGGAAAAGCTGGGCGCAGAATTCCCCTCCGATCCCAAGGAGCAGCTGATGGGCGCCATCAAGGCTGTTTTCCGCAGCTGGGACAACCCCCGTGCTAACATCTACCGCCGTGAAAACGACATCCCCTATTCCTGGGGTACTGCTGTTAACGTCCAGTCCATGGCCTTCGGCAACATGGGTGACGATTGCGGCACCGGCGTTGCTTTCACCCGTAACCCCGCCACC
>JAZONX010000041.1:0-15001 GCA_045654725.1 Eubacteriales bacterium
CCTAAGACCGCTTGGCCTCCGACTTTGTATTGAGCAAAAGCCTTGTTTGCTTCTGCCATCTTGTGGGTGTCTTCCTTCTTCTTGAAAGCGCCACCCATGCCTGCCTTAGCGTCCATAATCTCGCCGGCAGGTCTTTCTGCCATGGTCTTTTCGCCGCGGCTTCTGGAATAAGAAATTATCCAACGAAGTCCAAGCGTCTGTCTACGCTCTGCGCGAACCTCCATCGGAGCCTGGTAGTTAGAACCGCCTACACGGCGAGCCTTAACCTCAAGAACGGGCATAACGTTCTCAAGAGCTGCTACGAATACATCGAGAGCATTCTCTCCGCTCTTCGCCTCGATCTGTGCGAATGCGTCGTATACGATTCTCTGAGCAACGCCCTTCTTGCCGTCGTACATGATGTTGTTGATAAGCTTGGTTACAAGCTTGGAATTGTACAACGGATCAGGCAATACGTCTCTTTTGGAAATTTGACCTCTTCTAGGCACTGTACTTCCCTCCTTCATTAAATTTAGAAAATGATATCATAGGTACTCGAATTTATTATTCGTTAGTGCTCGTTTTGCAATATAGATGGGTTTAGGAAAATCTAAACAGCTTTAACATCACAGCACGTTAGCACATACCGTCCGATAAGACCTATTACTTCTTCGGACGCTTTGCTCCGTACTTGGAGCGGCTCTGCTTACGGTTAGCAACACCCTGGGTATCAAGGGTACCACGAATAATGTGATAACGTACACCGGGAAGGTCACGAACACGGCCACCACGGATAAGAACAACGGAGTGCTCCTGAAGGTTGTGACCGATACCGGGAATGTAGGAAGTAGCCTCCATTCCGTTGGTAAGTCTTACTCTGGCGATCTTACGAAGCGCGGAGTTAGGCTTCTTGGGGGTAGTAGTGGTAACCTTGGTGCACACGCCTCTTCTCTGAGGTGCAGACTGATCGATGGGAGCATTCTTAAGAGCGTTGAAGCCCTTCTGGAGTGCGGGAGACTTAGACTTATAAGTCTTGTCAGAACGACCCTGCTTTACGAGCTGGTTAAAGGTTGGCATGATTTTCCTCCTTTCACTAAAAATAAAATTATTTCCTTAATTATTAAGGCGCAACCGTCAAAAAGGCATAATTCACCCATTTGCACAGTTACAACACATTTTAACACTAAAATATATATTTGTCAATACCTTTTTCAAATTTTCTCACATTTGATAGTTTTAGTAAATAAATGTAAAGATATTTTATGTATATTCGACAAAATACTGCCCCGAATTGCCGTTCGGGGCAGTAAAAATGAGCTTTATTTTTTACTCAATAACCGCCTTTGCAATACCAAGACCGCTGTTTCCGATGATCTTGATGATATTGCCGAGAAGCTCCATCTCCTCGATGGGTATCTGCTCGAAGTCAAGCACAACCGTCTGCGAGTCGGGAATTGTTGCCTTTACCTTAAGGTAAACTCTGTCCTTGCCGTAGTACTCAACGGTCGCCTTCATTATTTCGTAAATTCGGCTGGTGATGTTGGGGTCAACGCTCTTGCGGAAGATGAACTTAACGCTCTTGGAGGTGTAGGAATACTTCCCGTCACCCATATCGGGCATAGCAGCCTTGGCTCTCGCTCTTGCTGCCTCCTCCTCTTCGCGGCGGATACGCTCAAGCTCTGCCTGGCGGAGAGCCTCAAACTCTCTTTCCTCGCGCTCGCGTCTGCGCGCTTCCTCCTCGCGACGAATCTCCTCCTCGCGAAGTCTGATCATTCTGGCATTTTCAGCCTCAAGTCTTTCACGCTCCTCGATAGCCACTCTCGCAGCCTCCTCGAGTCTTTCGCGCTCCTGCGCCTCATGGCGAAGCTGTGCCTCAATCTGCTCGCGAAGCTTTGCTTCATCCTCACGGCGCTGTGCCTCTCTCGCGGCTCTCTCCTGCTCTGCCCTCTTGGTCGCAAGGCGAAGCATTTCATAGTCGCGTGCGAGTCTTTCTATCTCCTTTTCTGCCTCTGCCTCGAAGGCCTCCTTCTCCATCTTAAGCTTCTCCATCTCTCGACGAAGTGCAACGATCTCCTGCTCCGCCTTCATTCGTGCACGAGTTTCGTACTCAAGACGAATTTTAGTTTCAAGCTGTGATCTGATATCTGCCGCAAGGTCTGCAAGCGAGGTGTCGTAGTTTCCGGGAGTTGGAATAGAGAATATGTCTTGTGCAAATTCAATCTGCTCGTGGGAATTATCAACGAGGATTTTCTGCTCGGGCGCTTCGGCCTCAACGGACTCTGCGACAGGCTCAGAAACTTTAATCTCAAGCTCCTGCTCGACTTCTAGTTCTTCCTCAATTTCGAGTTCTTCTTCAACCTCAATCTCTATCTCGATTTCGGGTTCCTCCTCGATCTCGGGTTCTTCTTCAATTTCAAGCTCTTCGATTTCCTCGGTTATCTCGGGAATATCTCTGAATATATCGAGAATTCTGTCTTCTATTTCCTCCGCGGACTCGGATTCCTCAATCTCTGCCTCATCCTCTACGCCGTCAACTGCGCGAAGATCGTCGAGATCGTAATCAGACTCCTCAAACTCATCATCCTCAAAGCTCTCAAGCTCCTTCTCCAGAAGTTCTACAAGCTCCTCGTCGGAAATCTCCTCGGCTTCTTCGTCGATTTCTTCACCTGGTATGAGGATCTCATCATCCTCAAATTCGATTTTCTCATCGGTGATAGTTTCTTCCTCGATTTCTTCCTCGAATTCAACCTCATCCCCGGGAATATCAGCAAGCGCATCGAAGGACTCTTCCTCTCTCTCCTCGGCAATATGCTCAACCACCTGGCGAGCCTTTTCCATTGCGCGAGCAAAATCATCGTCCTCGGGAATGATATAGGGGATCTCCTCCTTCACGGGAGCCTGCTTTTCAACAACTCTCTTGCCGAGGAGGTCTGCAATTCTCTCCTCAAGCTCCAGCGTTTCGGGTGCCAATTCAAAATCTGCTTCTATCTTTGTAAGCTCACCGCGTTTTGCTGCGCGCTTAATAACCTCACGCCATTCGGTGACCTTTCTTCTGCCCATAGCGTTGTGATACTTCTCCTTGCCCGAGGTAAGAAGGTATCTGTATTCCTTCTCGCGAATTTTCTGCTCAACGTCCTCGCCGAGATCGAAGAGAATGTTATCTGCCGAAACATGAGATGAAACCGAGTGAGCAACCGCGCCGTCAAGTCTTGTCCACTGGATCCAGAAATCTCTGGGCGCGCTCACCTTATCAACAAGCATAAGTCTACGATATGTACGGTTTTCGGAGGTGTGCTCCATGTAAGTGCCGGGCGCAAATACCATAACCAGCTCAACCGAGCTGTCCGCGATACCCTCAACGCCTGCGGCAGACTCGATAGCCACGGTAAGCTGTCTTGCCATCTCGTCAATAAAAGTCTGCGAGTATTTGCCCGAGAGCTTTGTGGGATCGCCACCGAGAGTTTCGATACGCACCTTCACGTTGCCACCGGAGGAATATCTCGCTCTGCCCTCGAGTTTGCGCTCAAAGGCTGCGGGATCATTCACAAGCTCGAAAGCAATATTGCCCGAGCCAACGAAGGCATAAGGAATTCCGTCCTCGAAATCGTTTCTGTTTATAGCCCATCTAACCCACTGCGTCTTCTCGCCACCCGCAGTAACGAGAGTGAGAGGATAATACCAATAACCGTCAATAAGGAAATTGTCGGAAACATAGTCCTCATACATCTGTATTTCGGGAATTATTCCATACTTTTCCTCTAAAAGAGGAATAAGCGAGTTCTTGAAGCTGTGCTCAAACTCCGCCGTGATAGTATCCGCAACAATTCTGTTATGGTAGAAATCTAATTTCATAAGATTTTTGCCTCCGTCCGTGTAGACATATTATATCAATTATATTCTAACATACAAAAATAAAAAATGCAAGTATAAAAAGATAAAAATGCAAGGCTTTTTTCGGCATTGACAAAAAATACCTTATGGTGTATAATAATTGCCGTAGGAAAAGCAAACGGAAAGGAGGAGCGATATGTTACCGACAAGATTCACCGAGAGAATGAAAAACATACTCAGAGAGGAATACGAAGCCTTTGAACAGGCACTTGGCGAGGAAAACGTACGCGCGATAAGAATCAACACCACGAAAATCGGCGTCAATGATTTCCTCTCGAAAACAAAGCTTACGCTCTCCGACATTTCCTATGCAAACGACGGATTTATTCCCGAGTGCTGTGACGGAATAGGCAAAAGTGCCGAGCATCACGCAGGAATGTTCTACGTTCAGGACCCCGGCGCAATGGCGACCGTAAAGGCTCTTGATATAAAGGAAGGCTGGCGCGTTCTCGACGCCTGCTCTGCCCCGGGCGGAAAGGCTTCGCAACTTGCTAGCGCTATCAAAGATAGCGGAGTTCTCCTTGCCAACGAATACGTGCCGAAGCGTGCCAAGATAATCGTCAGCAATTTCGAAAGACTCGGCATCAAAAATGCCGTCGTAACCTCACTCGATACAGCAAAGCTCGGCGAGATGTTTTCTTCGTATTTTGACCTCGTGCTCTGCGACGCCCCCTGCTCCGGCGAGGGTATGTTCAGAAAATATGATGATGCCCTGACCGAGTGGAGCGAGGAAAACGTAGCACTCTGCGCCGAAAGGCAGAGCGAAATTCTTAACAACCTTGCGCCTGTTGTTCGCGACGGAGGTTATCTTCTCTACTCTACCTGCACCTATTCTGTCGAAGAAAACGAGGATACGGTGGCGAGTTTCCTTGCAAATCATCCCGAATTCAGCCTATGTGAGATAAGCGAAAGAATTAAAGCTGTTACCGCTGACGGTCTTGGCGGCCTCAAAGCCACAAGACGTTTTTATCCGCACCTTGCAAAGGGCGAAGGTCAGTACATTGCTTTACTGAAAAAAGACGAAAAAATAGGCAATATGCCAACAATACTTTACAAAGAGAGTATAAAATCGCCATCTAAAGAGGAATTTACCGTTGTCAGAAAATTCTTTTCCAATAACATTATCCACGAGCTTTCGGGTAGAATTATCAAGTGGGGCGACAGTCTTGCTTTGATAACGCATGATCTTCCAATACCGCCATATTCTGTTTTTATGCCCGGAATAATGCTCGGCGAAGTGAAAAAGGGCAATTTCTTCCCTCATCATCAGCTGTTTTCAGCATTCGGAAACCAATTTAAACGTCGCGAAAACCTTAAAAAAGATGATCCTCGAGTTGAAAAATACCTTCGCGGTGAGGAGATCGACACCGCCATTACCGATAACGGCTGGTGCGCTGTAATCTACGAGGACACACCTCTCGGCGGCGGAAAAATCTCGGGCGGAAGAGTAAAAAACCACTATCCAAAAGGACTAAGAAATAATTAACATAAAGGAAGTAAAAAAAATGAGCAAAATTCTTGCAACAGTAAACGGCATGCCCATCACCGAGGAGGACGTAAGTCTCTTCCTCGAAAATCTCGGCCCCAGAGGTCAGGGCTACAACAATCCCGAAGGCCGCAAGGTAATTCTTGAACAGGTAATCAACAACAAGCTTCTCCTTCTCGACGCAAAGAGAAATCTTCTCGAGGCAGACCCCGTGTTCAAAGCAGAGCTTGCCAGACTCAGAGATAACCTCCTCGTAAGCTTTGCTGCCGAAAAGACCTTCGCATCGGTTAGCGTTTCCGACAAGGATGTGGAGGAATATTACGAAAACAACAAGGACAGCTTCGTTGCAGAAGCGAGCGTCAACGCGAGTCACATTCTCGTTGACACCGAGGCAGAAGCGCTTGAAATCCTCGCAAAGATTAACGCGGGTGAGATTTCCTTTGAGGATGCAGCGGCAAAGCACTCCAAGTGCCCCTCCAAGGCAAACGGCGGAAATCTCGGTGATTTCGGCAAGGGACAGATGGTTCCCGAGTTTGACAAGAAGGTATTCGAAATGCAGGTTGGCGAGGTTACCGATACTCCCGTAAAAACACAGTTTGGCTATCATCTCATCAAGCTCATCTCCAAGAAGGATGCCGAGATTATGCCCTTTGCAGAGCTTGCTCCCGAGCTCAAGGAAGCTCTTCTCGCTGAAAAGCGCCACGCCGCGTACGAAAGCAGAATCAATCAGCTCAAGATCCTCTATCCCGTTGATCTGACAATATGATCGAAGATCAGGAGCTTATAAAAAAACGATTTATCGAGCTTGCTCGAAAGTCCTATTCCGCCGGCATCTATACCTTTACAGATTTTCTCGGACTTGCCGAACAATCGGCATTTTCGGAGATCAAAAGAGAGCTTGGTGGAATACCCTACACGGCTTTTGGTGGCGCAGATGGTGCGGAGCGAGTAATGATCCGCTTCGGATCTGTGGATGAATGCGGCTACGATCAGCCCTTCCCTATCTCCATCGTCATGGCAGAGCCCCTGAGTCAAAAATATGCCGAAAAGCTGACTCACAGAGATTTTCTAGGAGCAATTTTAAACCTGGGAATTGAGCGCGACACCCTCGGTGATATCGTGATTATCGACAACGCGGGCTATATTTTCTTGCACGAGGATATGGCGAGCTACGTTTCGGACAGTCTCACGAAGGTCAGGCGAACCGATATGAAAGCAACCGTTGTAAGCAAGCTTCCCGAGGGAGAGCTATACCGCACCGAGAGAAGAAATATTCAAGCAAACGGCGAAAGACTTGATGCCGTTGTTGCAAAGGTCTTTTCGCTCTCACGCGAGGAAGCGCAGTCGCTTTTCAAGAAGAGATTGATCTTCGCAGACGGAATGTGTATCGAAAGCAGGTCATACATTCCAAAGCAGGGCGAGAAAATCAGCGTTCGCGGTCACGGTAGATTTATATACCTCGGCTGCCAATCCTACTCAAAAAAGGGGAAAATGAACATCTCGGTAGAGCTTTACGTTTAGCAAAAAAATGCGGAATTTGGATTATTCCTCTCCGCATTTTTGTTTTTATATTGACAAATTATTATATATGTGCTAGAATTTTATAAAATTAATCGCAAAATCCGTGAGGTAAAAAATATGAGCAAAAAGAATTTAAGAATAGAAACAAAATGCGTTCAGGGTGGATACACTCCCGGAAACGGCGAGCCCAGACAAATTCCTATCGTGCAGAGCACGACCTTTAAGTACGCGACAAGCGAGGATATGGGCAAACTCTTCGACCTTGAAGCTTCCGGATACTTCTACTCCCGTCTGCAAAATCCCACCTGTGACACTGTTGCGGCGAGAATCTGTGCTCTTGAGGGTGGCTCCGCAGCTATGCTTACCTCATCGGGTCAGGCGGCGAACTTCTTCGCAGTTTTTAATATCGCATCCCAGGGAGACCACGTGGTTTCCTCCTCGGCAATCTACGGTGGATCTTATAATCTTTTCGCGGTTACGATGAAGAGAATGGGTATCGATTTCACCTTCGTTGCACCTAACTGCACCGAAGAGGAGCTTGAGGCAGCTATGCGCCCTAACACCAAGGCCGTGTTTGGCGAAACTATCGCTAACCCTGCGCTCTGCGTTCTCGATATTGAGCTTTACGCAAAGGTTGCTCACCGTCACGGTGTTCCGCTTATCATTGACAACACCTTCGCTACACCTATAAACTGCCGTCCATTCGAGTGGGGAGCAGACATCGTTACACATTCGACCACAAAATATATGGACGGTCACGGCTCTGCGGTTGGTGGATGCATCGTTGACTCGGGTAAATTCGACTGGAAGGCGTCCGGCAAATTCCCCGGTCTTTGCACTCCCGACGAGAGCTATCACGGTGTAACCTACGTTGAAAAATTTGGTCTTGAAGGTGCATACATTACAAAGGCAACCGCACAGCTTATGCGTGACTTCGGTTGCACGCAGTCACCTCAGTCTGCATTCCTTCTCGGTCTTGGACTCGAGAGCCTCCATGTTAGAATGCAAAGACATTGCGAAAACGCGCTTAAAGTTGCAAAATTCCTACAATCTCATCCCAACGTTACTTGGGTTAAGTATCCCGACCTTGAGGGTGACGAGTTCCACGAGCTGGCAAAGAAATATCTCCCGAACGGTTCCTGCGGAGTTGTAAGCTTCGGTGTTAAGGGTGGTCGCGCAGCAGCGGAGAAATTTATGAAAAATATGACTCTTGGTGCAATCGAAACTCACGTTGCCGATGCACGTACCTGCTGTCTGCACCCCGCAAGTGCAACACACCGTCAGATGAACGACGATGAGCTTCGTGCAGCAGGTGTTTCTCCAGACCTCATCCGTTATTCCTGCGGAATTGAGAGCGCGGATGACCTTATCGAGGACCTTGCGGCAGCACTCAAAGCTATCGACTAAGAAAGGATCGACAATATGCCGATTAAAATTCCAAACGAGCTCCCTGCGGTAAAAACGCTGGAGAACGAAAACATATTTGTTATGACAGAAAAGAGGGCGATCAAACAGGATATTCGTCCTCTAAAGATACTAATTCTCAACTTAATGCCAACTAAAGTTGACACAGAGACCCAATTATCCCGACTTCTCGGCAACACACCCCTCCAGGTTGAGATCGAACTTATGCACACAAAAACTCACCGGGCAAAGAATGTTGCAGAAGAACACCTCCTCGCCTTCTACAAGGATTTTGAGGACGTCAAGGACAATTTCTATGACGGAATGATCATCACCGGCGCGCCGGTTGAGAAGATGGAATTCGAAGAAGTTGACTACTGGCAGGAGCTATGCGAGATTATGGAGTGGTCGAAATCGCACGTACACTCCACGCTTCACATCTGCTGGGGCGCGCAGGCAGGTCTCTACTACCACTTTGGCATCAAAAAGCATATGATGGACGAAAAGCTTTCGGGTGTTTATCCCCACCACGTTGATCACAAGAAATCCATTCTTTTCCGCGGATTTGACGATATTTTCTTTGTTCCGCACTCTCGCTATACGACCGTAAAACGCGAGGACATCGAGGCTACGAAGGGTCTTAAAATCCTTGCATCCTCCGACGTCGCGGGCGTTTATGCGGTTAAAACCAAGCGCGGCAGACAGGTATTTGTGACAGGTCATTCGGAGTACGATGCGGACACGCTGAACAAGGAATATACACGCGACAAAGCGGCAGGCATTAACCCCAAAGTTCCCGAAAACTACTTCCCCGGCGATGATGACACCAAGCCTCCGATGATCACCTGGCGCGGTCACGCTACCCTGCTCTTCACCAACTGGCTCAACTACTTCGTATATCAGACCACACCGTACGATATTATGAAGATAAAAGAGATTAAATAAAAACAATTTTAAAAGGGCTGGCAGAACCAGCCCTTTTTATATATACGCTAGCGATTATTTCTCGGGAACAATCAAACCGTAGCTTCCTGCCTTTCTCTTGTAAACCACGCAGGTCTCTCCGCTTTCGGAGTCTGTGAATGCATAGAATGCATGACCGATCAGATTCATCTGGAGAATTGCCTCCTCGGGTGTCATCGGCTTGAATGGGAAGGTCTTAACGCGGATCTCAAATTCATCCTCCTCAACGTACTCGTCATCATCATAATCACCGATGAATGCCGCGCTCTGCTTCACCATTTTCTCAACGCGAGTCTTGTTCTTTCTGATCTGTCTTTCAAGTCCCTCAACAGCGCGATCAAGCGCAGTGATAAAGGTCTCGTTCTCTTCTTCGCAGCGGAAGGTGGTACCGCCGTAATTTACGGTGATTTCGATGATTTTTACTCCTTTGCGAACCTTGCAGGTGACAAACGCCTCTGTATCAGGGCCAAAGAACTTGTCGAACTTCGAAAGCTTCTTTTCAACCGCTTCCTTCAGGCTGTCGCGTACGCTCATCTGCTTGCCGTAAATCGTAATCTTCATACTGTTACCCCCTCTTTCGAGGGTCCCAAAGCTTGGGAATCCTTTCCTGAGTTCTCAGAGAGATTTCCTCTCTGCATATTTATTATAGCATATATTTTAGTAAAAATAAACAGTTTTTTGAAAAATTTTCAAAAAAAATTGATACTTATGTACAAAATGTAAAAATTACACTGTTTTAAAAAAATCTATTGACACGTGCGAGAAAATATGATAAAATAAATTTTGGTGGGAAGACGATTTTGTGTCGTTTTTCCTCTTTTTTGTTTCTGACGCGAAAAATTGTCTAAAATAACTAAAAATTTTCTATATATATTTATAATACAAAATCACTAAAATCTGTTGACAAAAATGTTTTTTTCTTGTATAATATGGTTTGTACCAAATTTGTTTGGTAAAAAAATCACAAATTATATCAAAGGCTTTTTGAAAGGACAGAAGTAATATGAAAAGTCAGATGAAAATCAGAATAAAGGCATTACTCTGCGTATGTCTGCTTGTTGTTATGGCGGTACTGCCCCTTGTATCCTGCGGCAAGAATGTTGTTGAGGTTGACAAGAACGGCCTTGAATACACCCTCAATGCCAAGGAGAAATACTATACCCTCTCCGGCGTAGGTAGCTTCAAGGGCACAGAGCTTTCTGTTCCTTCCGAATATAACGGTCTTCCTGTTAAGGCTATCGGTCACGATGCCTTCTACGGCAACAAGACTCTCACATCGGTTGTAATTCCCGACTCTGTTGACACCATTGGTCATAACGCTTTCTACAACTGTGCGAACCTTATTAACATAAGCTTCCCCGAGGAGCTCTGTTCCATCGGTATCAATGCGATATACAACACACCCTTCTACCGCAACCCTGACAACCGTGAAGGCGGCGTTCTTTACATCGGTAAGCAGGTTGTTGATGTTGAGAACTCGATCGCAGGTCACTACGACATCAAGGAAGGCACAACCGGTATCGCTCCCAGCGCATTCTCCGGCTGCACCTTGCTCACAAGCGTTAGCATTCCCGAAAGCGTAACTCACATTGACAATTACGCATTCAATGGTTGCGTGGCTCTTGAATCGCTCACCCTTCCCAAGAATCTTAAGAGCATCGGCACCTATGCCTTCTACAACTGTAAAATCATAAAAACGCTCGTAATTCCCGCGAGTGTTAAGAATATCGGTCGTCAGGCCTTCGGCGATTGCACCGCGCTCAACCGCGTAACCTTCGAGGTTACCAAGGGCTGGAAGAGGTATTACACCGGCGTTTGGGCATCCAACGTTAGCGCAAAGAATCTCTCGGATCCCTCTATCGCAGCTAAATATCTCACTCTTACCTTCACCAGCTCCGATTGGACACACAAATAATGAATATTCACCCCTCAGATGCTCAGGTCAATTCCAAGAGTGTCCGAGGGGTTTTGCGTAAAAAATAAAACATTATGATATTTTATGATATTATTCTAACCATTTTTATTTTTTAGGAGGTAGTTAAAGTGAAAAAGTTATTGAAACTTTTGGGCATCGTTTTGTTAATTTCCTGCACTCTGCTCTTTGCAGGTTGTGAAATTTTAGAGCAGTTAAAAGAGTCATCGAGCGAAACCACAGATGAAACTCCAAATAAAACTCCCGAGGAAAAGCCCGAAGAACAGCCCGAAGACCCGGTCGGCCCCGAAGATCCCTATGAGCCCGAGACCCCCAAGAACGACGGCGTTGTTGAGGATGGCGTTGTAACCGTTTACACCGCAGATGCACTTCTCGCTCTGATCGACTCTATCAATAGCGGAGAGGTTGATAACACGATCACCATTCAGCTCGGTGCAGACATAAACCTTTTCGAGCTGGACTTTACTCCCATCTATGAATTCCGCGGAACTATCGACGGCAAGGGATATTCGATTTCTAACATCTCGCTTCCTATTGATGGCGCGATTGTAGAGTCCACCGATGGCAACTGGGTTGGATACGACATAATCTACATTGGCTTTATTTCCAGCGCTTATGACGCAACTATTCGCGACCTCACCCTTGACGGTGTCAGATTTGACGAGGAAACCGAGGAGCAGATCTTCGTTGGCGCGCTTGTCGGCTATACAGAGGGAATCGTAATAACAAACTGTACGGTAAGCTCGGAAATATACGCAGGCGTTTTCCATCCCGAGGTAGGCTACCGTGACATCAGCGGTATGTCGGGTCTTATAGGCTATTCTCTCGACGCGCACGTGGAAAATACTACGATTGATTGCTTAATTGACTATACCGCAAACAGCTACGAGGCATTTGCAGGCTCGGTTCTCGGTGTTGGTAACGTTCGTGTACGCAGCTGTGAAATCAAGCTTGACATCCGCTTCAGCGGAGAAATGTACGGTCACACCGGCTACATCATCGGAATGGAGCGCACACTTGAGGATGTAACCAGAGCGTCAATGTACGACTCCAAGGTTAACGGAACTCTTAACGTCAACAACCCCTGGGGATACGCTTGGGGCGCGGTTGGACAGGGATATCTCTACAACCCCGAAACCGGTGATTTTCAGGATCTCGAGGCAGACAACGTAGAAATCAACATAACAACGATAAACGAATAATATTAAGGAGCTTGACATGACAAAAGGTAAAAAATTAGGAATATTTCTTTTAGTTATTTTAATCATAGCTCTTGGGGTGGGCGGCTATTTCGCCTACAAGCACTATAAAGCTATCAATGACATTACGATAAAAGACACCCTGCCGGACGGCGGTGGCAAAAAGGCAACCGTCATTATCCTCGGCGGTCAATCGAACGCATCGGGATGCAGTCACAACGAATATCTCGAGAGAAACGTCACCCCCGAGCAGTATGAAAAGTACGAAAATGGCATTGACAACGTATACATCAACTACGTATCCGGTTGGAATACGTCAAATGAATTTGTCAAGTGCAGCATCAGTCAGGGCGAACCTGCCAACTGCTTCGGACCCGAGCTCGGTATAGCAGATAAACTAAACGAGCTTTATCCCGACGAAACCTTCTTTATCATCAAATGTGCCTGGGGCGGAACAAACCTCTTTGATCAATGGCTATCGCCCTCAAGCAATGGTAAAACAGGCAAGCTCTACAAATCCTTCGTCAACTTTGTCGAGGCAAACCTCAGATACCTCAAGTCCAAGAATTACGACGTGAAAATCGAGGCTATGTGCTGGATGCAGGGCGAATCCGACTCGTTCAGCGTTGAACACGCCACTGACTACGAGGAACATCTCCAAAACCTTATCAATGACATACGCAAAAAATTCAAAGCTTACGCATCCGATGACGGCATAGCTTTCATCGACGCATACATTGCCGATAATCCTATCTTCTGGGTATATTGCGACTATGTAAATGCATCAAAACAGGCGGTTGCCGACTCCTCGCCAATGAATGTGGTCATTGATACGAATGCCCACGGACTTACCTGTACCGAGGAGCCCGAGGACCAGCCCGACGTGGCGCATTATGACTCCTTAAGCGAACTAAAGCTCGGTCACCTCTTTGCCGAGGAGGCAATCAAATTCTTCGACTAAATAACACAAAAAGAGCACTCAAACGAGTGCTCTTTTTTTAAAACGTACTATATGTTATGCTCTTCCCTTGCGAATGCAGAATATCAAGCAGGCAAGCGAAATAATGGAAGGCGAAAGCAGTATAATCATAATAAACGTCGTGGCCAAAAGCGAACCATTAATAATACCTATATAGTATAAATGGTTATACTTTATGTAGCTGAACTGATCGAACATGGCGGAGGAAACGTAAAAGTCTGTGAACTCGGTGTCGAGCTTGTTGGCATCCACCTTAGTGTCATGGAAAATCATGATTTTCGTCATACCTCGCACCTCGCCCGAAAGCTTGACGTCAGACGTTCCGCTACAATAAAATGCTAAGTGCTCGGTATCAATGCCGTATATATTTGCCTCTGTTCCCTCAAACGAAAAATACACGTACATTTCTTCACACTTCGGCGCTTCATAGTCCAAAACCATCTCGCTGTCAACGCAGAGGGTATGTATCGGCGCATAAACCGTAACCTCAAATGCATCAAAATCAACGTAAAGGCCGGTGTCATAATCGTAAGAGTTGTCATCAACATGCACGGGAACGTAGCACTCATCTGCGAAAGTAACCACCAATCCAACTTTATTTGGGTCCTCCGGACTGTCATCTAACCCGATTTTGAGTTTATCAAAAACGTCTGCGTTTGTGGTAATTTCCACGCGATAATCTTCGCTGTTTACAATCTTGAGGTTAGGGGTTGCATTCAGCATTCTTGTCTTTTTAGTAAATTCAGTAAGAGGATCGTTGTCATACAGAAAATAAAGTTTGTTGAATTTATCAAATTCAAACTCTCTCGTTTCAATCTCTCCATCAAACACCTCGACGGCGTACTCGGGATCGATCCTATCCTCTTCGTTGCGTGCATATAGGAAGAACCACAAAACTCCTGCGGTCGAAACTATAAATAACATCGTAAACAGAATAATCCCGATTTTTCTCATTGCTCGTTCTCCTTTTTTACTGATTTGGGCATAATGCTATTATAAAAATTATACTATATTTATCAATAAAAAGCAATAAAAAACTCAGAATTGGAACAAATAATTGTATCCTTTTCTACGTTTCTTTCTGGTGCAGATGTCGAGCGTTAAGAAAACGATTGAGTATCGTTTTTAGCGAGAGGTCTGAAGCGAGAGCTGAAGACCACCCGTCGCCCGCTCGGGTAACGAAAAAGACCGAGCCATTTGATTCGGTCTTTCGTTACCTGGTGCGGATGACGGGATTTCCGCCCGTGGCGGCCTTAGCCGACAAACAGTCCGCTGGACTGTTTGGTCCTTCGGACAAATTGCTCCGCAATTTTCTCCCTATTTCAAGTCCCGCCACCCTTATAAATCAAAAAAGGATATACCGCAAGGATATATCCTTTTTGATTGGTGCAGGTGAAGGGACTTGAACCCATATGAAATTGCTTTCACTAGAACCTGAATCTAGCGCGTCTGCCGATTCCGCCACACCTGCATGGCTGTGCTTTTGACACGCATAGTATTCTAACACAACTTTTGTGTGGGTTCAAGTTCTGTCTGATGCAGCCGCTCAGGCGATGATCCGCATATCGGTGTGTATGGTCTTGTTGACAATACCGGCAGACCGGGGCAGGGATGGCGTCCCCCCCTCCCTTTTTTAAAAATACGAT
>JAZONX010000042.1:0-99116 GCA_045654725.1 Eubacteriales bacterium
CCTACAGCCAAAGACAGTTGAAAAAGCTGAAGATCATTGCCGATCAGGTGGATGCGCTGGAGGATACCTATCGCAACATGTCCAATGCCGAATTGCAGGCAATGACACCAAAGCTCAAGGCAAGGCTGGAGGCAGGCGAAAGCTTGGACGATATTTTACCGGATGCGTTTGCGGCGATCCGCGAGGCGGACGACCGCGTGCTGGGCAAGCGTCCCTTCCGCGTGCAGATCATAGGCGGTATCCTTCTTCACCAGGGAAGGATTGCAGAAATGAAGACGGGTGAAGGTAAGACCCTCGTGGCTACCCTGCCCGCCTACCTCAACGCCCTTACAGGAAAGGGTGTTCATATCGTTACGGTAAACGATTATCTCGCAAAGCGTGACAGCGATGAGATGGGACGTGTATACGGCTTCCTCGGTCTCAAGACCGGACTTATCGTTCATGGACAGAAGAGCAACGAAAAGAGAGAGGCTTACGCGGCGGATATTACCTACGCCACAAACAACGAGCTCGGTTTCGATTACCTTCGTGACAACATGGTTGTCTACAAGGAACGAATGGTACAGCGAGGACATAATTTTGCTATTATCGACGAGGTTGACTCCATTCTTATCGACGAGGCAAGAACTCCTCTTATTATCTCCGGTCAGGGCTCCAAGTCAACCGACCTATATCAGATGGCAGACAGACTCGTAAGAACAATGTCCCGCTTTGTCATCAAGGAAATGGATACCAAGCAGGATCTCGACGTTTACACAGAGGACTACATCGTTGACGAGAAGGCTCGCACAGCCGTACTCACACAGCACGGCATTGAAAAAGCCGAGAAGTTCTTCAACCTCGAAAACCTCTCCGATCCCGAGAATGCAAGCATTTACCACCACGTGAACGTGGCTATCAAGGCACACGGCGTAATGAAAAACGAGGTGGACTATATAGTTAAGGACGAAAACGTAGTTATCGTTGATACCTTCACAGGTCGTCTTATGCCCGGCCGTAGATACAACGACGGCCTTCATCAGGCCATCGAGGCGAAGGAAGGCGTTGACGTGCAGCGTGAATCACGCACTATCGCAACGATCACCTTCCAGAACTACTTCCGTATGTACTCCAAGCTCTCGGGTATGACGGGTACTGCGCTTACCGAGGAAAACGAGTTCAAGTCGATCTATGCCCTCGACGTTGTGGAGGTTCCCACCAACAAGCCTATGATCAGACTGGACCAGAACGATGTTGTTTACCGCACATACAGAGGCAAGATCAACGCTATCGTAAATCAGGTTAAATCCTGTCACGATAAGGGTCAGCCTGTGCTTGTAGGTACGGTTTCTATCGACAAATCCGAGGAACTCTCCCGAATATTCAAGAAAGCAGGAATCCCTCACACCGTCCTCAATGCAAAACACCACGAGAAGGAGGCGGAAATCGTTGCCCAGGCGGGTAGATTCGGCAGCGTTACCATTTCCACTAATATGGCGGGTAGAGGTACCGATATTATGCTTGGCGGTAACCCCGAATATATGGCTAAATCAGATATGCGTAAGCAGGGTGTCGAGGAAGGACTTATCGCTATGGCTACCAGCTCTGCTCCCTCTGAGGACGAGGCTGTGAACGAGGCAAGAAGAACCTATAAGGTGCTCCACGATAAATATCGTGAGCAGATCGCTCCCGAGGCAAACAAGGTGCGTGATGCAGGCGGTCTGTTCATTCCCGGTACGGAAAGACACGAGAGCCGTCGTATCGACAACCAGCTCAGAGGTCGAAGCGGACGTCAGGGCGACCCCGGTGAATCTAGATTCTTCCTCTCCCTCGAGGACGATCTAATGCGTCTGTTCGGCTCGGACAGAATTGCCATAATGTGCGAAAAGCTCGGTCTTGATGAGAACATTCCCATCGACGCTAAGATCCTCTCTGGCTCTATCGAGAGCGCGCAGAAGAAGATCGAGGACAACAACTTCAACAGAAGAAAGAACGTTCTTACTTACGATGACGTAATGAACCAGCAGAGAAACGTTATCTATGCACAGCGTTCCGAAGTTCTTATGAACGATAACATCCGGGAAAAGATCATCTCCATGATCAAACAGTCTGTCGAGGAAACATTCGACTTTTGCTTTGGAGTTGACACTCCCGAGGACTGGAAGTTCGATGAGTTCAAAAACCATTACCTCGGTCTTGTCACCGACAAGAAGGGCTTTAACTACACCCCCGACGAGCTTAATTCCATCGACAAAGATGCATGGCGAGATGAGCTTGTAAATTGCGCACTCGATATTTATTATTCAAAGGATCAGCTCTTCGAGGCTATTCCCGAGGCGGGTGTCAACGCTATGCGTGAGGTTGAGAAGGTAATCCTGCTTCAGAACGTAGACAAAAAGTGGATGGACCACCTTGAGGCCATGGATGAGCTTAAGGAATACATTGGACTTAACTCCTACGCTCAGAGAGATCCCGTGGCAATGTACAGAATTCAGGGTGCTGATCTCTTCGATCAAATGGTTGACGACATCAAGGAGGATACCGTAAGACAGATTCTCTCGGTAATTCCCCGCCCCAAGTCAACCGAGAGAGTGCAGGTTGCAAAGCCTACCTCTGAAGGATATGCAAGCGGAAAGCCTACAATCAGAAAGCCTGTCGTTTCCAAGAAGGTTGGCAGAAACGATCCCTGCCCTTGCGGAAGCGGAAAAAAATACAAAAAATGCTGCGGCCTTAATGAAACCGCAGATAAAGACTAAAAATCCCGACATAAATTGAAAGGTGATTTTGTTATGATGAAAACTAAAGGAGGAAGAATAATCTCTATTTTGACTGCCGTCAGCATCGTCATTTTAGGCTTACTCTTCATCATATCCACCGCACACCTCTACTACACCGGCGGAGAAATGCCTTATTCACGCGAGCGAGTGGGCGAGTATTTGTCCTATCTCGTTATCCCCTCGGTTATTACGGTTGCGCTTATTATCAGCGGTATTGTTTACAGCATCGTTAAGGACGAGAAGGAGGATCGCAAGACTCCTCGCACCAACGGTGAACTTCTCGAAAGCTTTAATAAAATGTATGACCTTGAGTCCTTCAACGCGGATACCAAGGCTCAGGTTTTGGCGATCAGAAAGCGCAGAAATATCATAGATTTGATTGCTTCCTTCGCGTCGGCAGCCTGCCTAGTGTTTATTATCGACTACGTTCTCTTTTTTGTAGAATTTACCGTCGAAAATCTCAGCAATGACGTCACCGGCACCTTTGCAGTGACGCTTCCCATCGGCCTTTTCGCGATTGCAATTCATATCGTAAGAGCTTATCTCTCTGAAAGAAGCGCAAAAGAGGAGCTTTCGCTTCTTAAAGCATCACTCAAGGAGCACGGTGCAAAAAGGATAATTAAGGAGGAGTCTGTTAAAAAGAGTTTTGACTCCATCCTTGTCGGCAGAATTGCGCTGGCTTCCGTGGCGGTGCTTTTCATCGTACTCGGTGTCCTCAACGGAGGAATGAACGACGTTCTTGAAAAGGCTATCAAAATCTGTACGGAGTGTATAGGACTTGGCTAATATGAAAAAGGTGTTTATGAAAATCAAAAATTGGTTCGTCTCTCACGCTCCTACCAAGAGACGACTTATACAGCTCTACTCCGCCCTGCTCTTTAACTCCTACTTAAAGGGATATATCAGTGGCGACATCTTTAAGGGCGTTACCAAAAACGTCTGCACCCCCGGACTTAACTGTTACTCCTGCCCGGGCGCTGTAACAAGCTGTCCCCTCGGTGCGCTCCAGAACGCCTTCTCGGCCTCCAAAAAGACCGCGCCTTATTATATGTTCGGTATTATTATGCTTTACGGTCTTATTTTCGGCAGATGGATTTGCGGATTCCTCTGTCCCTTCGGTCTTCTCCAGGATCTTCTTCATAAGATCAAGACCCCAAAGCTAAAGAAAAGCGTTTTCACTAAAGTTTTATCGGCGTTCAAGTACATAATTCTCGTACTTTTCGTAGTAATTCTTCCCCTGATTTATGCGTTCAGGGAGTTCCCTCTCCCAGCATTCTGTAAGTACATCTGTCCTGCAGGAACGGTTGGTGGAGCTATCGGTCTGCTCGCAAACCCCGAAAACCTCGGTATGTTTGAAATGCTCGGCCCACTCTTCACCTGGAAATTTGCTCTTGCGGTAAGCATCGTAGTTGCCTCGGTATTTATTTACCGCATCTTCTGTCGATTCCTCTGCCCTCTCGGGGCGCTCTACGGATTCTTTAACAAATTCTCGCTCTTCGGCATTAAGCTTGAAAAGGACAAGTGTATCAACTGCGGAAAGTGTATTTCAGTATGTAAAATGGACATTCACCACGTTGGCGATATGGAATGTATCAACTGCGGAGAGTGTATTTCCTCCTGCCCCACAAAGGCTATCACTTGGAAAGGCGGCAAGATAATTCTTCCCGACAACGAAATTCCAGAAAATGCAACCGAGGAAGAAAAGCAGGATATCGAAGCAAAGCGCACCAAGAGAGTTAAGCTGGCAACAAGAATAACAGCACTCGTTCTTACGCTTACACTCGCCTTCTCGCTCGTATACTTCAACTTCATCTATGACGACGGAAGCGATGATATTCCCGAGATTGAAATTCCCGAGGAAGATCCCTCCGAGGAGGAAGAATTCATCCCTACCGGCAGTAAGGTTGGCAACAGATGTCCCACACTCGACCTCGAGCTTGTGGACGGCAGTGGCACAATCAATATTAAGAATCTCAGAGGTAAGATCGTTATAGTAAACTTCTGGGGAACCTGGTGTGGTCCCTGTAAGGACGAGCTCCCCGACTTCGACAACGTGGCAACCGAATATAAGGATAACGTAGTCGTTCTCACAGTTCACAGTGTTTACACCAGCGAGGATGCTCCCGCATACATCGCAAAGCACTTTGCTAACAGCGAAATGCTCTTTGCATACGACACTCCCCTCAATAGTTCCAAGGATAAGTATTTCAGTATGCTTGGCGGAAAATCTTCCTACCCCAGAACGCTTATTCTAGATGAAAGAGGCGTTATCGTTCTGACTCGCGACGGCAAGGTCAGCCACAGTCAGCTTGTTGAAACCATCGAAGGGATTCTCAACAAAGAATAAAATTCAATATTTATTTTGCGGCAGAGAAGCTACTCTCTGCCGCTTTCATTTTCTTTAGTCCTCACAATCTGTCCGTTGGGCAGCGAGTGAGTGAGTATTACATTACAACCAATTACACAGTCATCCCCTATCACAGTATAACCGCCTAGAATTGTCGCCCCGGCATAGATCACGCATCTGTTCCCTACGTCGGGATGTCTTTTTCCGCCCTTTCTCGGATTGCCGTTTTCATCATGCTCGAAGCTTTTCGCACCGAGCGTAACACCCTGATAAAGACGCACGTCATCGCCAATTTTTGCCGTTTCGCCTATCACAATTCCCGTTCCGTGATCTATGGCAAACCGCCTGCCGATTTCCGCGCCGGGGTGAATATCAATTCCCGTCCTCTCGTGCGCTATTTCGCTGATAAGCCTTGGTATGTACCCTATTTCTCTGCAGTAAAATTCATTCGCAAGTCTGTATAAGGCTATGGCTAAAAATCCCGGATATGTGAGGACCACCTCTGCAGGAGAATAGGTGGACGGGTCACCCTCGAAAATGGCTATTGCATCCTCAAGCAAAAGCTCTCTGATTTTTGGAAGCCTAAGAAAGATCTCACTTGCAACTTGCTCTCCCTTACCCTCAAATCCAATAGAATCAACCGCGCCTTGAATCAAAGAAAAAAGTCTCTTTCCGCTATCCTTTCGTGATGTGTTCTCGCCAAAAAATTCCGGGAACAAATATATAAGAAAACTATCTATGATGCCTTTGGCATCACTTCTTCTGATTTTCACCGATTGGATTGATGGAACAACCTCTTTAGTCCCCGCAAGCTCCGATGTAACCAACTTAATTATTTCATTTTTTGTCATGGCGACTCCAAATTATAATTTTTATCGAAAATATCTTAAAATAAAATGATTTGTCTGTTGATTTTTTGACAACAGTATGATATAATTCTAATTGTAAAAATCTGTAAAAATGTCGGCGCGTAATATTTTACTTTGCGTCGAGGAAGGTACGGTAGCTTTTAATGGGAAAAAGTATATATACCTACTACAAAGAACGCCTAATTGAAATCGGCGGAAAAAATAAATGCTTATACCTCAAGAGCGTTACAAAAAAAGGCGCTTATGACATAGGAAGAATCTTCGAGGGACGTGACGGAAAGGTTTCAGAACTTCTCAAATTTCTCTGGTCTGCCGGCAAAGAGCCTCTTACACTCATCAGTCCTGATGAAAGAAGTGATCTGGTCGGCAATCTTGATGTTGTGGCAGAGCCCGAGGTTGATGAATTTGAATCAGAGGACGAGGACTACCTTAGCGCACGAAAAAAACGACAGAGGAAAATTCTCGTCAGTGAGCGTAAGCTCATCGAAAACGAGGTCGCAAAGATAAAAGTAATCAAGCGCGAAGTTGAGGACATTGAGAGAGAAACCGGTAAGTGTGAGCTTTACATTGGATATCCCTTCGTATTCGGATCTCTCCCCCAGGGACCAACAAGAACTCTCATCAAGGCCCCCCTTCTTCTCTTCCCTGTCAAGATAGATATTCCCGATGAGGACACTGTTGAGATTCGCTTCAACAAAGCGGAGAAAATTCAGGTTAACAAGGCTCTCATCTTTGCATACGCACAGGCGAAGAGAATTAACCTCGATGAGCTCGAGAGCGAGTTTGACGACCTCTCCGACTTTAAAAACATAGTCTCAATTACAAATCATCTCGCAAAGTCGAGAATCAGAATTGACTGTCAGGCGTCCAAGAAGATCTATAATTACGCAAGATTCAAGGAGCCCGAGGCAAACAAAGGCGACCTTTCGGTAAGATATGCCGCTGTGCTCGGTCGCTTCCCCATCTCCAACTCGGTATATAGCGACTACTGTATTCTTGAAAAGAAGAAGCTGACAAACGACGCTATCGACGAGCTTCTCCGCACAGGAGATAAATTTGCAAAGAGGAAGCCCAAATCCCCCTTCGCAAAATTCAAAAATCTTCGCCCAAAGGCGAAAAGAACGGTTTCGGGCTCAAGCTATATCGTAAAGATGCTCGACTATGCTCAGTCCGAGGTGGTCAAGAAGGTCGACGAGATGGGTAACATGGTTATTTACGGCCCTCCCGGTACCGGAAAATCACAGACAATCGTTAATGTCATCACTGACGCGCTCTGCAAGAACAAACGCGTACTGGTTGTTTCACAGAAAAAGGCAGCTCTCGACGTTGTTTATTCCCGTCTTGGCACCCTCAACGAGAAGGCTATGTACATCACCGATGAAGCAAAGGAAAAGCACGCCTTCTACGATAGATGTCACGAGGCGCACAAGAGATATGCTTCCGCACGCGACGTAAATATGCAGGCTCTAACCGATGAGTATAATAGCCTTCAAGCGAGAATAGATCAGGAGGAGAAGACTCTCAACGACATTTATCATCTCTTCCACGACAGGCGCTCATTTGGTCTTTCACTCTCGGAGATGTATTCATCCTCCTACGTTTTGCCCAAGAATTCTCCGGAATACGCGGCATATCTTCGTATGCTTGAATCGAAGGACGTAATGGCGCTCAACTTCAAGGAACTCTCTGGTGCAATGTTTGCGATTAAGGCAAATAACATTACCGAGACCTTCTACTCCTACGCACAGGCGAAGGGCAAAAACCCGATCATTGACAATATGCTTCCCGACATTGAGATTCCCACCATCGCGGATGTGCGCTCGAGACTCGCCGAGATACAAAAATCTCGTAAGGGATTATTCGATATTTCCAAATATCCCTACACAAGACAGGTGCTGGCGCATTATGCTATGATTGACACTCCCGCCGGACTTCACGCGGTGGCAAAAATGGAAGCCAAGCTCGAACATCCCAACTCTATTTTCACCCCGCACAGAATAAAGAAAATCGAGACTAAGATGAAGGAAACTATCGAAGCTATCGACAAATTCGTCAAGGAATACGACTGTCTTAACAAGATCATGACCAAAGACGGATACATCTCGGTTATCGACAATATTCTCCGTGGAAACACAGCTTATATTAAGCTTGTATACGAGGCTCTCGACAACTACATCGAGCAGCGTGACGTAAGAATGCTGCTTGGCACACTTGATAAGAATATGCTGGACATTCTCAACTTCGCCTACGAGGCCAGCAAAAATTACAACAATTTCCTCGAAATAATCGATAAGGTTCCCTTAATACGGATGTATCACGAACTTACAGTCCTCGAGGAAAAGCTCAAAGACGAGCTGGCAAAGGTTGTGGACTATCCCAACGTTTCCGCCAGAATTTACAAGCTCAAGGAAGCCCAGCTCACCGTCTCTCACAAGATATGCCAGGGCAAGGTTTCGCGTGAATATAAGGATCTTTACGAGAATGCGGAGAATGCCAAGGATTACCTCTACCAGATATCCAAGGACAAGAAGCATTGGGCAATCAGAAAGGCAATGGAGACATATGGTAACTTTATCTTTACCCTATTCCCTTGCTGGCTTCTCTCCCCCGAGAATGTATCCTCTCTCCTTCCGCTTGAGAAAAACCTCTTTGACGTGGTTATCTTCGACGAGGCTTCGCAGGTGTTTATCGAGAACACAATTCCCACAATTTATCGAGGAAAAAATATCGTCGTTGCGGGAGATGCAAAGCAGCTTCGTCCCTCCGCAACCTTTATGAAAAGATATCTTGGCACGGATACCGATACGCTTGAGGATGTTTCTATGCAGGCGGCTCTCGAGGTTGAGAGTCTGCTCGACCTTGCGGTGGCGAGATATAACAGCGCAAATCTGACCTATCATTACAGGAGCCGACATCAGGAGCTTATAGATTTCTCCAACTGTGCATTCTACGCAGGAAATCTTCAGGTTGCGCCCAACCTTTACACAGGCAAAAGCGCGCGTCCTATGGAGAGATATAAGGTTGACGGCAGATGGATAGATAGAAAGAACGTTGTTGAGGCAAAGCAGGTCGTTGAGATAATCAAAGACATTATTGCCAAAAGAAAGAACAACGAGAGCATTGGAGTTATTACCTTCAACAGCGATCAGCAGACTTGCATTGCGGATGCAATTGACAAGGAGGCAAGAGCAAACTCCAAATTCCGCGCAGATATAGCAAAGGAGCGTAATAGAATAGACGGCGGTGAGGACACCGGTCTGTTCATCAAGAACCTGGAAAACGTTCAGGGTGACGAAAGAGATATTATCATCTTCTCGATCGGTTACGCGCCCAACGAGCAAGGCAGAGTTAACGCCAACTTTGGTTCGCTGTCTGCCGAGGGTGGTGAAAACCGCCTTAACGTTGCGATAACACGTGCAAAATCCCAGATCATCGTCGTGACGAGCATAGAGCCCGAGGATCTGAAGGTTGACGGCTCGAAAAACCAGGGCCCCAAGCTACTCAAAGATTATCTCGCCTACGTCAAGGCGGTTTCTGAAGGCGACAAGAGTAATGCTAACATTATTCTGTCAGGCCTTTCCTCAACGGATAACTCCACTGTCGACTATCTTATCGGTGCAGGTCCGAGCATTGAGGAACAGATCAAAGCAAGGCTCGAAAAGCTCGGCTACAAAGTTGATATCGGGCTTGGCAACAAGAATAGCCGAATTTCACTGGCGGTATACGATGACAGCACCGACAAATATCTTATCGGCGTTGAGCTTGACAAGGACGCCTTTGCGGCATCCTCCTCGGCAATGGAGCGTGATGTTTACAAACCTAAGTTCCTCGAGGGTCGCGGCTGGAAGATTATGCGTGTATGGTGCAGAGATTGGTGGCTCTCCCCTGCGAGAGTTGTACGCTCTATCGTTAACGCCGCGGAGAAAAATCGCACTGAAGGAAAGCCTCCTCGTCCACAGGGCAAGCATTCCAAAGATGAGTCTAACGAGGAGCAAATTTCTCTGTTTTAAGCTAAATTTTACAAATAAATAAAATTTGGACTTGAATTATTCAAAATTGCAATGTATAATATATAGGAAAATCAAAAAATAGGAGATATACAAATGAATTATTTTGCATTTCTTTTAGACGGTGAAAGCAATCCCCTTGCCGGTATGGGTATTTGGGTCGTAATGATCGGTATGCTCGTAGTTATGTGGGTGTTCACCTCCCGTTCTCAGAAGAAGAAGGACAAGGAAGCACAGGATATGCGTGACAACCTCCAGGTTGGTGACGAGGTTACTACAATCGGTGGCATCATCGGTAAGGTAGTTTCCATCAAGGATGAGACCTTTGTTCTCGAGACCACCAAGGAAAAGACTCACATCAGATTCCTTAAGGGCGCTATCAGGAGCGTTGATGTAAGAATTGCTGACATTACTGCTGCAGCTACTGCTGAGAAGGAAGAGCCTGCAGAGGTAGATCCCGCTACCGAGGAAAAGCCTGTCAAGAAGTGTTTTGGCAAAAAGTCCAAGTAAAAAGTCATAAATAGACAAACCTCCGAATAGGCTTTATTAAAGCTTGCTCGGAGGTTTTCTTATGCTTAAAGGAAAAAGATCTTTTTTATGGGGCAAAGGCGTCGGAAATTATCTTATTTGCCTCGGCTTCTCTGCTCTGATTATCATATTAACTTCGCTCATATTTTCATTGATCGCAAATTCTTCAAGCGATCCAACAAAAAATCTCGGTATATTTTCGCTAGCCACTCTGCTCATCTCAGCGATTTTAGGCGGATTTTTCACCTCAAAACTCGGGCGCGGTGAGAGCATTGGTTATTCATTGCTCGTCGCTCTGTCGGTGGTACTGATAATGCTTATCAGCTGCATAATCCTAGGAAAAGGCAAAATTTCGGGCAGCGCATTTATGAATTACGGCTGCTACCTCGGTGTTTACGCAATGGCTTCGCTTCTCGGTAAACGCGGTGGCAGAAGAAGACGTCATAGGTAAAAATAGAACGGCAAGGGATTTCCCTTGCCGTTTTGTATTAGTTCTTAGTTTTCAGTCTATCGATATAATAAGGTATTGCCTGCTCAAAGTTTACTCCGTAGGTGCGACGATTTTCGTCAACCATAGTGAGCTTTATACACTCAAGGGTGTAATCAACAGCAACCGAGAGCGCACTCTCAAGAGAGTGATCACGCATAAGCGCACCAACGGTAGCAGATGCAAAAATATCTCCCGTTCCGTGATAAGCCACGTTCATTTTGTCGTTGAAATAGGAGAAATATGTATCGGTGGTGCTGTCGTAGGAATAGCTACCCAGCTTTGTTGGGTCGAAGGAAATACCGGTAAGAGCCGCACGCTTTGCGCCAAGGTCGGTGAGCTTCTTCAAAATATCGCGAATATACTGCTCGTCATACTCCTCGGTGTAAGGAATATCAAGCATAAAGCATGCCTCGGTGAGGTTTGGAATAATCAGATCCGCCTTCGAGCAGAGTCCTGCCATTGCCTTTGCAAACTCTGGGGTAAATCCCTTGTAAAGCTTTCCGTGGTCAGCCATCGCAGGGTCGATAACCACCATACAGCCTTCGGTTTTATGACGGTCGATGAGATCGGAAACGAGTCCAAGCTGACGGAAGGAGCCAAGATAGCCTGTATATATGGCGTCAAATCCCAAATCAAGCTCCGAGAAGGTTTTTGAGATGCCCTCAATCTCGTCGGTTAGGTCGCAAAAAGTAAATTTTGGAAATGCTGTATGGGTCGAAAGAACTGCGGTTGGAAGTACGCCCGCCTCAATTCCGGCCGATGAGATTATTGGCAGCGCAACTGTCAGCGAGCATCTGCCTACACAGGATATATCCTGAACGGTTAAAATTCTTTTCATATTTTTCCTCTCGTTTTAACTTATTTTATTTTGATCTGCGCCCCTATAGAGCGTAGCTTTTTTTCTAAATTTTCATATCCGCGCAAAATGATTTCTGCCGAGTAAATCTCGCTTTTTCCATGCGCGACCAATGACGTGAGAATACAGGCAAAGCCACCGCGAAGGTCGGGAGAGATTGCCTTTCCACAATTAAGAACAGACTTGCCAATAAACACGCTGTTGTTTCGCATTTGCGACGCTACTCCAAAGTTAGAGAGCGAGCGTAGGTATCCAAATCTCGTCTGCCAGACAGTATCGGTGATTCCACCGCCCGAATATTTCGCCATAAGGGGCGCAATTATCGGCTGCAGGTCGGTGGGAAATCCGGGATAAGGCGTTGCAATAACACTCAAATATTTGCTCTTTCCTCGCATTCTCGCGGACACGGTACTGCCGCTTACAAAAATCTCTGCGCCCAACCTATCAAAAACTTCAAGGGTTGCCGTCATATCATCAATCGGTGCATCGCGCACGACAACTTCGCCTTCAGTAATAAGCCCTGCCGCGAGATAGCTGCCTGTCTCTATCATATCTCCGATTATTCTGATGCTTCCCCCATGAAGTTCCCTGCCCTCGATAAATATATCTCTATCAGAGCGATGTATCGACGCACCGCAAGAGGATAAAAAATCTATCAAAGAATCAATATGAGGCTCTGTTGCACATCCGCGAATGATCGTTTTCCCCTCTGCACAGACCGAGAGTAAAATAGCGTTTACGGTCGCACCGACCGACGGCTTATCGAAGACGATCTCGGCAGCGCAAAGTCGATCTGCACTGATTTCATTTTCGTTAACATTCGCACCGAGAGCACGGCAGGCACTTAAATGCATATCTATCGGCCGATTGGCGAAGCTACAGCCACCGAAGGGCTGAAGATGGCACAGCCCGAATCTCGAAAGACAGGATCCGATGAGATAGGTTGAGGCGCGAATTTCCGACACGAGCTCGGATTTTGGCACAACGTATACGAGATTTTCGGTATTTACGATGAGCGTGTTAGCTTCGTAAAGAATCTTCGCTCCGAAATCCGAAAGCAATTCTAACGCCACGTGCACGTCACCAATATCTGGCAAATTTTCTATTTTCGAGATCCCCTTTGTCAGTATACAAGAAAAGATTATGGGAAGCGCGGCATTTTTTGAGCCGCTGACGGTTATCTCCCCAAAGAGAGGGCTACCGCCTTCAATCTCGATTTTTTTCATAAGCGCCTCCTGTGTGATGGAATGCTACCATCTTATTCGGAGGTTGGCTTAAAGGTTACTCCTCGGTATTATAATAATTCACAACAAGCCTTACAACTCGGCTATAACTGATAACTCCATCGCTGGAGCCGCTGGATTTGAGATACATATCATTGATTCTCTCGGAGATGCGCTCAATGATGTTATCATCATATTTGTCAGCCACTTCGTACGCAGCATTGATATCAATCTTTGCAAGTGGTGAAAGCTTGGCATTCACGCTATAATAGGCTTCTCTGTCGGTTCTGTAAAGAGCCGAGCGCACGTATTCGTAAATATTGAGAAGTCCGCTATACCGAAGATTGGGGTCGTCGGATGTCACGGTGAGCAGAAATGCCATAAAGTTAGCCTCGTTTTCACGAAGAACACCACGCTGATGACTCATCTCATGTGCTGCGGTAAAAATCGTAACGTAAGAAGGATATGCGGTATTAACGTTTGCCTCACCCGTGGGATAGGTATAAATTCCCGTTATACCGAGATATGACATTGCCTCACCAAAATAAACGCCCTTCGCAGAGCTATAAAAGTTTGCGGTTAGGTCATAAATTTCAGAGAGATCGTCGTAGGACTCAAGAATTTTCTCGCTAAGCTCCCTATAAGAATAGTCTGAAGTAAATATGCCGTTCTCATCTCTTTTCAGAGTAGGAGCTAGCTCGTTAATCTCATCGCGGAGCAAAACAGAGATCTCGGTAAGCTCCTCGGTGGTAATTTTAGTCTCGTTAAGCTGGAGCTTTTTGCCAATATCTGTGGTGTTATGAGCAATTCCAAGCGCAAGAAGGTGCCCGGAATATATCAAGAGGACTACCGCGGCAATATTGATTATAAATCTAATGCGCCCTTCCCCGCTCTTAAATACCTTTACAGCATGCCAAATGAAAAGAAAAACGAAAAACGGTAAAAGAATGATCAAAAGCTCAAAAAGTGAGAACGGAACGATGTTCCCTATCGAAGCCATAAGTTGGCGGAACGACTGCGCAATCGTAGAATTAACTCTGTCTGCAAACGCCGCAGATCTGCTCGAGAGCATATAAAGAACGTCAATTATAACGAAAATAACTAATGAAATTATGGCAAATGGAGAAATTAAGGATTTCTTATCTTTTTTCACAAAAAATATTACCTTTCGAATTTTCGCATTTTTCAGTTTTAGGTCGAATTTTATGTAATAATGTCAATTATAGTTTACTTTTTGTCCAAAATATCGAGATTTCGCTCAACAGTTTTGCGCTTGCGCCAAGCAAAAGCGCGACGAGAAAATTCCTCATCACTCATAGAGTCTAAAATCTCTCTCGTAAGTCGTGGAATTCTGTCCTCATGGAAGAATTTCACGGGAGTTTTCTGAGGATTTTGGTTATACGGACATGAATTTTGACACAAATCGCATCCCCAGAGCGTGTTGTACTTACGCATTAGCTGACACTCCGCTTCGGTAAGCTCGCCCTTGCGCTGTGTGATGGCAGATAAGCAGTCATCTCCCTCTCCGCGAAGTATTCCGGTTGGACAAGCTCTCTTACAATCGCCACAGCCAATACATCTTTTTATTTCGGTGGGCTCGGATGCTAAAAGAAGGTCGGGGTCGATATCTGTTACTATATCACCGATAAAAACATAGCTGCCATATTTTTCATTGATAATCAGCCCGTTGTCACCCGCAATTCCAAGTCCACCTATAAGTGCTGCATGACGCTCGTCTATCGGACTGTGATCTCCATAACCTCGAATACCCGCACTCGGGCAAATTTCCTTAATTTTTGCAGATAGTCCGTCGTTAATTTCCTTGATTTTTATGTGATAATCAAGGGAGGAGGAATAAATCGAAAGATTTTCGCTCTCACCGGCGTAATACGGTAACAGGTATATGATTATGCTCTTCGGCTCGAAGTTTTCGCGCTCAATGATTCTGCCGTTTGTCTGGCGACAGTCAGAATACTTTAGAACCGAGAAATATTCTATCCCCACAGAGGCTAGATATTCTTTTACCATTTCCTTCAATCCAATCTCCCCTTTCTTTTTGTCATTTCGATAATCATTATACACTACAAATGAGCAAAATGCAATATATTTCTTGACTTTATTTGCGCGTAGTGTTATAATGTTATAATGAAAACAAATAGATATTTTGCGAAAGGTGTCTTGCAATGATTTTTCAGAACGGTTTATACGACCTTTTAATAAATTCGAATAAAATTCCTGCAAACGGATGGGAGAGCACTGCGCTTTTAATAGGCTTCATTTTCATCTCTGCGCTCCTCTCTTACATTCTCGGCAGCGTTAATTCGGCTATTATTGTATCGGGTCTTTTATACAAAGAAGACATCCGTACTCACGGAAGCGGAAACGCAGGTCTTACCAATATGCTCCGCACCTACGGAAAGGGCGCGGCGGCTCTTACTCTCGTCGGAGATATGCTGAAGACGGCTATCGCGATCTTCCTCACCGCTGCTCTGCTCGGTATATCCTATAATGGCGGTATCAGTTTTTGTGGATACTGTTATATGGCCGGTCTTTTCGCAGTACTGGGTCACGTTTATCCTATATTCTACAACTTCAAGGGCGGCAAGGGCGTTCTCGTAACAGCAACTATGGCTCTTATCCTAACTCCCGTCCCCTTCGCAATTCTTCTCACTCTGTTTATCATTATCGTGGCAATCTCAGGCTTTGTTTCGCTGGGCTCCTGCTGTGTGGCGTCACTCTTCCCTGTTGCAGTTTATCTCTACTCGCGTTTTCTCGTTGAGGGACAGAATCTTCCTATTCTAGGTTTAGTTTGCACAATAATTCTCGCTGTATTTATAGTATGGTGCCACAGAGCGAATATTAAGCGTATCGCAAACGGAACAGAGAGAAAAATTTCCATCGGCGGAAAGAAAAACAAATGAACAGAAACGAATTTTTACAGTTAATTATCGACGCCTTCAGAAAAGAAGCTATAAAAAAGCTTGTCCTATCGAGACCGAAAGAGGGCGAAATAGCGAAGATTTCTGCAAGGCTTGTCGCTCACAGAGGCAGAAGGCTTTTGGCTATGGAATACTCCTTGCCCGGAAATACCGTTTCACACAAAAATCTTCCCGAAAACGAGCTTTTTGAGCTGTCCGAAATTATGGCGAATTATCGTCAGGTAAATCTTATCACCACCTTGGGTGATGCTGAACTTAAATGCTCGAAGAGTGGCAAGGAAACCGTGCTCGGCGGAGATAATTTGAAGAAAAAGCTTCAAGGAGAAACCCCAAATTTCGAATCAGCGATAGAGGCTCTCGACAAGAAGAAAAACTACATTCTCTCGGGAGATGAGGAGTTTCTCAAAAGACTCGGCATCAGCTCTGCCGACGGCCGTGTTCACGACAAAAAACAAGGCAAATTCAGACAGATCAACAGATTTTTAGAGCATATCGAGGATATTTACTCAAAGCTTCCGCACGAAGGCGAAATCAAGATTTACGATCTCTGCTGCGGAAAGAGTTATCTCAGCTTTGCTGTTTATCACTATCTCACCGTCGTGAAGGAGAGAAAGGTTTATCTCTATGGAGCAGACCTGAAACGCGACGTTATTCTTTGGTGCGACGGTTTGGCAAAGGAGCTCGGATACTCTGGAATGCATTTCGAGGTTGGCGATATTTCAAAAATCGTTCCGAACGAAACTCCCGATATGGTGATTTCTCTTCACGCCTGCGACATTGCTACCGACATTGTGCTTGATACGGCTATCAAACTTGGGGCTAAAATTATTCTCTCAACACCCTGCTGTCACAGATACCTCAACGGCAAGGTTGTGGCAAAAGAGCTTAAATTCATCACCGATTATCCTCACATCAGCAACAAGCTATGCGAGGCGATCACCGATTCACTTCGTGTCGGCAGACTTCGTGTGGGCGGATATGACGTAGTCGCACTTGAGCTTACGGACCCTGAAAACACACCAAAAAACACACTTATTAAAGCAATTAAAAACGACAAAATCGGAGAAAAAGAAAGAGAGATTGCACGCAACGAATACGAGACAGCACTTGCTTTTGTGCTCGGTGATGGTGCAAAAAACTATCTTTCGGAGATAAAATAAATGATTGAATACACAAATTCACCCCAGCAGACCGAAGCCGTTGGCTCTCGCCTGGCAGAAAAGCTTGAAACCGCGGGAATAAAACGCGCCTTTATCGCTATGCGTGGTGAAATGGGCGTTGGAAAAACCGCATTCACACGCGGGTTTGCTTCGTATTTCGGTATTACAGGAGTGAAAAGTCCCACCTACACAATGGTGAACGAATACTCCGGCAAGGTGAGGGTTTTCCACTTTGACATGTACAGAATAACCGACGGCGACGACCTCTACTCTATCGGCTATGACGACTATATAGAAACAGATGGATACTGCATCGCCGAGTGGTCGGAAAATATTGAAAATGAAATTCCCGAAGGAGCAATTTTCGTCAGCATTACTAGGACGGATTTTGACTCAAACGGAAGAAGAATCGAGATTAACTATGAAAATACTTGCATTTGACGGAACCGCCAAGGCGGCAACCGTTGCTGTCACCGACGGTGATCAAATTCTCGGCTACACAACCATAAATAACGGACTCACTCAAAGCGAGCTGTTGCTTCCCATGGCGGAAAATCTCCTTCGGGATTTGAAGCTTTCCTTCTCGGATATGGACCTGCTTGCAACCTCTGTCGGTCCGGGCTCGTTTACCGGAGTGAGAATAGGCGTTTCGCTCGTGAAGGGTCTTGCCTTCGGCAAAAATATTCCATGCGTTGGCGTGTCCACACTTGAGGCACTGGCGGAAAACCTCTTCCCCCTAAAGGGGATTCTACTCCCCTGTATGGACGCAAGACGCGGACAGGTTTATTCGGCAACCTTCCACTCCGACGGCAAGGAGATGACAAGGCTCACCGAGGACAGAGCAATCGCGCTTTCCGACCTCGCAGAGGAGCTTAAGCAGTATGGCGAGAGCATTTACGTTTCGGGCGACGGATATGACGTGGCTGTGAAGGCACTTTCATCGCTTGGCGTAGAGCTCTGCCCCACCCCCGAACTTAATATACTCGAAAACGCGGTGTCGGTTGCCAGGGTTGCAAAGAGAAAATTCGAAAGAGACGAAACCGTCAGCGATTGTGAGCTATCACCCGTATATTTAAGAATGCCCCAGGCCGAGCGCGAAAGACTCGAGCGTGAGGCACAAAACAAAAAGGAGAATTAAAGGTGAGAAAGATATACATTGGTGCAGATAGCGCAGGCTTTACACTTAAAGAAACTATCAAAATTTATCTTTCAGACAAGGGCTATTCTGTGGTAGACTGCGGATGCGACTCCGAAGCATCCTGCCATTATCCCGAATTTGCATCGAAGGTGTGCGAGAGCGTTCAATCCGAGCTCGACTCATCCTTTGGAATTCTTGTATGTGGCACGGGCATAGGTATGTCGATGTGCGCTAACAAGCACAAGGGTATTCGCGCGGCGGTTTGCTCGGATACATATTCCGCAAAAATGACCAGATGCCATAACGATGCAAACGTTCTCTGCCTCGGTGCGAGAGTTATCGGTAGTTGTCTTGCTCTCGAGCTTGTTGACGCCTTTCTCTCCGCAGATTACGAGGGCGGCAGACACGCAATTAGAATAGCTATGATGTCGGAAATTGAGAAAAAGTAAACTAAAGTGAGGAAAATAGCTCTATACCGTTACCTTCGGTGAGTCGTTCCCCATGCTCCAAAATATACCCCCAAAAATCAGCGGGGAGTCCTACGGCGAATTCCAAAATACAAGGAAATTCGATAGGCTCTCCGCTTTTTCCGTATTCATCAATAGCGAGGATGTATTTTCCCGCGGTGTAGTAGACGTCGCTGTGTGGTGATAGCTCACCAACCAACCGTTTAACAGCTCGCGAAGCGTTTATTATGTCATCCGGGGTCTCGAAGGAGTATAGGCTCTGCCTTTTCGACAGCATTGCGACCTTATTAGACTTTGAAACAAGACGCGCCGATGATTCGGGTAAAATGCCCAGCTTGGTGACAAAAATCTCGCATCCGCCTCCATTTATCGGATAAAGCTGAATCAGGACCTTATCGCCCGCAGGGTCAAAGCCAACCTCAGACTTCGCCACATCAAGCACACGCCAAAAGGAGCGTCTGACCCCTGCTCCACCGATTTCGGGAGAAGCGGCATCGAGCTTATATTTTTTCATCTCGTGTTCGTCTAGAACAATTTTGAGTTTAGATTCTCCAATCAGTAGAAATTCCAATCTGCACCATCCACTAACCGTTTTTATTCCATTATACATTCACTATGGGAAAATTGCTACCGCAAAATATTGGAATTCAAGCCAAAATACTCTTAAAAACAGGGTTATCACCTAAAAACTTCCTTAAAATACTTGTATTTCAAATAAAAATGTGATATACTTACCCTTACGGTGAGTTCGAGACCTTCCTCACCGAGTCTTAAAGACAAAAAAAACAAAACTAGAGGAAAAAGAAATGAAAACTAGCACAAGACAACTTACACTCTACACTACTAGAGGTGCGCTTATTGCCGCCCTCTACGTGGCACTCACAATGCTGGCCAGCGCAGTCGGCCTCTCAAGCGGAGCAATTCAGTTCCGTATCTCCGAGGCGCTCTGCATTCTGCCAATCCTTTTCCCGGAGGCTATTCCGGGTCTTGCCATCGGCTGCCTCATTTCAAATATGCTTGTTCCGGGCGTAGTCATCTGGGACGTCATCTTCGGTAGTCTGGCAACGCTTATCGGCGCCTTGGGAGCATTCTATCTCCGAAGGATGCCCGAAAAATTCAAGTGGGTGGCAACTCTACCCACCATTATCTCAAATATGCTTATTATTCCGCCCGTGCTGATATTTGCATACGGTGTCCCCGATGCATATCTTTTCTTGGTGGTAACGGTTGGACTGGGAGAAATCGTTTGCGCCGGTGTTGGCGGATCTGCTCTGTATTATCTACTTAAAAGAACAAAAATCGAGTGGCTGAAATAACTTTAACGGATTTCAGAATACAATACAGTTAAAGGATGTTCGGCATTTTATGGAACATCCTTTTTCTTTTCGGAGGACAATTTATGTCGAAATATGAAAGAGATCTTGAGAAAAAATATATATTGGAATTAGCGAAACAGTACCCTACGCTCAAGGCTGCCGCGGCTGAAATTATCAGACTGAATGCGCTTTTGAATTTACCCAAAGGTACAGAGCACTTTTTAAGCGATATTCACGGCGAATGGGAAGCTTTCTCGCATATTAGACGAAATGCATCGGGAGTTATTAGAAACAAGGTGCATCTTCTCTTCGACGAGGAGCTTAATTCTGAGGAACAGTCCGAGCTTGCAAGCCTCATCTATTACCCCGGTGAGAAGCTCGATGCGGCAAAGGAGAAAGAAAAGGATATTTCCCATTGGTATACTCAAACGATAACACGTTTGCTCCAAATATGCAGACTTGTTGGATCGAAATATACCCGTGAGGCGGTGAGAGATCATCTTGCAACCAAGGCGGGAGAATATCTTTACATCATTGAGGAATTGCTCAGCGAAGGAGAGGACGAAAACAAATCGGTCTACTGTGACAACATCATCAAGACTGCTATAAGAATCTCTGCAGCGGATGATGTTATCAAAGCTCTCTGCGACACGATTAAGAGCCTCGTTATAGACCACCTTCATATCGTAGGCGACATCTTCGACAGAGGACCGCGTGCGGATATGGTTCTCGACGAACTAATGCGTGAGCGATCAATAGATATTCAATGGGGCAACCACGACGTTCTCTGGATGGGTGCGGCAGCAGGCTCGAGAACCTGTATCGCCACCGTCCTTAACAACTCTATCACGTACAAAAACATCGACGTCATCGAGATTGGATACGGAATTTCGCTCCGCCCCCTCGCACTCTTTGCCGAAGAGGTTTACGGTAAAAGCGACATATCGGCATTCATGCCGAAGGGTGAGTCGGGCGGTAACTTCTACGGCGGCGCTGATGATGTGCTCGTTGCACAGATGCACAAGGCAATTAGTATAATTCAGTTCAAGCTCGAGGGTCAGACGATTATGCGAAACCCCAAATTTAACATGAGCGATCGACTCCTTCTCGAGAAAATCGATAAAAAGAGTGGCTGTGTAAAAATTGGCAACAAAAAGTATACTATGCGTGATTACGACTTCCCCACTCTCACCGATGATCCTTATGCCCTCACCGAGGAAGAAAGCGCGATTATGGAATATCTTCGCGTCGCATTTATGCGTTCCGAAAAGCTCTCGCGTCAGGTGAGATTTCTCTACGAAAAGGGCGGAATGTATAAGGTTTATAACAATAATCTACTCTATCACGGCTGCATTCCTATGGAGGATGACGGTAACTTTATGAAGCTTTCTGCGGCTGACGGAAGATTCGGCAAGGAACTTATGGATTATTGCGACAGGAAGGCAAGAGACGGTTATTTCGCCAAGGTTGGCTCAAAGGAAAGACAGGCAGGCAAAGACTTCCTCTGGTTCCTGTGGTGCGGAAAGGACTCTCCTCTCTGCGCTAGAAAAAAGATTGCCACCTTCGAGAGATTGCTACTCTCCGACAAGGATACCTGGGTTGAACCTAAAAATGCATATTATCGCTCCTGGGATGACGAAACCATCGCTATAAAAATTCTCGACGAATTTGGTCTTAACAGCATAGGTTCTCATATAATTAACGGGCACCTACCGGTAAACAAGGGCGAAAATCCGATCAAGGCAAACGGCAGAATTCTTGTTATTGACGGCGGATTCTGCAAGGCATATCACGACTCTACAGGAATTGGTGGCTACACCCTGATTTACAATGCCGACGGTATGCGCCTTCAGGCACACGAGCCCTTCTTCGACAGAGCTGATGCAATAAAAAACAACAGCGATATTATTTCGCAAACAATAATTTTCGAAAACAAGGCAGATCAAATGCGTATCAGAGAGACCGACAAAGGCTCTGTGATAAGAGAAAAAATAGCAGATCTGATGCTTCTTATGCACGAGTATGAGGCAGGCGTAATTAAATAAAAAAATAAAGATCCCCCCGTAAAACGGGGGGTATTTCATTTTCGGGCATAGCCCTAATCGTTACTGGCGACGCACAAGTGCGTTTTGGATTGGCCTGCCAGCCATGCAATCGTTACTTACTACCCATAAATGGGTCCCGTGGGTCAAACATTGCTATTTGATCACTTTCTTTGTCTTGCTTTAGCTGGTCGGCTATATATTCTTTTATCGCTTTTGTGTTTTTCCCCACGGTGTCTACGTAATATCCCTTGCACCAAAACTCGCGGTTTCGGTATGCGAACTTCATGTTTCCCCATTTTTGAAAAATCATCAATGCAGTTTTGCCCTTGAGATATCCCATGAACCCCGAAACGCTCATCTTGGGCGGGATGCTTACCAACATATGTATATGGTCGGGACATACTTCTCCCTCTATTATCTCTACACCTTTCCATTGGCATAATTTCCGAAGTATCTCTCTTATTTCCAACCGTCTTTCTTCGAAAAACACCTTTCTCCTGTATTTCGGCGCAAAAACTATATGGTACTTGCAATTCCATTTCGTATGTGCTAAAATGTTTGTGTCTATGTTTTGTTTTTTCATAGATAATCCTCCGTTTGTGTTTTTTAGTTTCGACTGGCAGGTCAATTCTAATTATACCACAAACGGAGGATTTTTCTCACCGGTTAACCTCTTTTGAACCACGCGACTATCGCGTGGTTTTCGTTATACAAGGAATGGCTGTTGCGAATCGCAACAGCCATTTTAATATAAGAATGTTATTTTTTGTTTTTAAACAACATCGCCTCGGCGACCATAAGACCGTCTCTGGCAGAGGAAATTATACCACCTGCGTACCCTGCGCCCTCGCCTGCTGGATAGAGTCCGTCAATTCCAAGTGCGACAAATTTATCGTCACGCATAACTCTTACGGGAGATGTGGTTCGGGTTTCCGGACCAGTCAAAATAGCATCGGGATAATAGAATCCACCCATCCAATCGTCAAAATCGGATATGCCTTCTTTAAGTGAATTTGTGATAAATTCAGGAAGATATTCTTCGGCAGAATATAATTCTACACCTTTTGGATAACTGGGATTTACGCTGCCAAGCGAGGCTTTTTCACCATTAGTAAAAGCTCTCATCGTGGTTGCAGGAGCGCGATAATTTCCGCCCGAAAGCTCAAAGGCGCGCCGCTCGATTTTTCTTTGAAGCTCAACACCCGCGAGAGGATCGTCAGAGCTAAAATCTTCGGGAGTAACAGAAACAAGGAAAGCCGCGTTAGAGTTATCGGCATCTCTCGCATATTCACTCATTCCGTTGGTAACAATTCCACCCTGCTCACTGGCAGCTGCAACAACACTTCCGCCCGGGCACATACAGAAGCTGTAAACACTTCTGCCGCTTTGCAGGTGCGTAACAAGATGATAACTCGCCGCACCGATACCCTCGGGAGCATTTTTGCCGTAAACAAGCTCGTTAATATACTCTCTTGGATGTTCTATTCGAAGACCGATACCAAAGCCCTTTGCCATAAGCGATGCACCTTTATAACGAAGCATCTCAAACACATCTCTCGCGCTATGACCGGTCGCTAAAACTACGTCAGTAGCATCAATTTCAATGCTTCCGCCTTCCCTTTCAAGCACAGCACCAACAAGTTTTCTGTCACGAATTTTCAGCGAGGTAAGGCGTGTTGAAAACATCACCTCTCCACCAAGACTAATTATTTTCTGCCTTATCTTTTGTACAATATTTTGTAATTTATCGGTTCCAAGGTGAGCACCAACGGTATATAGAATGTCCTCAGGAGCACCTGCGCCGACGAATTCAGAAAGCACCTTGTACTTGTACTTATCCATCCCACCAACCTTGAGCTTTCCGTCAGAGAAGGTTCCTGCACCGCCCTCTCCAAATTGAACGTTACACTCGGGATCAAGTATGCCGAATTTTGTAAAGCTTTCGACTTTTTTTGTTCGCTCCGACACCTCGAGTCCACGCTCAACAAGCAGGGGACGAGCACCAGCCTCGGCAAGAAGAAGAGCTGCGAAAAGTCCTGCGGGTCCTGCGCCTACAACTAGAGGTCGAGAGGTAAATTTTGCAGAAGGAATAGCAATTGAAAGGTCATCCATCGGAGCGACCTTCTTTTTCATTTTAAGGAGTCCCGCCTCCCTGTCCGAAGAGAGCGAAATACCAACAGTTATATCATAACAAAAATTGTTCTTATCCGAGAAGTTTAGGTTTTTCTTCAAGATACGAATCTCCAAAATCTCCTCTTTTTTCACAGGAAGGCGAAGAGAAATCGCCGAATAAATATCATCTTTTGAATGATTATATGGTAATTTTATGTCGGTCTTGATCATATTCCTCCTACCTCCTTTCACAGACTCATTATACATCAAAAAGAATTTTATGTCAACATATACCTCGAAAAGAAGGTTATTTTTGTATTTTTTATTGACAATTGGGTCAAATTGGAGTTATAATTATATATTATACTTTTAAAATTTAGGAAGTAGCCTTATGATTAACGAAAAAATGAGAATGCTGGGCGCGAAGAGATCCGTTATTCGCGAGCTTTTTGAATACGGTAAAAAGAGAAAGGCAGAAATTGGCGAGGAGAACGTATATGATTTCTCTCTCGGTAATCCTAGCGTAGCTGCCCCTGCGGTGGTAAACGAAACTATGACCAAGCTTATGGCAGAGGAAAGTTCTCTTGCTCTTCACGGATACACATCCGCGCAGGGTGATGCATCTGTTCGTCAGGCTATCGCAGACTATATAAACCGTACGCAGGACGAGAGTATTCACGCCGACTGCCTCTATATGAGCGTTGGTGCGGCGGCGGCTCTCACGTCTACTCTCACAGCATTGGTATCCGAGGGCGAGGAGGTTATCGTGCCTGCTCCCTATTTCCCCGAATACAAGGTATTTATCGAAAAATGCGGTGGAATTATCAAAGAGGTGCTGTGCGACGAAAATCTTATGCTCGACATCTCTGCAATAGAGTCCGCAATCAACGAAAAGACAGCGGCTATCATTGTCAACTCACCAAACAACCCCACCGGCGCGGTATATAGCGATGAAAACATCAAAGCTCTCTGCGATCTTCTTCGTCGCAGTGAAAAGAAGCTCGGTCATCCGATTTATCTGATTTCGGACGAGCCCTACCGCGAGCTTGCTTACGACGGAGTTAAGGTTCCCTACCTCACAAAATACTACGATAACACGGTTGTCTGCTACTCCTTCAGCAAATCGCTTTCCATCCCCGGCGAGCGAATCGGATACGTTTTGGTTTGTCCGAGATGTGCTGATTTCTCCTCGGTTTATCAGGCTGTCTGCGGTGCCGGAAGAGCACTCGGCTTCGTTTGTGCTCCGAGTATACTTCAGAAGATGCTTCCCTACTGCCTTGGACAGACCGCAGATATTTCGGTTTACGACAGGAACAGAAAGCTACTTATCGGCGAGCTTACAAAATACGGTTTTGATATGATCAAGCCACAGGGCGCATTCTATCTTTTCATCAAATCTCCTTCGGGTGATGCCACCGAATTTTGCGAGAGAGCAAAGATGCTGGATATTCTCATAGTGCCGAGCGATGATTTCGGTTGTAAGGGATATGCAAGACTTGCTTACTGCGTTACAACAAAGCAGGTAGAACGCGCACTACCCGCCTTCCACGAATTGGCAAATTCTTATAAGGACTAAAAAAATGGCTAACAGTACACTTGACAAGGCAAGAAAAACTATAAATGAAATAGACCGCGAGATGGCAGAGCTTTTTGTAAAGCGTATGCGCGCAGTTGAAGATGTTGCAGCATACAAAAAAGAAAGAGGTCTCGCGATCCTCGATCAGGCAAGAGAGGATCAAGTAATCAGACAGAACTCCACACTCATTGAGGATGAAAAAATCCGCGAGCATTACGTTAATTTCCTTCGCTCCACCATGGAGGTGTCGAGAGCATATCAAACCCGACTTATGGAGGGCATGAGAGTTGCATACTCGGGCACAGAAGGTGCATTTGCTCACATTGCGTCAAGCAAGCTCTATCCTACGGCAAAAAAGGTTGCTTTCGGCAATTTTGCAGAGGCATATCGCGCGGTTGAGAAGGGCAATTGCGACATCGCGGTTCTACCCGTGGAAAACAGCTACAACGGTGAGGTTGGTCAGGTGACCGATCTTATGTTCTCGGGCTCGCTCTACGTGAACGGAATGTTCGATCTGCCCGTCACCCAGGACCTTCTCGCAAAACCCGGAACAAAGCTTGATGATATACGCGAGGTTGTCAGCCATCCGCAGGCATTCGGTCAGTGCGCTGAATATATTCAGCGAAAGGGCTTTGAAAGACATGAGTTTGCGAACACAGCCCTTGCGGCAAAATGGGTAGCAGAAAGCCCCGATAAATCGGTTGCCGCTATCGCAAGTCGCGAGGCAGCTGAGATCTTTGGACTTGAAGTACTTGATCACGACATAAACGAAAATAGAACAAACTCCACCCGTTTTGCAATCTTTTCAAAGGTGGCAAACAAGCAAATCGCCAAGGACGGCGGAGTCCATTCAATACTTCTCTTCACAGTAAGAAACGAGGCAGGCGCTCTTGCAAAAGCTATTGACGTTATCGGTCAACACGGATTCAATATGCGAACTCTCCGTTCCAGACCTAACAAGGAGCTTCTCTGGGAATACTACTTCTACGTTGAGGTAGAGGGAAATATTCAGAGCGAACGCGGAATATCGCTTATGGAAAGCCTCGGTGAATTCTGTGATAAGCTTAAATTTGCAGGAACATATATTAAGCTTTAAAGGAGCTTTTTTATGAAAACACTTCATTTAAACCTCGCGCAGAGAGGATATGATATAAATATCGGCAGCGGTCTGATTTCCAAAGCGGCCGAGTTGTTTAACCTTAACAGACGAGTGATCATTGTTACTGACTCGGGTGTTCCCGCGCAGTATGCTCTCACTGTCAAGGCCTTATGCCGAGATGCAGAAATAATAACTATACCCGAGGGCGAGGATCACAAAACTATTGACAGCTTTTCGCAGATTTTGAATAAAATGCTGGAATTCGACCTGACTCGAAGTGACTGTATAGTTGCTGTGGGCGGTGGAATTGTGGGCGATATTGCAGGCTTCGCGGCAGCAAGCTATATGCGTGGCATTGATTTCTATAATATTCCCACCACCCTGCTCTCGCAGGTAGATTCCTCTATTGGAGGAAAAACGGCAGTAAATCTCTTAGGCATTAAAAATATCGTTGGCGCGTTTCATCAGCCGAAGGGCGTTATCATCGACCCCGATCTACTCAAGACACTCCCCGAGAGGCATATTGCCAACGGACTTGCTGAAGCGATAAAAATGGCTGTTTGTTACGACAGAGAGCTTTTCGAAAAAATTGGAGAATACAAGCTCGGTGAGGATATCCCCGAGGAGATAATTATTGACTCTCTTGAGATTAAGAAGAAAATAGTTGAGGAAGATGAGAAGGAAAAGGGAATCAGACGCGTGCTGAATCTCGGTCATACTCTAGGCCATGGTATTGAGGCTAACGAGGGTGGCAGACTCTACCACGGAGAATGTGTCGCTATCGGTCTTACGGCGGTATGCTCGGACTCGGTAAAAGCAGAGCTTATTCCTGTGCTTCAAAAATTTGCTCTCCCCACCGAATACAACGGCTCTCTTGAGGATGCTTTATCCTACGTACGCCACGATAAAAAGTGCGCAGGCCAGCAAATTTCCTGCGTATTCGTTGACGAGATTGGTAAATTCAGAATAGAGAAAATGGACGTAGAGGACTTCTGCGCTCACGTAACGAAGGAGCTTATGAGATGAAAAACAGCTTTGGAAATAATCTGACGATCACTCTTTTCGGTGAGAGTCACGGTGAATATATCGGTGCAGTCCTTGACGGAATTACGCCCGGTATACGCATCAATCACGAATATATCAAAAATAAACTCGCGCTTCGCCGTCCTTCGGGCAAAATATCTACAGGCAGAGTCGAGTCCGATGAATATTCTATCGTAAGCGGAGTGTTCAACGGACACACAACCGGTACACCGCTTTGCATCCTAATTCCTAATACAAAGAAAAACAGCTCCGATTATGGCGAGGTGCTTGATATTCCACGGCCCGGACACGCGGACTTCACCGCGAGAGCAAAGTATCACGGCTTCGAGGATCATCGCGGTGGCGGACACTTCTCCGGCAGAATTACGGCTGCTTTGGTTGCCGCAGGCGCAATTGTTCAATGCGCGCTCGAGGAAAAGGGCATAAAGATCGGCTCGCATATCACCGAACTTCACGGTGCATTCGACAGACCATTTGAGGACTACGAAAGCGACATAAAGCTACTTTCGACAAAGTCTTTCCCCACACTTGGTGAAACTGCCGAATCGAGTATGAAGAAGGAAATCGAGAAGGCATCAGGTCGCGGTGACAGCGTTGGTGGAATTCTTGAGAGTGCAATTATCGGACTGCCCGCAGGCCTTGGAGAGCCCTGGTTTGACAGTATGGAGAGTATGCTCTCGCACGGACTTTTCTCTATTCCTGGTGTTAAGGGCGTGGAGTTTGGTCTCGGCTTCGCATTTGCGGATGTTTACGGCAGCGAGGGTAACGATGACTTCTGCATCTCGAACGGAAAGGTAATAACCGAGAGCAACAACAACGGAGGAATCAACGGTGGTATCACAAACGGTATGCCTCTGACCTTCCGTACTGTTATAAAGCCTACCCCCTCAATTTTCACGAAGCAGAACAGCATCTCTCTCTCAAAAATGGAGAACACAAGTATTGAAATTTCAGGCAGACACGATCCTGCCATAATTCATAGAGCAAGAGTTGTCGTCGACTCGGTTGGCGCGCTCGTAATCGCAGACGCGCTGATTGGAAGATACGGCATAGACTATCTTGCATAAGGAAAAAATATGAAATACGGACTTATTGGCGAGAAGCTCGGACACAGCTTCTCAAAAGACATACACGAGAGGCTCGGTTACGACTACGAGCTTCGCGAAATCCCAAGAGATAGACTCGAGAATTTTATTAGTGCGCGAGAATTCGAGGGCATTAACGTAACTATGCCCTACAAGGAAGAGGTTATTCCCTACCTTGATTTCATCGATGAGAGCGCAAAATCCATCGGCGCGGTGAACACGATTGTCAATCGTGACGGCAAGCTTTACGGCTACAACACCGATTTTGACGGCATGCGAGAGTTAATATTCCATGCAGATGTTGATATAAAGGGCAAAAAGGTCGCAATACTCGGAAGCGGCGCAACCTCTAAAACCGCAGAAGCTGTTATGCTCTCACTAGGTGCAAGCGAAATAATCAATGTAAGCAGAAGCGGTGAAATCAAATACGACACTCTATATAAAAAGCATACCGACACAGAAATTATCGTCAACACAACACCTGTTGGTATGTTCCCTTCGATTTTTGATAAGCCGATTGACGTAACGAAATTCAAAAAACTCTCGGGTGTGATCGATGCGGTATACAATCCACTTTCCACCACCATTGTAAGCGAGGCGAAGGAGAGAGGAATACCCGCAGAAGCAGGCCTCTATATGCTGGTCGCTCAGGCTATCAGAGCATCAGAACTATTTCTCGATATTAAATACCCCGGATATATGACCGATGTAATCTATGACGGCATCAAGTCGGAGAAGGAAAACATTGTTCTCATCGGTATGCCTTCCTCGGGAAAAACCAGCGTTGGACGAATTTTGGCTAGTAAGGTTGGGGCTACGTTTGTGGACACCGACGAGCTGATCGTCGATAGAATTAAAATGCCTATCAGCGAGTTTTTCGCTCTCCACGGTGAGGAAAAATTCCGCGAGATAGAGTCGCAGGTGATACGCGATCTAGCCGTACACGCCGGACTTGTTATAGCTACCGGTGGCGGATCTATTCTCAAGAAAGAAAACGTTTTCAATCTGAAATACAACGGCACCCTACTCTTTATCGATCGACCCTTGTATGAGTTGACACCAACAGACTCACGTCCGCTTTCCAAGGACATAGAGGCTCTTGAAAACCTTTATAGAGAGCGTTATCCCATATATAACGAGGCTTGTGACTCGCGTATCGAATCAAAGGGTACGCCAAGCGATGTCGCAGACTATATTTTGGAGAATTATTTATGATAATTTACGTAATAAACGGCCCTAACCTCAATATGCTTGGCATAAGAGAGCCCGACAAGTACGGAACTGTGAGCTACAATTCCCTGCTTTCACTTATTAGCGAATATGCAAAGACTATAGGCATTGACGTAATCTGCTATCAATCTAATCACGAGGGCGACCTGGTAGACAAAATTCAGGAAGCATACTTTAACGGCGCAGACGGTATTGTGATCAATCCCGGAGCCTATACCCACACTAGCATTGCCCTTCTTGATGCGGTAAAGGCAGTTAGTCTGCCCACCGTTGAGGTGCATATATCAAACCTTGCCGAGCGCGAGGACTTCAGACAGACAAGCTACATCAGATCTGCTTGCGTAAAAACCATCAGCGGACACGGAATTAACGGATACCTTGAAGCCATCGAATATTTGATCAACAGAGCAAAATGACAAGAATTATTTACAAAAGTACAGCAAAGGGCGAAGTTTTCGCCCCTTCGTCAAAGAGCGTTGCGCATAGAATGTTGATCGCGGCTGCCCTATGCGAGGGGAAGAAAAGCCTAATTAGAGGACTCACTCCCTGCGAAGACGTTCTCGCGACCATAGATTGCCTCCGTGCTCTCGGTGCTACAATTGAATATTCAGGACACACCGCAGAGATAGTGGGAGTTGATATGTCAAAGGCTCAAGGTACGAAGCTTTTCTGTCTCGAAAGCGGAAGCACTCTGCGATTTATAATTCCCCTGCTCTGGCTCTCGGGTGAAAGATTTGAACTCTCGGGGAGCGAAAGACTTTTCACAAGGTCGATGAGCGTTTACGACGAGATTTCGGGTATACATGGCTTCGTTTTTGAGAAATCTCCAGGTAAAATTGTCACCGAAGGAAGGCTTTCTCACGGAACTTATGAGGTCCGTGGAGATGTCAGCAGTCAATTTATCACGGGATTGCTTTTTGCCCTTTCAACGCTTGAATGGGACTCGGAAATTGTGATCACAACCGAGGTCGAGAGCCGCGACTATATCAACATCACCCTCGACACTATGGCAAAATTCGGCGTTGATGCTTTTTGGAAAAACAAAGAAACTCTTCATATTAAGGGTGGGCAAAAATACGAGTCACGCGATCTTACGGTTGAGGGCGATTGGTCAAACGCCGCATTTCTTGATGCATATAACCTTCTTGGCGGTAATGTGACCGTTCTTGGAATGAACGATAGCAGCAGTCAGGGAGATAAAATTTACAGAGAGCTTTTCGGTCGCATTAAGGAAGGATTTTGCGAAATTGATCTCTCGCATTGCCCCGACCTGGGTCCTATTCTATTTTCTCTTGCTGCCGTATACCACGGCGCAAAATTCGTGGGAGTAAAAAGGCTTCGCGACAAAGAGAGCGACAGAATTTCTGCCATGAAATGCGAGCTCTCAAAGTTTGGAGCGAAAATTTACAATGAAGAGAACTCCGTGACCGTAGATAAATGTACACTTCACGCGCCCGATTCCAAACTTTTCGGTCACAACGACCACAGAATAGTTATGTCGATGGCTGTTCTCTGCTCTCTTTACGGTGGAGAAATTGAAGGTGCGGAGGCAGTAAGCAAGAGCTATCCCACATTTTTTGAAGATTTAGCAAAACTAGGAATTAATAGCAATGAAACTGACTAAAGAAACAAAAATACTGATAATAGGTCTTGGAGTTATGGGCGGAAGCTACGCAAAGGCTCTGACAGACGCAGGATACAATGTAAAATGCATCACCAAGGAGCGAGCAGACATCAGATACGGTATGGAACACGGAATGATCTGCTACGGAACTACCGAAATCGAGCCCGAGCTTATTGCAGATGCCGAGCTTATAATCTTCGCGCTCTATCCCAGCGCGTTTATTGAATGGATTAAAAAATATCAGCATCTTTTCTCTCCCGGCACACTGATAACCGACGTTACAGGTGTTAAAAGCGGCGTAGTTTACAAGGTGCAGGATATACTTCGCTCGGACATTGAGTTTATCGCAGCTCACCCTATGGCGGGACGTGAGCGAAGCGGAGTTGAGTTTGCCGATCCCACCGTTTTTCGCGGAGCAAACTACATTGTAACTCCCACCGAAAAAAATAGTCTTGAGGCGATAAAGCTCTGCAAGGATCTTGGCGAAGAGCTTGGTTTTCTTCGCATCAGCGAGCTCACCCCCGAGCAGCACGACGAGATGATCGCTTTTCTCTCGCAGCTTACCCACATTATCGCTGTAACGCTGATGAACTGCAATGACTCCGACGGCCTGGAAAAATACACGGGTGACTCATTTAGAGATCTCACCCGAATTGCGAAGATCAACGACCGGATGTGGTCGGAGCTTTTCCTGATGAACAAGGATGCGCTGCTTTGCGAGATGGATAGATTTATCGAGGAATTCTCGGAATTCCGTAACTATCTTGCAGCCGAGGATGGAAAGCGTATGAGAGAAAAAATGCGCTCCTCTACGACGAGAAGAGCGCTGTTCGACAAGCCGAAAAAATAAGCAAATACCAAGGAGAATAACACTATGAATATGGAATTTTACCGCAAATTACCAATTCCGAAGGATATTAAAGCGCAATTTCCCCTCACGGCAGAAAGCGAAAAAATATTAAAGACACGCACCGAGCAGATCAACAAGGTCTTCACGGGAGAGAGCAATAAATTTATTTTGATTATCGGCCCCTGCTCTGCCGACAGAGAGGACGCAGTGCTTGATTACATTTACCGCCTTCGCAAAGTCGAGGAAAAGGTAAAGGACAAAATCATTATCATTCCCCGAATTTACACAAACAAGCCCAGAACCACCGGCGAGGGATACAAGGGAATGCTTCACCAGCCAGATCCCAACCAGGAGCCCGATATGCTTAAGGGTATTATCGCAATTAGACATCTTCATATGAAGGCAATTGCCGAAACAGGCTTTGGTTGCGCTGACGAGATGCTTTATCCCGAGAATTATAGATACCTTTCCGACCTTCTCGCATACGTTGCGGTTGGCGCGAGATCGGTTGAAAATCAGCAGCACAGACTCACCGCAAGCGGGCTTGACATTCCCGTTGGTATGAAAAATCCCACCGGCGGTGACATTAGCGTAATGATGAACTCCATCAAGGCGGGTCAGTCCTCACACGTATTTCTCTATCGCGGTTGGGAGGTAAAATCACACGGAAATCCTCTCACACACGCAATTCTTCGCGGCTACGTGGACAAGTTCGGCAAATCGCATCCTAACTATCACTATGAGGACCTTTACAATCTTTACGAAACCTACCGGATATCCGGTCTTGAAAACCCTGCTGTTATCGTTGATACAAACCACGCAAACTCCGGAAAGAACTACCTTGAGCAGATAAGAATTTCAAAAGAAATTCTCCATAGCTGCCGCTATTCAGCCGACATAAAAAGCATTGTAAAGGGTCTGATGATCGAGAGCTATATCGAGGACAGCGCGCAGAAGATCTGTGACAACTCGATATACGGAAAGTCGGTTACAGACCCCTGCCTGGGTTGGGAAAAGACCGAAAAGCTTATCTACGAAATCGCTGACGTGCTTTAACTCCGCGTTTAAACCGTGAGAAAGGAGATGCCTATGATAACTAAAAGAAGATTTATTCTATGGATAGCATCGACTATTTTTGTAGCAATCGAAGGTTATTTCTTTTATCTGATCCATATTGCGGATGCCAACACCGACCTTAATTTACACTACCTTTGTATCATAACCGCTGCGACATATTCCTGGCTAACGCTTCTTATCGAGCTGTTTACTGCGAGAGAGAATAGCGAAAGTCCGCTAAAAATCCTCTTTAGCAAAACCGAAGGTAATCTGATTCGCATCGCAATGTTATTTACGCTTGTAGCCGATTATTATTTGGTGGGAATGACCGAGCCGGACAACTTTAAGGGCGTTGCTGTATTCCTTGGAACACAGCTATTTATTTTCTTGCATATTTTTGCAAACGACCAAAGTTCAAAAACTCGTTTAGTGAACGTTTTAATACGTTTTTTGCTAACTATCGTTGTCATATCAGTGGCATATTTGATTTTAGGCGATATGATAGACCCCCTTGCAATCATTACTCTGATTTATTTTATAAACCTCTGTATCAATGCAATTTTTGCCCATCGAATTGGTCGCGGAGGTATAGTTCTCACGGTTGGTTTGATACTCTTTGCACTGTGTGACGTCAACGTAGGACTCGCAGGTATTGAGGAAATGTACATCACTGAAATCAGCGAAGACTCTCTGCTCTACAATCTCATTCACACAGATGTAGATCTAATTTGGTTATTCTACATTCCCTCCCAGACCCTTATTCCACTGACTTTGTTGTTTACAAAAAAGAAATGAGTATAAAAAATGGAACAGCTGAAACTGTTCCATTTTTTTAGTTTATAAAACCGCCAAGCATCACGATGCCGTCTTTGTATAGTACGGCTGACTGTCCGGGCGCAAATTTTTGCGGTTTTTCGAGATTAAGAGTCGCTCTGCCATCGGGGCAAAGATGCGCCATCACCTTGACAAGTGGCGCAGTATAGCGGAGCTTCACTTCAAGCTCAACGTCAATCTCCTCGGTGGGAGGAGTCATTCCCGAGTAAATAATTCCACTTATCTGAACAACACTCTCGCCTGCCATCTCGGTGGAGAGCGTTATGCGATTTGTTTCGGGGTCGATATTTGTCACAAACGCGCGAGCACCGAGAGCGATTCCAAGACCCTTGCGCTGACCGATCGTATAATGAATAATTCCCTTGTGTCGACCGAGAATTTTTCCGTCCTCATCGACAAAATCCCCCTCGGGACATCTGCCAGCAACCGATTCAATATAATCGGTATAATTACCTTCAGGAAGGAAGCAGATTTCCTGACTGTCCTCACGATTTGCCGCAGAAATGCCCTGCTCCTCCGCTATTGCTCTAATTTCGGATTTCTTACCGTCAGCGAGGGGAAAAACAAGTTTTGACAAAACGTCCTGACCTAAGCGATAAAGCATATACGTCTGGTCCTTTTTAATATCCTCAGGCATTGCGAGAGCATATCTTTCGCCTAGTCTGGTAATCTTTGCATAATGACCTGTCGCAATGGCATCAAAGCCATTCTTTATCGCAAAATCATAGAGTGTTGCAAACTTTACCAGTTTGTTACAGATGATGCAGGGATTGGGCGTTCTGCCGTTTACATATTCATTTACAAAGTTTTCCTTTATCTGACAGAAGGACTCTTGACAATCTATCTCGTGAAGCCTAATCCCTATCGACTCGGCAGCCTCACGCGCGGCACCAAGATCGGTATGCTCATGCATAATTAGGATAGCACCCTCGACAAAGTGGCCCTCGTCCATCAGCCTTTTAGCGGCAAATGCGCTATCCACACCACCACTAATTCCAACAAGAATTTTCATTTTTGTTTTCTCCGGTAAAAGGCAAAAATCCGCTAAAATGGCGGATTTTGCAAATAATTGTTGACCTTTTGCTATTACTCCTCGTCGTCGTGAGCCTTTTCAATCTCAAAATCAACAGGTCTGCCGATTTTATTATAGTAGTCGGCAACTGCGGTCTTAATAGCTTCCTCTGCAAGCACAGAGCAATGTACCTTTACGGGAGGAAGTCCGTCGAGGGCCTCTACAACAACGCTATTAGTAAGCTTGAGAGCCTCCTCAATGGTATGTCCCTTAACAAGCTCAGTAGCCATAGAAGATGTTGCAATAGCAGCACCGCATCCAAAGGTCTTGAACTTGCAATCGGTGATTACATCATTCTCATCTATTTTGAGATACATTTTCATTATATCTCCGCACTTCGCGTTACCTACTACGCCAACGCCATCTGCATTTTCAATCTCACCAACGTTTCTCGGATTGGTGAAATGATCCATTACCTTTTCACTGTATTTCATCTTTTTTCCTCTTTAATTATTTACTGCTTCTTTTTTCATTACTTCCTCCCAGAGGGGACTCATATTTCTGAGTCTTTCAACCACAGGAGCAACGTTTTCTATAATATAGTCTATATCCTCATCGCTTGTATCCTTCGAGATAGAAAGACGAAGCGAACCATGTGCCTTCTCGTGAGGAACACCAATTGCAAGGAGAACGTGCGAAGCATCAAGAGATGCCGACGAGCAAGCCGAGCCGGTGGATGCGCAGATGCCCATCATATCAAGCCACATAAGCATGCTCTCACCCTCAATAAACTCAAAACCGATATTCACCAGACCGGGCAAACGCTTTGTTCTGTGTCCGTTGAGTGAGGAATAAGGAATCTTTGTAAGCTCATCGATAAGTCTGTCGCGCTTTCGTTCAATTTCGGGAATATACTTGAGATTTTCCTTTGCAATCTCGAGGGCCTTTGCAAGTCCAACGATGTAAGGTAGGTTCTCTGTTCCGCCTCTCTTACGTTTTTCCTGACCGCCACCCTCAATAAGGTTTTTGATAACCACTCCCTTACGAATAAAGAGCAGTCCGATACCCTTTGGTGCGTGAAGTTTGTGACCGGAAAGCGCAAGCATATCGACCTTCACTCTTGAGAGATCAATGTCCATATTTCCAACAGCCTGCACGGCATCGGTGAACACCAGAGCCCCCTTTGCATGAGCAATCTCAACGATCTCCTCAATAGGCTCGATAGTACCAATTTCGTTGTTTGCATACATAATTGCAACCAAGCCTGTCTTTTCGGTAACAAGAGAGCGAAGCTCATCAAGATCAACAATACCGTCAGAATCAACTCCAACATAGCTAACCTCGAAGCCCTCCTTCTCAAGCGCCTCGCAGGTGTGAAGAACCGCGTGATGCTCAATTTTGCTAGTTACGATGTGAGTTCTTCCCTTCGCTTTCATGCGCATCGCAGCACCGCGAATCGCCCAGTTATCCGATTCCGTACCGCAAGAGGTGAAGTAAATCTCACCGGCAGAGCAGCCGAGAACGGCAGCAATACGCTCACGAGCGTCGTCAAGAATGTCCTTCGCCTCAATACCCTTTGAATGAGGGCTGGATGGATTGCCCCAATCGGATTCGAAGCATGGAAGCATTGCATCTATAACTTCGCGGCTTACAGGTGTGGTAGCCGCATTATCTGCATAAACAAATCTTTTCAAGATAGGTGAAAATCCTTTCTTTTTCTACACTTTATTTTACCGTAGTTATTGTATACCATTTTTGTGGATATTTCAATATATTTACACAATATAAATGTTAATTTTTTATGAACAAAACTGCAAAAGTACACCGAATAACAAAAAAAGCCACTTAAGGCTTGACAACCGTAGGTAAAATATTTATAATTTATATGGTATAAAAACCTTTTGGAGGAATATTATGTTTACAATAGGCATTGATCTTGGCGGAACGAATATCAAAGCGGGACTTTGTGACGCATCGCTTAATATAATTGACAAGGATTCCATCCCCACCCTTGCCAACCGTCCCGGTGAGGAAATTGTTCGCGATATGGCGGCACTTGCAGAAAAGATTATCGAAAGAAACAATCTTAAGATTTCCGACATCGAGTACGTTGGTATCGCAACGCCCGGCGCGGTGAATACAAAGAATGGATGTGTTGAGTATGCTAATAACCTTCCCTTCAAGAACTTCCACCTCGCGGATATTTTTAAGAAATATCTTGCGGTAGAGCGTGTGTATCTTGCAAACGATGCTAACGCCGCTGCTCTTGGCGAATCGCTCACAGGCGCGGCAAGAGGAAGCAAGAATTCTATCATGGTAACTCTCGGAACAGGTGTTGGCGGAGGTATCATTCTTAACGGAAAGATTTTCTCCGGCGGACTTAACGACTCAGGCGCAGAGCTTGGCCACATGGTTATTCGCGCGGGTGGCAGACCCTGCTCCTGCGGTAGACTCGGCTGCTGGGAAGCATATTGCTCGGCATCAGCTCTCACCGATATGACCAAAGCAAAAATGCGTGAGCTCAAAATAAAGGGAGTTCCCTCCCTTCTCTTCGACTCTGCCGACCGCGAGGGCAAAGTCAGCGCGCGAACAGCCTTCAACGCAAAGGTTCGAGGCGATAAGCACGCAGAGGAGCTCGTGAACGAGTACATATTCAACCTCGCAGTGGGCATTACCAATCTCATCAACACCTTCCAGCCAGAAATCATTTGTATCGGTGGCGGAGTTTCCAATGAAAAGAGTGGTCTTGTAGAGCCTATTTCGGCTATCGTATCAACCGAGCAGTACACAAGACATAACGAGAAAAAGACGCAGATCAAAATTGCTACGCTGGGCAATAACGCAGGTATCGTTGGCGCAGCCGGACTTGGCAGATAATATAATAAAACAAAGAAAAACAATATAAAAAGCGAGAAAACCGTGAAATATCGGAAATCTCGCTTTTTTGTTTTATTTTTCGGAAGAAATATACTTTTCCGCCTGCGTAGTGAAGAGTCGGTGATATTCACCGCCATGATTCATAAGCTCGGCGTGAGTGCCTATCTCAATTATTTCACCGTCGCTGATAACAACAATCTTGCTAGCGTTCACCGCACCCGAAAGTCGGTGCGAAACGAATACGGTAAGTCTGCCCGCAGAAAGCTCAGCAAACCTTCTGAATACCTCACCCTCGGCAATCGCATCAAGCGAAGCGGTAGGCTCGTCAAGAATGAGAATATCTGAGTCCTTGTAAAAGGCTCTCGCAACCGAAAGCTTCTGCCACTGTCCTCCGGAAAGCTCAATTCCGTCCTCCTCAAAGAGGCGGGTAAGGGGTGTATCGTAACGGTGAGAAAGCTTTTCGATAAATTCGTCGGCATTTCCCTGCCTTGCGGCAAGCTCGATGCGATCTCTGTCCTCGGAAATTTCGGCATCACCGAAGCGAATATTCTCGGCAACCGTTTCGGCATATCTGCCGAAGTCCTGGAAGACGATACCAAATAGGTCGTAAAGCTTTTCGGGAGCATAATTTCTTATATCCTCTCCGTCAAGGAGAATTGTGCCCTCGGTGGGATCATAGAGTCTTGTCAAAAGCTTGATAAAGGTGGTTTTTCCCGCGCCGTTAAGTCCTACGAGAACAACCGAGTCATCAGGCTCAAGCGTAACGTTTATGTTCTTGAGAACATATCTCTCTGTACCGGGATAGCGGAATGATACGTTTCTGAACTCGATTTTATGAGGTACCCCCTTCTTCGGAATGAGTGGTGTTTCGGAGCTTGCGATAACCGTCGGCTCCTCCTTCATAAAGTCGATCATATTGTTAATAAAGAGCGTGCCCTCGTAAATAGTCGCGGTGGCGGTCAAGAGGGTTGTAACATATCCTGTAATAGATGTAAGCGCGCCCGTGTAGAGCGAGTAGTCACCAATTTTTCCGCCGTGATAAACCACGTTATACGCAACGTATATGAATAGAGCACAGCTGACGAGCGTAGAAACAAGGCCAACAAGAAGCTGTGATGCTCCCTCTTTGAGGATAAGCTTCTTTAATCCGTCATAATACTTCTTGAACACCTTCTTATACTTATCAATAAAGGTGTCTGCAAGGCCGAGAAGCTTAACCTCCTTCGCCATATCCTTGTTGATCATAACCTCGGAGTAATATGTCATCTGCCTTCTCTCTTTTGAGTGACGACGAATATAGTAGAAATTCTTACGCCTATACATATAATTGATAGCAGCGCCCGGGAAAGCGGCAACCAAAATAATAAGTGGCGCAAATGGGCTAAGCCCTGCTAGAACGACAACGAAGGACACCGCGCTGATACAAGCGCTGATTACATTGAAGGTCGCGTGAAGTATCTGAATAGGACGCATACCCGCCTCGCGGTTAGCGTTCTCCAGCTTCTCGTAAAAGCCCGGTCGGTCAAAGGATGCAAGGTCTACCGTCTTCGCCTTGCTGATAATCTTCAGCTTGATATGGTTTACCACAAGCTCACCCGTAATGTTGGTTACCATAGTGTTGAGTCTTACCATCAGCTTTTTCAGCAAGAGATAGACGAAAAATCCAAGAAATAGGAATAAAAGCGGACTGAGGGTAGCAAAAACGTCGTTGCTTACCTGCCCTAGGTCAGCCTTACCTATAAGCTTGGCAACCTCGTTAAGAAGCTCCGCAGAGAAGAATGCTCCGACAACCGGCAAAACACCGTCGAGTATGCATAACAGGATCATAGCTACGAGCATACCGGGTGCTGCCTCTCTTACGAGAGAAACTATGTAAAAGAGTCGGGTGAAGAAGCCCGACACAAGCTTCTTAAGGTAGCTCGGAATCTCGCGCAGAGATTTAGGCTTTTCAATGCCGTCGTCCTGTTTTTTGACAGGTCTTGGAGACATGTTTATTCCACTCATACAGGCCACTTCCTTTCGTTTTTTCTTTCAACTAATAATTTTAGCATAAAATATAGTAAATTTCAATCTTTTTTATTATTTTTGTCCTTATTTTGCCCGTTTGTGGTAAAATCGTCAAAAAAATTGCGCGAAAATTCATATTTTTTATCAAAAAAAGTTGATTATTATTTAACAATGTGATATAATTTATAATTAGACTAGTGCCGAAAGGAAACAACCATGGCTAACATTCCAAAAACGAGAGAGCTCTTTGACCTCGCACACACGATTGCAGCAGAGATGCTTAGCGAGTGCGAATATCCTCACGAGGCTCTTCCAAAAATAAAGGATTTCATAAAGGAATACTCCGGAAGGCTTGACGATTCGTATACCGAAATCTCGGAGGGCGTCTTTGTAGCAAATGACGCAAAAGTGTGGGAACACACCACAATCGTCGGACCCACAATCATCTGTCACGGTGCTGAAATTCGTCCGGGCGCGTTCATTCGTGGAAGCGTCATCGTTGGTGAAGGTGCAGTTATCGGCAACTCCACCGAGCTGAAGAATTGTATCGTCTTCGACAAGGCACAGCTTCCTCATTACAACTACGTTGGTGACAGTATTATCGGCTTTAAATCCCACCTTGGCGCAGGTGCCATCGCATCAAATCTTCGTCTTGACAACAAGGCGGTTGTACTTGGATGTGGTGATGACAGAATGGATTCCGGCCTCCGTAAGGTTGGTACCTTCCTCGGCGACCACGCAGAGGCAGGATGCGGATGCGTTCTCTGCCCCGGCACAATTATCGGTCGTAACTCGGCGGTTTATCCCCTCGTTTCGGTTAAAGGTATTATCCCTGAGGACTCGGTGTACGACGGCAAGGTAATCAAGAAGAAGCACTGAAAGGATTTTTAGATCATATATGGGAAGATTATTCGGAACAGACGGAATCAGAGGTGTCGCGGGCAAGGAGCTCACGCTGGAGCTTGCAAGAAACGTGGGCTGCGCTTTGATCAACGTTCTTAAGAATACAAACAAAAAGAAGATCGTCATCGGAATGGATACGAGAGAATCCTCCGTGGCTCTCGCGAACGCAATCGCAGAGGGCATCTGCCTTCTCGGTGCCGACGCACACATTGTTGGGGTTTGCTCTACTCCCGCTGTGGCATATCTCGTAAAGAAGCATTCCTTCGATGCTGGCGTTATGATTTCCGCATCACACAACCCCTTCGAATATAATGGCATCAAGATCTTTGGCTCGGACGGTTTCAAACTCTCGGACGCTCTTGAGGATGAGATCGAATCGCATATCGGCAAGAGCACTTGCCCAACCGAGCTTGGAAAGGTATATAATTTCGAGAATGGACGCGAGGAATACATAGACTATATCAAGAATTGCTTCGGCATCTCGCTTGATGGTCTTCGCATTGCGATCGACTGTGCCAACGGCTCGGCATCCTCCACCGCAGAGCAGATTTTCGCTTTTCTCGGTGCAGACTGTCATATTTTCGCAAACACTCCCGACGGTCGCAATATAAACGAAAACTGCGGTTCTACACATCTCGATAACCTAAAAAATACCGTTGTTGAGGGCAAATTTGACCTTGGTATCGCCTTCGACGGTGATGCAGACAGATGCCTTGCGATAGACGATAGCGGACGTGAGATCGACGGTGATTTCATCATGGCAATTCTCGCGATCTGGCTCAGAGAAAGCGGGAAGCTCGCCTACGACACTGTTGTCGGCACTGTTATGAGCAACCTCGGCTTCGTAAAATTCTGCGAGGCAAACGGCTTCAAGTTTATCGCCACAAAGGTTGGCGACAGATACGTTCTAGAGTGCATGAACGAGCACGGATATAGCCTCGGTGGTGAGCAGTCGGGACATCTTATTCTGAACGAGCTTGCTACAACCGGTGACGGTCAGCTTACTGCTCTTGCCCTGCTCTCGCGTATAAAAGAAAGTGGCAAGAGTCTTTCGACCCTCGCCGACGTTATGAAACAATATCCTCAGTATATGGTAAACGTCTACGCTGACAGCGTGGATAAGGCAGCCTTCGGTACGGACTCTGTAATTAAAGAGCTTATTGCCAAGGCAGAAGAAAGCCTGAAGGGTAACGGCAGGCTTCTCATTCGTCCCTCCGGCACAGAACATCTCATTAGAGTTATGGCAGAGGGCGAGAGCACTGAAGCAATAAAATCTCTCTGCGACAATCTCGCCGCAAAGATCTCCGCAAGACTTGCCGAATTAAAGGCTACCGTGTGAGAGAAGGATTCCCTTATCGGTGATATTTATAATCCCGTAGGTGGCTGAATATCCACCTATGCTTCCTGGGTTAAACAGATAAAAACCACCTTCATCTGTAGAAATATATTTTTCAAGCGGCTGATGAGTGTGACCGAAGAGAACTATGTCCGCGCTTGTGTCATAGGCAAGCTTCTTAACCCCATCAAGTCCATATTTTACTCCATAAAGGTCGCCGTGCGTGAAAACTATACGGCGGCCTTCAATATTTATAGTGTCCATCTTCTTTACCAAGCTGTCACCAAGCGTAAATTCACGATCGCAATTTCCTCTGACAGCAAGAAATGCTCGGCTTTTATCTCTGATAAATATCTCGATATCCGAAAGACCGTCACCGAGGAAGAACACAACCTCGGCATCTCGATGCATATCTAGAGCGCGCTTAATTGCAAGCGTACTGCCATGCGAGTCAGAAAAACACAGACATTTCATAATAAGTAACCTTTCGGAGTTAGCTTCATATAATTCTAATAGCAATTAAAGGAGGAATTATATGAGATTTGACAAAAGACAGCTTGAAGCCCTGGCGGCGCTTCCCGACGATGAGCTCTGGAGGGAGGTTGTAAAAATAGCTTCAAGCTATGGTTATAGCCTTCCAACCACCACGCCAAGCCACGAGAATTTAGAAAAAATGCGCTCGGTTGTGCGCGAGCAGAAAATCAATCCGTCAGAGGCGATAAGGCTCCTTAATCAGTACAAAAAGGGCAGATAGGAGGACAATGTGAGCGATCAGGAAAGCTTAGATATTAGCAAGGTTGTCAGCTTGATTATGGAAAACCCTGCTCTCATAGAGCAAATTAGCAATCTAGCAAAAACGAGCAAAGGGGATGCAGAAAGTCAACCCGAGGCGCAGGCAGAGGTATCACAAATTCCGACACCCCCAATAGAAATGACCGAACCAACGATCGGCAGTCCTACATACAGTAGTGGATCGTTTCAAAGAAGCAATCGTGCGCAGCTGCTTGGCGCATTGAAGCCATACGTTTCGAAGGAACGGGCGCGGGCGATAGATTCTATGATCTCGATAGCCGACGTACTGGACATGATGAAAACGAGGTAGCGGTTATGTATTCACGAAGCTACTACCCGGAGTCGGGAGAAAGGATAAGCATACCCGAAAACTACGATGGCACGACCTTTTCCGAGAAAGAAAATAGCGAATTCGAGCCCAATGCAACCGAGGTTTCCTTTATGAATACAAAGGAAGCATCAATATTCGACAAGTCGCCTCGAAAGGAGGAGTCGCTCCTTGAAGGCATTGGAAGGCTTCCATTTTTGTCGGGGTTGTTCAATAAAGGCGGAATGCTTTCGGGACTAAATATCAAAATGCCGAAAATAGGCACAGAGGAGCTGCTGATAATAGCCACCGCGGCATTTCTCTTTTTCTCAAAAGGAGGAGATCGAGAATCCGCCGTTATGCTTCTTCTTTTGCTGTTAGTAAACTAAAAAGCAAAGTATATTTTACATTTTATTGCGTTTTATAGAAAAATGACTTTTATTTTTCAAAAGAGACTGTCTCAAAAATTGGGACAGTCTCTTAATTTTATTGCTATTAAAACATAGAGAACTGATTTGTTTCGGAAAGCCCGTCAAGAACGTGGTTTCGTCGCAAAATCTCTATAACAGTCTTGGAAATTCCGGTATGCTGACGAAGATCCTCTACCGAGTAAATATCATATTTATCTCTTGCCTCGAGGATTTTTTCCGCAGCGGTCTCGCCAAGTCCGGGTAGCGAGTTCAGAGGCATTCTGATCTTACCGTTTTCAGGAAGGAATGCCGTTCCGTCGGACTTTTTCAGGTCAACGTTAAGGAACTTCACACCTCTTGCAAGTGCTTCTCTTACGAGATACATTGTCTGGCAGGTTTCATGCTCCTTCGCAGTAGCCTCGTTACCTTTTTTCTCTATTTCTTCGATTATCGCGTTAACGCCTTCATATCCTCTGCCCACAATCTCGGCGTCAAATCCCCCCGGAGCAACCGTAAGGAATGCTGCGTAAAACTCCATAGGATAGTAAATTTTATACCATGCAAGACGGATAGCCGACATAACGTAGGCAGCTGCGTGCGCCTTAGGGAACATGTACTTAATCTTCTTACAAGACCAGATATACCACTCGGGAACGCCGTGCTCAAGCATGGCAGACTCCCACTCTGGACGAAGTCCCTTACCCTTTCTTACCGACTCCATAATGTCGAAGGAAAGCTTATTCTCCATTCCGTGGGCGATAAGATAAATCATAATACCGTCACGCGTTCCCACAACCTCGGAAATCGTACAAATTCCGTTTTTGATAAGCTCCTGCGCGTTGCCTAGCCAAACGTCGGTGCCATGAGTAAGACCTGAAATCTGAACGAGGTCGGCAAAGTTTTTCGGCTTTGCCTCAACGAGAACCTGCTGAAGGAATCTGGTGCCGAACTCGGGAATACCGAAGGTCGCCAGCTGGCTTCCTCCAATATCCGATGGCGTAATTCCAAGTGGCTTCGTGGACTCAAAGAGCTCATAAATCGTCTTGTCGTTCATCTTAACGTCGAGAACGCTGGTGTTCGTATATCTCTCAAGCATCTTGTACTTGGTGGGAATATCGTGTCCGAGCTCGTCAAGCTTCAGGATCGTATCGTGAAGATATGAGAACTGGAAGTGCGTCGTTACAGTATCTGCTTTCGGGTCATCGGCGGGGTGCTGAACCGGTGTGAAATCGTAAATATCATACTCGTTAGGCACAACGATGATGCCTCCGGGATGCTGACCGGTGGTTTTCTTGATACCGTTAATTCGCGTAGCCATATAGCCAATCTGCGCCTTAGGTATCTTTATGCGCTTGTCCTCGAGATATTTCGCAATATATCCCCAAGCAGTCTTGCTGGCAAGCCCGGTGATAGTTCCCGCGCGGAACACATGTCCCTGACCGAAGAGATCCTCGGTATATTTATGTACCTTACCCTGCACGTCACCCGAGAAGTTTAGGTCGATATCGGGAGATTTATCACCGTAGAAGCCGAGGAAGGTCTCAAAGGGTATATCGTGTCCGTCTTGGTATAGCATCTCACCACAGACGGGACACTTCTTATCAGGCAAATCGAAGCCCGAGCCTACCGAGCCGTCGGTAAAGAACTCCGAATATCTGCACTTGGGGCATCTGTAATGCGGAGGCAAGGGATTAACCTCGGAAATGCCCGACATTGTGGCGACAAAGGACGAACCTACCGAACCACGCGAGCCTACCTGATAACCAAGGCTCTCTGAATATGCAACAAGCTTTACGGCGATCATATAAAGCACCGCAAATCCGTTATTAATAATCGAGTCGAGCTCCTTCTGAAGTCGCTTTTCAACAATCTCGGGAAGCTCATCACCGTACCAATCGTGTGCACGATTCCAACAGGATGATACAAGCTCTTCCTTCGCACCTGGAAGATCGGGCTCATATCTGCCCTCTGGGATGGGACGGATTTTCTCGCACATATCTGCGATTTTGTTTGTATTTGTAATTACAACCTCTCGCGCGATCTCGTCACCGAGATAAGCAAATTCCTCGAGCATCTCATCGGTCGTACGAAGGTAGATAGGCTCTTCCCTATCGGCATCCTTGAACTTCATTCCCGCAAGAAGAATTCGTCTGTAAATCTCATCCTCTTGGTTCACGAAATGAGCGTCACAGGTCGCGCAAACAGGCTTGCCGAGCTTCTTACCGAGCTGATAGATGTGTCGGTTTATCTCGCGAAGCGCCTCGTCATCGGCAACCTTTCCCTCGTCTATAAGGAAACGGTTGTTACAAATCGGCTGAATTTCGAGGTAATCGTAGAAGGAAGCAATCTCCTCAAGCTCCTCTTCCTTTTTACCGTCAAGAATAGCGTTGTAGAGTTCGCCCGAAACACAAGCAGAACCTATAATCAGACCCTCTCTGTGCTGTTCAAGAACGGTTTTGGGAATACGAGGAACCTTCTTCTGTCTTCCAAAGCCACCGTAGTAATTCAGGTAGCTGAAGGAAATCAGCTTGTATAGATTTTTTAATCCTTCCTTGTTCTTGGCAAATATTATCATGTGATAAGCGTTGAGTTTAACAGGATCAACCGTTTCGCTCATCGCCGAAATCACGCTCTCAAAATCAAGAATTCCCTCTTTTTTAAGTCTTGAGAGCATTTCAATGAAGATTTTCGCCAGCACCTCCGCGTCATCCGACGCTCTGTGGTGGTGGAAATCTCCGATTTTGTAATATTCAACTATTGTATCGAGCTTGTGATTTTTAAGCTCGGGATTTACGTATCTTGAAAGACCAAGCGTATCAAGGTATGCATTGTTAAACGGAATCTCCTGACGCTCGGCGGCAACACGAATGAATCCAATATCGAAGTTCGCATTATGTGCGATGAGAAGTTTGTCGCCCACGAACTCGAAGAACATTTCAAGAGCTTCTCGTTCCTTAGGTGCGCCTTTAACATCCTCGTTGGTAATCGATGTAAGCGCAGTGATCTCCTCAGGAATTGGCACTTCAGGATCAACAAAAATGTCAAATTTATCGAGGATTTTGCCGTTTTTAATCTTCACAGCACCGATTTCGATTATTTTACAGGTGCGATTTGAAAGACCGGTGGTCTCGATATCAAAAACAACCATCTCATCCGAAAATGCGGGATATTGTCTACCGAAAATACACTTTGCGGTATCGTTTACAAAGTATGCCTCTGTTCCGTAAAGAATCTTAAGGTCGGATTTTGATTTTTCCAGCGCAAGCATAACCTCGGGAAAAGCCTGCACGTTGCCGTGGTCGGTGACCGCAATAGCCTTATGCCCCCAACGGAGAGCCGTGTCAACAAGCTCCTTGGGAGTGATAATTGCATCCATCTGCGACATGTTTGAGTGGAGATGAAGCTCAACTCTCTTCTCCGGCGCATTGTCCATGCGAAGAACGGTTGAAATCTTTTTAATCGCCATGGGTGTAAGCACAAGCTCGCCATCAAATTTATCAATTCCAACTCTACCAAGCACTGCAATATGCGTGCCGACTTTGAGATCTTTTACCCAATTAATTTCCTCATTTGGTAAAGTTTTCTTTACATATATGGCAGATGCGCCATCGGAAATGCCGATTGTGACGTTAATCTTATCACCACTTCTTGTTTCCTTCATAGCAACGTCAAACACTGTGCCAAGATATATTGATCTCGCGTTAGAGTCGGTCGCATTGGAGAGAGATGTAGGATTTACGATGGCAAAATCCTCCCCAAAAACAGGCTCGCTCTTTGCAAAGCTATATGTAGTCGCGCCCATTTTGTACTCTGTTTCACCGATAGCTTCGGCAATTCCGGTCGCAGACGAAATTCCCGACTTTGCTTCAAAATCATAATAAGGGTCGTTCTGTCTGCGCTCTGCCTCGCGTTCCTCCGCCTGCCTTTGCTGATTTGCGATAAAGCGTTCTCTGTTTTCTCGCTCTGCGTCAATCATCATCTGCTGACGCTTCTTCGCCCATGCCTCCCGTCTTTCCTCGTTACCCTCGCCGCAAACGACGAGAATTTTACGATCAATTCCATATCTGCTGCGCAGAATGTTCGATAGGATAGACTCGGTGTTCGAGCGTTTTACAAAATCAACACCCGCACCACAGAATGGAATAGAAACGGTTATAGTTTCACCGTCATCCTCATATTTCGCGTTGGTGAAAAATCCGTTAGTAACCGCGCCGCAAAGAGCTGCCTCGCAAGCAATTTCGTCGAAACGACTCATATCAAAGCATTCGGGCGCGAAATGAGGCAAAATTTTAAAGCTCTCGGCAGAGTAAAGTGCCCTGCACTCGTCCTCTATCTCATAGATAAGCTCTGCGTCCTGGTGATCGTCAAAGGAAAGGTCAACCTCAACTCGCATAGGTTCTTTTGTATATCTAAAACGCGCAGAATGACCGCGAGAAAGAAGCTCACGCTTCTCTGGCGAGGGAGTGTATCTGGCAAATATATCAAGAAATTTCTTTTCGCCCTGCATTTTTCCTTTCCTTTCTGTATTTTGTCCTTAATTTTCTTTGTTTTGTTATATTTTAAGCCTACATCTCCTTGATTTCGGAAATCAGCTCATCAATGATGTTTTCTTCTTTAATTTTACGGATAATCTCGCCCTTTTTAAAGAGAAGAGCCTCACCCTTACCGCCTGCAATTCCAATGTCAGCCTCGGATGCCTCACCGGGACCGTTTACAACGCAACCCATAAGAGCGACCTTGATATTCCTTCTGTCGAGCCCTTCGGCACGAGCACGATCCTCAAAGCGCGAAACCAGCGAAATCAGATCAATCTGCGTTCTTCCGCAGGTAGGACAGGAAACGATGTCCATTCCCGCGCTTTCAGATACGCCTATCGAGTCAAGTATGGCTCTTGCGGCAGCGATTTCCTCCACAGGATCATCGGTAAGAGAGATTCTCACGGTATCTCCGATACCGTCAGCAAGAAGTGAGCCTACACCAATGCTACTCTTAACGATAGCTTTCGTTCTTGCACCTGCTTCGGTTACGCCGAGATGCAAAGGATAGCTCGTCCTCTCTGCCAAAATTCGATTAGCAGCTATCATATTTCTAACGTCAGATGACTTCACAGATAAAACTATATTAGTGTAATCGAGCTCCTCCAGAAGCGATGCGTGATAAAGTGCCGACTCAGCAAGAGCCTCCGCCGTAGGAGAGCCGTATTTTTCTAAAATATGCTTCTCAAGTGAACCCGAATTTACGCCTATTCTTATAGGAATAGAACGATCGCGACAGGCACAAACCACCTCGCGAATTTTATCCTTACTGCCGATATTTCCGGGATTTATGCGTATTTTATCAACCCCTGCCTCGGCGGCGGCAAGGGCTATTTTGTAGTTAAAATGAATATCCGCCACGAGAGGCACTCTCACACCGCGAGCTTTCAGCTCGGAGAAGGTCGCCACCGACTCAACGTCGGGCGCGGTAATGCGAACAATATCGCAGCCCGCCTCTTCAAGAGCAAGCACCTGACGGTAGGTAGCCTCTATATCGTGGGTGTCGGTATTTGTCATGGACTGAATTGACACCGGATTTTTGCCGCCAATAATAAAGTCGCCTACCTTGACCTCTCTGCTCAATCGTCTGTAATCATTGTATTTCAAGATCTATTCTCCCTTTAGGTGAAAAGTACAAAAATGTCCTTAATCATAACAACCGCCGACAGTCCAAGCAAAAGCAAAAGACCAATAGCGTTGATGCTTGACTCGATTTTTGCCGGGATTTTCTTTCGTGTTATCATCTCGTAGAGAATCATAACAATTCTTCCGCCATCGAGGGCAGGAAGAGGAAGAAGATTCATAACTCCGAGATTCATACTGATAAGTCCAACAATGCTTAGCAAGGAAATTGCTCCCTGTCTAGCGGCAGACCCAATAACCTCGGAAATTCCAACGGGACCCGAAACAGCCGCTAGAGTGTATCTTCCCGTCATCAAATCAATTATCGATTCCCAGCACATTCTAACAATGAGTGCCGATCTTGAAAGTGCGTAATTGACAACCGTTCCAAAATTCTTTTCCATCCTGTAAACACGGAAATCCATTACACCAAAGTTCTGTCCCTGTTCCTCTGTTGTCGGGAAAACGACGTCACGTATCATCAATTTTCTGCCATCGCGGACAACCACAACGTCAACCGGCGCTGTTCCCTTTCGCATAATCTCGTAGGAAAGCTCGTCGGCAATTTTTACTCTCTTACCATCAACGCTGAAAATCGTATCGCCGGGCATAAGTCCGGATTCATCCGAGCGCACCTCAAGATCGTCGTAGTATTCCCCGATGGGGAAATCCGCAATTGTTGTGCCTCCGATATTGATGAATGACGTCAAAATCACAATTGAAATCACGCCTGCGAGGATATTTATGAATGCGCCTGCGACGGTGATAATAAGCCTTTGCCAGCAGGGCTTCTTATGAAATGCGTTAGGGTCATCGCTCTCACCGTCCTCGCCAACCATAGCAACGTATCCGCCAAACGGAATGGCAGAGAGCGCGTAGCGAATTTTCGTTTTTTTCGAATCGTACCACAGAAGCTTCGGACCCATACCAATTGAAAACTCAGTTATGGTAACCTTGAAAATTCTCGCAAAAATATAGTGACCGAACTCATGAATGAATATCAAAAAGCCGAAAACTAAAATCGCTATAATAATCGTTCCAATAACGCCCAATTATTTTTTCTCCAATCAGTTAATAAATTCCTTTGTAATTCTGCGAGCCTCTCTGTCGAAGGAGATAATCTCCTCTAGACTCTTCGCATATCTCGCGCCACCAAGAGCCTCGTAGGTTTTTATAACCACGCGAGGAATGTCGGCAAAGGATATTTTTTGCTTAAGGAATGCTTCAACGGCAACCTCGTCGGCGGCATTGAGCACCGCGGGGCATCCACCGCCGCTGAAGAATGCGCGTCTTGCCATACCCAAAAGCGGGAAGGTGTCATAATCGGGCTTTGCAAATGTCATTCTGCCCAGCGCGGTGAGGTCCAAAGGCTGAGCCTTGCTCTCGCATCTGTTAGGATAATCCACAGCATACTGCACACACATACGCATATCCGGTACGGAAAACTCGCCTATGATACTGTTATCAATATACTCAACTGCCGAGTGAAGTATGCTTTCTCTGTGAATTACAACCTCAATTTTGTCGGGATTTACCGCAAAGAGGTGACATGCCTCAATTACCTCAAATCCCTTGTTCATCAGGGTGGCAGAATCCACGGTTATTTTTTTACCCATTTTCCATGTGGGATGCGCGAGAGTATCTGCGAGCGTAATTCTCTCAAGCTCGGCACGACTCTTTCCAAAGAAGGGACCTCCCGAGGCGGTGAGAATAAGCTTTCTGATCTCCTCCTGTCTGCCCGAATGAAGCGACTGAAAGATAGCAGAATGTTCGCTGTCGACGGGAATAATTTCAACACCCATCTCGCGCGCATAATTCATAACAAGCTCACCCGCGATAACGAGCGATTCTTTGTTCGCAAGAGCAAGTCTTTTTTTCGCCTTTATGGTGGCAATGGTGGGGGCAAGACCTGCCTCACCGAGAATAGAGTTCACCACCGTTTCGGCAGAGCTCTGCATAATGGCCTGACAAATTCCCTCTCTGCCCGACACAACCTTAATGGGAGTGTCTCGAAGCATAACCTTAAGCATGCGAGCAGAGCCCTCGTCTGCCATAGCAACCACAGAGGGCTTAAATTCACGGGCAGCTGCCTCTGCAGCCTTGCAGTTTTTAGCCGCCGTGATCAAATCTATTTTGTATCCTCTCGCTCTGGCTACATCGAGGGCCTGCTGACCCACCGAGCCCGTTGCACCGAGGACTGCAATCGTCTTGTTCATAATTTTTCTCCGGGATTAAAAGCCGCCTCTCGTATTGAGGCGGCATTTTTGTTTATGCAATAGCGAAGGGAGGAAATACTACGCAGATGATAAGAAGGATTGTCGAAACTGCCATAACCGAGTCGAAGCGATCCAAAATTCCTCCGTGTCCGGGGAATATTCTGCCGTAATCCTTAACGCCGTACTCACGCTTGATGAGAGAGGCAATAAGGTCGCCCAACTGGGAAACAACAGAGAGGATCACACCCGAAACACCTATTACAATATAATTTACGTCAATTCCCTCAACTATCATATCAACGCCGTAGCCGTAGCCGAGGCAAAGAAGAGTCGAGAAAACGATTCCACCGATAGCGCCCTCAACCGTCTTTTTGGGGCTGACCTCGGGGATAAGCTTGTGCTTACCGATCAGCGATCCAACCACAAAGGCAAATACATCGCAAAGCCATGCAACCGCAAATACCAACACGATTATAAACAGACCTACCGATCGGTCAAGATATCGCAGCATAGACAGAGCTGTGAAGGAGGTGGTTATGTACATAACCATAACAAACAGCTCGGCAACACGGGTAAAGGGGATTTTACCCTTTGAAAATACGCTGACTCCCATAAGCCACATCATATAAACAAACATTGCCGCCGCGAGTACTAAAAGAAATCCAATAGCCTCCGCTTTGTCAACGAAGTAAGCAATTATGGGAAAGGCTGCGGCAATCAGATATGCAGGTATAGCCAGAATCATTTTCTTCTGCGACTGCATCACTCTGAACATTTCAAATACGGCAATAACCGCAAGAATTGACAGGGCTATGGGATAAACGAGATAATCTGAAAAGGCGGCAAGCAGCAAGCCGACTACTACAATAGCAATCGACGTTATTACTCTGTTTTTCATTGTTTAACTATTTGCCTCGCTTTCAATATCTTCAGGATTGAGTCCGCCGAACCTACGCGTTCTGCGATTAAATTCGGCAAGACAGTTGTCGATATCCTCTTTGCCAAAATCCGGCCAAAGAGTATCAATTACAATAATCTCAGAATATGCACACTGCCAAAGAAGGAAGTTGGATATACGACAGTCGCCGCCGGTCCTGATGATAATATCGGGATCGGGAGATTTTGCCGTATACATATACTTCGAAAGAATCTCCTCGGTAAGCCTTGTATGACCGTCTGCCATAGCAAGATTTGCCGCGTTAACTATCTCGTCACGCCCTCCATAATTGAGGGCTACGTTACACACGAAGGGTCTGTCCTTCGCCAGATCCTCGGCTGCTATACAGGCATTTCTGAGCTTTTCGGAAAGAGCAGATTTATCCCCGATAAAGTTTACGCAGATATCCTTCTCCTTCTTGATAGTTCTCATAACGGGACCGCTCACGTACTCGTACAGCAGATTCATAAGCGCATCAACCTCCTCCTTAGGCCTCTTCCAATTTTCGGTTGAAAAGGCGTAAAGAGTCAGATGATGAATATCGTATTCACGGAAAAGCTTCAGAATAGATGCAGTTGCCTTCGCCCCTGCCTTGTGTCCTTCCTTGCGCGGAAGACCTCTCTGCTTTGCCCACCTTCCATTACCATCCATAATGATAGCAACAGAATCGACCTTTTTTGACTGGTCTATAATTTCTTTACTCAATTTATTTCCTCTTTCGTGAGAGTTAGATCTCCATTATTTCCTTGGTCTTGGCTGCGCTGATGTTGTCGATTTCCTTGATGTACTTATCGGTGAGGTCCTGAACGTTCTTGTCGGAGCTCTTCGCTTCGTCCTCTGTCATCACAGAGTTCTTCTTATCAGCCTTGATCTTGTCGTTTGCATCGCGACGAATGTTACGGATAGCAACCTTTGCATCCTCGCCGAGCTTGGAAATCTGCTTTGCGAGATCCTTTCTGCGTTCCTCTGTTGTGGGGGGGAAGGAAAGACGGATGCAAGAGCCGTCATTCTGGGGATTGATACCGAGATCGGATGTAAGAATCGCCTTCTCAATGCCCTTCATGATAGACTTATCCCACGCTGTGATGGTGAGAGTGCGCGCATCACTAACCTTAACCTCTGCTATGGAAGAGATCTGTGTGGGAGATCCATAATAATCAACAGTGATCTTCTTGAGAACGTCGGGATTTGCTCTTCCCGCTCTGATGGTAGAAAGATTCTCCGAATAGGAGTGGATAGTCTTCTTCATCTTTTCTTCGTATGCTTTAGTGTCAAGTTTCATTTTTTCTAGCACCTTTCGTAATATATTTTATTTAATTCAATATCAAAATCATTCAGCGATGATGACCGTTCCTACGTGTTCACCACTCACAGCGCGCAAAATATCCTTTGCGGACTTAAGACCAAACACCTTAACAGGCATTCCAACCGAGAGACAGAAGGCTGTCGCCGTAGCATCCATCGCCTGAAGATTTCTTGCGAGGACCTCGGACGCCTTAATCTCCTTAAGAGGCTTTGCATCGGGGTTTTTTCTGGGGTCGTCTGTATAGATATAATCGACGTTTTTCGCCATAAGAATAGCGTCCGCCTCAATCTCTGCCGCCCTTACCGCACTCGCGGTGTCGGTGGAAAGGAAGGGTATACCAAGTCCACCGCCGAGCACAACGATCTTGCCCGCCGACAAAGCAGACTTTGCCGCATCGGAGGAATATGCCTCTGCGAAGGGATGCATAGGAATAGAGGTCATAACTACTGCCTCTGCGCCTGCGCGCAAGATAGCATCCTTTATACAAATCGAGTTGATGACGGTTGCAAGCATACCCATTCTGTCGGCCTCTGTGCGATCCATCTCACCACCTGCTCTGCCACGCCAGATATTTCCAGCACCAACGACAACTGCAAGCTCGTGACCCTTGTCGCGACACTCCTTAAGAACCTTTGCAACCTCGTCGACGAAGGCGGTGTTATAAATTTCTCCGCTGCCTGCGGAAAGAGCCTCTCCGGACAGCTTCAGTAAAATGCGTTTCATATTTTGACTTCCTTTCATTTATGTCGGAATTATCTGTCGTTTTTCATTTTCACAGCGAGTCTTGCTTTAGCCGCGACGTTCTCTGCGGTGAGTCCGTAAAGTTCAAGTAGCTCGGGAACCTGACCGCTTCTGCCGAACTTATCCTCAACGCCTACACGAAGCACTGGCACAGGGTATCTCTCCGCAAGGCTCTCGCATACCGCAGCACCAAGGCCACCGATAATACTATGCTCCTCTGCGGTAACCACGGCGCCCGTCTTTCTTGCAGATACCTCAATAAGCTCTTCGTCAAGGGGCTTCACGGTGTGAATATTTATAACTTCTGCCGAAATCCCCTCGGCTGCGAGAATATCCGCAGCCTCAAGTGCAAGATGCACCATATAGCCGTTTGCCACAATGGTAACGTCACTTCCCTCTCGGTATGTAACGCCCTTGCCGATCTCAAACTTGTAGTCAGAGATAAGCTCGGGGGTGAGATTAGGAACAGCGTATCTTCCAAAACGAAGATAACAGGGTCCCTCGTAATTGAGCACAGCCTCCACCGCTGCATAAGCCTCGGTAACGTCAGCAGGACAGATCACCGTCATACCGGGAATTGTACGCATAAGCGCAAGGTCCTCGCTGCACTGATGAGTCGCACCGTCCTCGCCAACCGTGATGCTAGCATGTGTTCCGACGATGTTCACGTTGAGATGAGGATAGCCAATAGAGTTTCTGATCTGCTCAAAGGCTCTGCCTGCCGCAAACATTGCAAAGGATGCAGCAAACACCTTTTTGCCGGTAGCTGCAATACCCGCAGCCACTCCGATCATATTTCCCTCCGCGATACCGCAGTCTATAAATCTCTCGGGATACTTTTTCTTAAATATACCCGTCTTGGTTGCCGCAGCAAGATCTGCGTCGAGGACTAGGAAATCATACTTTTCGCCAAGCTCGGCAAGTGCCGCGCCAAAGCCTTCTCTGGTAGCCTTTTTATCTGCCATTGTCACGTCCTCCTTACTTGAGTGTTTCTGCAATAGCAGAAAGATCTGCAATCGCAACCTTGTAGAGATCCTCTTTAGGTGCCTGACCGTGCCATTCGCAGGAGTTCTCCATATAGGAAACGCCTCTGCCCTTTACCGACTTTGCGATAATCACGGTGGGCTTGCCCTTTGTATCTCTCGCCTGCTTTAAGGCGGACTCTATTTCATCGAAATTGTGAGCGTCGATAGTGATCACGTTCCAACCGAAGGCGAGGAACTTTTCATCATGAGGTGTGGGATTCATAACCTCGGTGATCGGACCGTCAATCTGAAGCCCGTTTAAGTCGAGAATTGCAACCAAATTATCAAGCTTGTAGTGAGCAGCAAACATTGCCGCCTCCCAAACCTGTCCTTCCTCGCTCTCGCCGTCACCGAGAATGGTATAAACACGGTAAGGATCGCCCGAAATCTTGCCCGAAAGGGCCATGCCGCATGCACAGGAGAAGCCCTGACCGAGCGAGCCGGTGCTCATATCCACACCGGGAACTCCCTTCATATCAGGGTGTCCCTGAAGGTAGGACGCGGTTTTTCTAAGTGTTTTTAAATCCTCTTTTGGAAAAAATCCGCGCTCTGCAAGTGCCGCATAAAGGCCGGGGGCGGTGTGCCCCTTTGAGAGAACGAATCTGTCGCGCATAGGATTTGTGGGATTTTGGGGATCGATATTCATCTCCTCAAAGTAGAGGTATGTAAGAATGTCGGCTATCGACAGCGAGCCACCTGGGTGTCCGCACTTCGCATTGTAAACTTCCTCGATTATGCTGATTCGAAGGTTGTTCGCGATGCGAGAAAGCTCAAGTTTTTTAGACTTTTCCATAAAACGCTCCCAAATAATTATACTTGCAAATATTTTACTATAAAAATAATAATTTGTCAATACAGTTTAGCGTATTATTAAGAATAATTGCGCGCGTATTAACATAAATTTCACAATTAACAAAAGAGAGCGAACTGCACACGGCAAATTCGCTCTTAAGATTATCTGTTCAAATCGTCAAAAAGATTAATTATCTCCCTACCGAGTGCTTCTGCCATTCGCAGGGTCTGTCCCGATCCGCTTTTAGGGTTGTCAACGTAGGCGATAAGCAGATCGCAGGCATCCGCCATAGCCTGATTGCGAAGCCGCATACAGGCGGAGTGGTAATTTTCCGAAACATATCGCACCTCGTCGGCAGATGAAATGATATAGTTGTATGCATCCTGCTGCGCAGCGTTCCACTGACTCTCCTGCCCTATAAATGGAACAAAAATTTGAAGCGAAACGTCGGGGTGTGAAATGCGAAAACGCAAAACCTCTCTTGCCGCCATTGTATCAAATCCAACAGCTCCACCGGCGATAAATTTGCGGCAGCCGAGATCATAAGCGTGGCTAATAGCAATTCCGATAAGTCCCTGAAGGGACTTGCGATGCTCTTCGGGAATTCTTCTGTGTCCTGTGAAGGCGCAAGTAGTCATCTGCTTCTCCTTTCGTGATTTACTGACTTATTTTAGCACCAAAGGAGAAAAAAGTCAACTAAAAATATGCAACTGGAGGTAAAAATGGGCTTTTTCTAAAAAATCTCTTGACTTTTCTGCTGTGATATGATATGATAGTCGTTGTATAATGCCTTATGGCAATTTTATTTTGGAGGAAGTATGGACGACGGCGTCGGGAACACTTGCCAGAAAAGTTCCGTAAAATATTGTTAGATTTCAGGCTTAGCCGCGCTTTTTGGGAGTACGGTTATGCCTTTTTTTGCTGTTTTTCAGATCCCTCAATCAAGAATTTTTACAAAAAATAATCTAAATCGAAAGGTATAAAACAAAAAACAAATCATGGAAATTCACATAATAATCATAGTTGTTTGTGTAATTTTATCGGCTTATTTCTCTGCGACAGAAACCGCGTTCTCAACCTTTAACCGTATTCGAGTAAAGAATATGGCTGAGAAGGGAAACAGAAAAGCTGCCCTCGCTCTCAAGCTTGCAGATAACTACGATTCTCTCATTTCCTCTATACTTATAGGCAACAACATCGTTAACATTCTTGCCTCGGCAATGGGCACCCTGCTCTTCACCAAGTTCATCTTTGGCAGCCATCCAAGAGGTGAGGACCTTGGAGCGACGGTTTCCACCGCGGTGCTCACAATTGTAATTCTTATCTTCGGCGAGATTTCTCCCAAAACCATAGCGAAGAATTCTCCCGAACGCTTTGTTCTCTTCTCTGCGCCTATTATCAATCTTGTGCGTATAATTCTCTTCCCATTCATCGTCGTATTCAACGGTTGGCAGAAGCTTCTTGCAAAGATCTTCAAGAAGCAGGATGACCAGGGTATGACCGAAGAAGAGCTTATCTCCATTATAGAGGAAGCCGAAGAAGAAGGCGACATCGATAAAGAGGAAAGCGATCTAATCAAGAGCGCTATCGAGTTTGGCGACCTTGAGGTTGGTGATATCTTCACACCTCGAATCGACATCACCGCGCTTCCCGTTACCGCAACCAAGGAAATCGTTGCGAAGACCTTCTCTGAATCGGGATACTCCAGACTTCCTGTCTACGACGGAGATATCGACAACGTTGTTGGTATCCTCTACTACAAAGACTTCTACACAGTAGCATATAAGACAAACGTACCCCTACACGAAATTATCAAGCCTGTTATCTACGTTGCAACGACACAGCCAGTAAACGAGCTGATGAAGGATCTTCAGGAGAAGCAGCTTCATATGGCGGTTGTAACAGACGAGTTCGGTTCCACCGCAGGTATCGTAACACTCGAGGATATTCTCGAGGAGATCGTTGGCGAGATCTGGGACGAACACGACGAAATTATTGAAGAAATCAAGCAGATTGACGACAAGGAATACATCGTTTCCGGTAAGGCGAATATCGAAAACCTCTTCTCCGAGCTTGACATCAACCACGAGATTGAATCTGTGACCGTCGGCGGTTGGGCAATGGAGGTTCTCGGTAAGATTCCCGAGGCCGGTGATAATTATGAGGAATACGGCCTTGCTGTTGAAGTTCTTGAAATGGACGGTAGACGAGTTGAAAACGTGCGCGTTCTCGACAAGCGCGACCTTAGCAAATCTGAAGAAAATGACAATGAGGAAAGCAACAGCAACGATTAAAAAAAGTAGTGCTAATTCTCCAATAATGTAAATTATAGTTGTCATATTGTTGAAAACGACAGCCGTTTCGGCTGTCGTTTTATTATTTTTAAGTTTTGATTTTTGTGTATTTTTTTCTCTCGTTTTTGATGGAAAATATCGACAAAACAAATACAGTAACCGAAAGTGCGAACAACATTTTCATCATCAGCCAAATGGCGTGAACAGTGCTTCCGCCAAAATTAAAAAGATTCTTAGTTAACTGTGCCGATAAAATAGAAGCTATCAGTGGCAGGATCATTGAAATCGGCCTAATTTTGAAGAAAATCCTTTTACGAAGCCTGATCAAAGAGAGAACAAAATTATATCCCTCCATCAGCAAAATAACAACCGCGTATCCCATAATGCCCATACGTGGTATCAAAATCCATACCAAAATGACCGAAAGAAGCGAATCGGTGATATTCACCCACATAGAGAATACCTGTTCACCCATTCCCTTCAGCATTGAGTCAGTAACGTGGTCAAGATACATTATCGGGACTACGAAGGAAAGAGTAGATATGTAATATCCCGCGTCGTAGGATTTATAGATAACATAGCCTAAATCCTCCGCAAAAACAAACAAAAAGATTGCAGAAATAACCGCGTAAGAGAGGGTTGTATTAAGCGCCTTTGTTGCAATTCTACTCATTCTCTCGCGCCTACCTGCTGATAAATCCTCTGCAAACTCGGGCACTAAAAGTCCCGCAAAGGATGAAAGCGGTGACATCGGATAGGTCACAAGAGGCAGCGCCATGCCGTGCAGGCTTCCGTAATGCGAGTATGCCTCGGAGGTACTCTCGCCAGACTCACGAAGTTTTTTCGGTATCAAAACATGCTCAATATTTAATAAAAGTGAGCGTACGTATGCCGAAAATGCCAATGGAAGCGCCATTTTTGAGATACTTACAATCTCATTTTTTCTTTTCTTTTCCTCTACCCTGTTTCTGTATCTATCATAGAGAAATTCGAGATAAATCAATGCAAAACCAAGTGCCTCAGTGATAGTAATTCCAACGCACAAACCTACAACCGCACTCACAATTCCGCGTGGAGCAAGATATGTCACCAGAGCCACGGTCAGAATAATCTTCATAAGTTGGCATACCACCGACACTATGGCATTAAAGCTTACCCTCTTCACACCGACAAAATATCCAGCAAAAACCGATGTCATCGCAGCAGGAACCAGCGAAAGCGAGAGCACCTTAAGCGAGGTTACGGTGCGTGTATCGGTCAGTATGTATTTCCCTATCAGATCTGCCCCAAAAAACAGACCGAGAGTTGCCGCCGAGCCAAACACAAGAGCATATATTATTGCCCCTCGCAAAAGCCCACCAATCCTATCTTCATGTCGTTCGCCGATTGCTGATGCAACAAGACTCGTCACAGTGAGACTGATGCCGGAGGTAGCAAAGGTAACGGCAAAGGAATAGACCGTCATAACAAGTGTATAAAGTCCCGTCCCTTCTGCCCCGACCGTGCGCGAGATGAATGCGCCGAATATCATTCCAACAGTCCTGATGGCAAGACCGACTAGGGTCAGCATTAGTCCGCTTTTAAAAAATCTCTTATTTTGTATCATATAATCCTCATAAATCACAATAATTAAGCCTTATTTCATTATATGTAGGAAAAAATCTAAAAATATTAAAAAAATTTCAAAAAGCACTTGCTTTTTTATAATTAATATGATATAATAGACCCTGCTGATTTATGTAATCAAATAAATTTATATAAAATTACGCTCGCAAGGGCGGGATTTTTGGAGGTGTCAAAATGGCTAAGTGCAGTATCTGCGGTAAGGGCGTTGTTTTTGGACATAACGTGTCTCACTCCAACCGCAAGACTAACAGAACCTGGAAGCCCAACATCCGTAAGGTTAAGGCTGTAGTAAACGGAACCAACACTACTGTTGCAGTTTGCTCTCGTTGCCTTCGTTCCGGAAAGATCGAGCGCGCTTAAGGATTTAAAAAACTCTGCTTTAAGGCAGAGTTTTTTAATTATGTGACTATGAAAATAATTTTAGTTGACGAAAGAATTACCGATAAATGCGAGAGAGCCTTGCGAAAGGAGGGTTTTCGGGTTATTATGCTTCCGGCCGACCCGGATCTTGGTCAGGCAGTAAAGTCGCACCCCGACACGCTTATTTTCAAGCTTGAAGACGAGCTTATCACCACAGCCGATTATTGTGACCGAGCCTCCTATATCTTCAGCGACCTTCGTGAGATTTGCGACGTGAAAATCAGCTTCACATCGGACAGACGTGGCGACAAATATCCCTTCGATGCAGCGATGAACGGACTGGTTGTATACAAATCGTTGTTTATAAACACAAAATCCGCATCAAGCTTCATTATAAATCGTGCGCGCGAACTAGGTTACACCGTCTGCCACACCAATCAGGGTTACCCCGCTTGCACGACACTCGCATTTGGAAATTACGCTATTACAGCCGACAGAGGCATGGCAAAAACCCTCAAGGAGCGCGGAATTAAGGTCACCCTCATCAGCGAGGGGCATATTTCCCTGCCCCCACACAATTACGGTTTTATAGGCGGAGCAAGCTTCGTTCAGGATAACAAGGTCTATTTCTTCGGCGACGTCACCTCTCACCCCGATTACGAGACTATACAGCTCGCGCTGCAAAACGCAGGATACGAGGCTATTTCGCTCTCGGACGAGCCTTTATGTGATTTCGGTGGCGCCATCATTCTTTAACGCCACTCCAATGCTCACGGCAAGGACAGGCAAAAGAATAAGTCCTACAACGCCAAACAACGCGTAGCCAACATAGAGCAAAATCAAGGTTATTATCGGATGCAAATCCAGGCTTTTCCCAACAATTTTCGGTTCAGAGAACTGCCTTATCACAGCATTCACTACAAACAATACTATAAGCCCCACGCCGAGCAGCTTACTTCCAAAGGCAATCTCAAGCACTCCCCAAGGAATCAGCACTGTGCCGACACCGATAATTGGCAGAATATCGAGCATAGCCACAAGCAGAGCGAGTGTAAAGGGCTTTTCCACCGAGAGAAGCAAAAATCCGACGAGAAGCGTGCCGTAGGTAATAAGCATAATCAAAGAATAGGAGCGAATATACCTACCTATCACTCTCACTATACCCCGGCAGAGGCGTGACGCCGTATCTACAAGTCTCTCCGGCAAAAGCTGACGGACAAATCTACTGATCCTGTCGTAATCGAGCGAAAAATAGACGAGCGAGATCAGCGTAACGATGATAAAAAGGAAACTTCTCGGCAGAGCCGTGACAACAGAGGTAACACCCTCGGCAATGCCTGTTAGAATGGCGGTAAGCATATTGCCAAGCATTTCGCTTATCATAAACGAAACCTCCTCGGGTAGTTTATCACCAAGGATAGGCTTTTTTGTCGATAGCAGAGAGTTCAGTAGCTCGTTTAGTCTTCCGCCCTCTCCTACGTCAACGAGAAGGTTGCGCAAGGCGGACACCACCTGCCACGCGAAAAGTCCGATAACTAGCAGAATTGCAAGCACAAGCAAAAGCGAGAGCAAAAGTCTTGTCACCTTAACCGAAGCGCGTGTCTTTTTTGCCAAAGTTTCTGCGGGAGCACGGGTGAAGCTTGCAATCAGCCAGGCGATAATGAATGGCATCATAACGGGAAGCAGATATTTGACACCCAATATAAGGAGTATTAAAAAAGCAAGTATCCCGACCGAATATAGCGCGAAACGGATCAATTTATCTCTCATTTCTACCTCCCGAAAATACGCTATATAATATTATGGACTAAACAAGGAAAATAATTACATATAATATAAATTACACTAAAGGAGATAATAATATGGTAGTAATTGAAATGGAAAACGGCGGCAAAATCGAGCTCGAGCTCTATCCCGAGGCTGCGCCCAAGACAGTGGCAAATTTCCTTAAGCTGGTAGGCGAAGGCTTCTATGACGGACTCATCTTCCACAGAGTCATTCCCGGATTTATGATTCAGGGCGGCGACCCCCTCGGCAACGGCATGGGCGGCTCCGACGAAAATATTATCGGTGAATTCAAGGCAAACGGTCACGACAATCCTATTAAGCACACCCGCGGCGTAATCTCTATGGCGAGAGCATACAACCCCAACTCTGCATCATCGCAGTTCTTCATTATGCACGCTAACGCACCGCACCTCGACGGTCAGTATGCCGCATTCGGCAAGGTTGTCAGCGGTATGAATGTTGTTGACGAGATCGCATCAATTCCCACAGATTATAGCGACAGACCGAAGATCGCTATGAGAATGAAAAAGGTATACGTTGTTTAATTGGCAGCGCAAAAAAGAGGACGGAAAATCCGTCCTCTTTTTTTTATTTAAAAGAAATTATTTCTTCTTGAAAACGCCGAAGATCTTGTCAAAGAATTCCTGGAACATCTTTACAAGCTTCTCCCAGAAGGTAAGCTTTCTGTAGGTCTTCTTAATAGTTGTAGTGGGCTTCTTCTCCTCCTCAGTCTCGTCCTCGCTAGGAGTATCGGGAGTATCAGGAGTATCAGGAGTATCAGGTGTGTCGGGAGTATCAGGCTCTTCGATCTCGAAGTAGTGCCACTGACCGTCTACGTTGTTGTAAAGGATGTAGTCATCCTTGGGAACGAAGAGGTCTGCAGACTGCTCAAGAGAACCGTCATCATTGGTTCCACCATTGTGGAAGAGCACATGAAGGGTACCTGCGGGAACTACCGCATAGTAGAGGCCGTCCTCACCAAGCTCCATTGCTGTGCCGGGCCACTCGATAGTGCTATCACCATCCCAGTAATAGAAGTAAACCTCGGACCAACCCTTGTCGTTCTTAACAACAACGGTAACGTCGTGCTCGGGAGGAAGAATAGGCTCAGGAATCTCAAACTCATCAACTGTGCACCAAGGATCGTTCTCGGTCTGAGAACCGCCTGCCTGACCTGCGCAAAGGCTATTGTCACAAACAACCTTGGCAGAACCTTTTACAGGAACCTTAAGGTCAGCAGTCTGGTTAGAACCGTCGTTGAAGATAATGTTCTCGAAGCAAACGGGAACATCTGCATAGTAGAGACCGATCTCGTCGTCATACTCCATGGGAAGACCGGGCCAACCGCCATTCTGGATGTGTGCGCCGTCAAGAGTGCCCCATGCGTACCAGTTGGGAGCGCCCCAACCAAGGTTGTCACCAAGATAAACCTTGATGGTCTCATACTCGGAGAAATCAGGTGCGGAAGGAAGCTCGGGCTTCTCGATCTCAACGGAGGGATCGTAGTCCTCAAGAGCCATCCACTCGCCTGTGCCGTTGTTATAAACGATCTTGCTCTGATCGATAGTGTTAAGAGCGATATCACCTGTCTGAACATCATTACCGTTATTGAAGATAACGTAAGAATATGCCTCGGGAATCATTACGGGATAAAGAAGATATGTATCCTCGTAAACGTCGTTACCGGGCCAATCCGAACGAACCTCACCTGCATCGTTCCAGGTGTAGTAAGCAACTACATCCCACCATGCGGTGTTGTAGATGTATACCTTGTAGTAGCCGTCAACCGCCTCGATGGGGTTATCAGCGGGCTCGGAGGGAGTTACGGGAGGAGCAACTGTACCGCTGCCACCACCTGCGTAACTAAGAACGAGGGTATCGCCCTCACCCTTTGTAAGAGTGAATGTTACCTGACCCGAAGGAACGAACATCTTCTCACCTGCGCCGGTAGAAGCGTTGTGAAGAGTAGCGGTCTTGTCCTGGCAGTAGGACTGGGTGTAGTAGAATACGTTTTCACCGGTCTTAACAAGAACGTAGCTGTCTGCGGTGAAGTTAACGGTAAGAGAACCGTCAACGAACTTGTAAATACCAAGATTAGCAGCATCGTCTACAATACCGTAGTCAGCGTTGTTGATGTAGCCTACAAGATAGAAATCACCGGTAAGTGCTTCGGGCTCGTCGGGAGTCTCGGGAATTTCGGGAATCTCGGGCTCGTCAGGAGTTTCAACTGCACCGAAGGTAGTCCAGTGGCCTGTGCCCTTCCACTCATAGCTCTCATTCCAAGATTCATCAAGAACGTAGAGATTGTTTCCGTCTGCAGGAAGAGTAAGGTCAACAGTCTGAGAATCCTTGTTATCCCAACTTGCGCCTGCACTAGCAGACTTAAGGCTAACGAAAATAATGTTTGTATAACCTGCGGGAATTGTTGCGGAGAATGTCAGGGTCTCGCCCTCGACAGCATCCAAAACAGCCCAACCGCTACCACTATCATTCCAATAGTAAGCAGCAAATGCCTCGGAATACTGATCCCATTCGGCAGTAGGCTGGAAATATACTGTTGTGCCGCCCTCATCTGCAGCGGAAACGCCAACAGCAACAAGGCTCATCATCATTGTAAAAACAAGGAGGAGAGCAAGAAGAATTTTGCGAGTATTGTTCTTCATAATATAGTTCCTTTCTTATAATTATAATACTCTAGTTAATTATATCACACGCGTAAAAATATTACAATATGCTTTTAAATATTTGAAGATTTTTGTGAAACCTTTACAAACCGATTTGTTTATTTTATTAAAAAAGAGAGACGCCGAAGCGTCTCTCTCAAATATTTATTGTTCAGGAATTAGTCCTTCTTGCCGAAAAGATTCTTGAAGAAGTTAAGAATTGCCTGCCAGATTCTCTGGAAGAAGTTGAGCTTGGGAGCTTCCTCTACGGGAGTCTCGGGCTCAACGGGAGTTGTGGGCTCGTCGGGAATCACGGGATCATCAACGGGAGGAACATAGTTAGGATCGGACTCACCACACTCGCACTTGCCGTCAACGTAGTTGTGCTCATGCTCGGGCTCTTCGGGCTTAACAGCGAGAGTAAAATCGAACTCTCTCTGCTCGCCGATGTAGTCGAAGTTGATGCCTACCCAGTAGTAACCTGCTGTAGCAACGGTGAACTCAAGGCTGGAAAGGAGCTCGTAAGTAGCGTTATCAACGTTCCAAACGAATGCCTCTGTACCGGTAAGAGTTGCATCAGGGCTAGCATAGAATACGTAAACTACGAGAGGATCACAACCATTGATTACATATGTGCCGGGCTCAAGGTAAACTGCAAGCCATTCAGCCTTAGCTGCAAGGAGCTCTTCGGAAACGATGTAGTGGTTGTCACCAAGAACGATAGCGTTCTTGTGAACGGGAGCGTCAAGAGACTCAAGAGTAACTGTGAATTCACCAGTTACGCCTTCCTTACCTGCGCATACATAGTATGTGCCAGGCTCAAGAGTAGCGGTACCGGAGAAGCCACAGAGACAAGCGCTGAGGTCAGCAAGATTCATCTCGGAGTAGATGTAGCAGTTAAGATCTGCGCTGGAAACCTTATATGTACCAGCCTCGGTGATAACAAGCTCAAGCCATGCGATAGCATTGCCGGTAAGGTTAGTTACGGAACCGTCGATAACAACGGTGTTGTCGCCAAGAACGAGAGCAGGAAGCTCGGGCTCCTCAACAGGAGGCTGAACCCACTCAGACTTAGTAACTGCAACGTTGAACTCGCCAATAAGGCCGTTACCTAAGCAAATAGCATAGTAGCCAACCTCAAGGTTAGCTGCGCCTGTGCCACCGCAAAGGAGGTTGCCTTCAAGGTCAAAGATGTATGCAAGAGCGCCATTATCACCTACGAAGGAATAATGAGCTGCTTCGTCTACTACGAAGGTAACCCACTCGATAGGAAGGTCGTACTGGTTAACAGTGTTACCGGTAACAACGATCTTGTTGGTGTCGCCAACAACGAGAGTGTTAACGTGAGGAGTCTCGGGCTCGGAAGCCTTTGCAACGAGCTCAAGCTGGAAGATGTAGTTGTTATCAGCGGGAATTGTGAGATAGTATGTACCTGCTGCAGGAAGCTCAAGCTCTGCATAGTACTGAGTGTTCTTTACGGTCTCGGTTGTAGTGGAAGAAAGAGCTGCGCCATCAGCATCACGAAGCTCGAAGTATCTGCCGTCGCCACCTGCAACGTACCAGATCTTAAGGGTGTGAGCACCGTCAACGGTGATCTGGATAGCATTCTTAGTGGGAACACCGCTATTGGTCTTGCCACCAAGGCTGAATCTCAAAGTACCGGAGAAGTCATCCCAGGTCTTTTCGCTTCCATCAACTCTGGAGTTCTTGCCATAGATGAATGTGAAGATGTCGTTGTACTTGTAAACATCGCCGTCAGCGTAGGTTCCCTTAGCGAATTCTTCCCACTCGGAGAAGTTGATAAGCTTATCGTTAGCGGGAGCTACGTAATCGGGATCTGCTGCTTCACATACGGAGCACTTGCCATCAACGTAGTTGTGAGCGCCTGCGATAGTTTCCCAGCAGTTCATGCACATGCCGCCTTCACAAGGATCAACAGTGTGAACAACAGTGAACTCAACGCCACAGCCTTCAGCCATACATGTGCCGGTCTGACCGCAAGTGAGGTACCAGTTGTAGTGACCCTGAGCCTCGGTCGAGTAGCTCTCAACGAATCCACAGATTGAGCAAGCTGCGTAGTATTCGCCAGCCTCTGTACAGGTTGCAGGAACATCCTTCTCTACAACCATGTCATGAGAGTACTCATAGTAAATGGTCTGTTCTTCAAACTGACCACAACCGTTAGCGCAAGCTACCTTCTTAAGACCGTTGGTCTGGGTAGCGCAGTTTACGGGAGTGAGAATTTCTTCATCGCCCCAGAAAGCGTGAGCCTCGGGATCGATAGCAGTTTCACGGGTTTCAACCGCGCTGCAAAGAGAACAAATGTAAACGTCAACACCTACGGTTACGCAGTCAGCAGCTACCATCTGAGGATGCCAGCCAACTACCTGCTCATAGTTGTGCTCACAGGGAGCTGCAACTACAACTGTAACATTAGCGCCATCGAAGGTGATGGTAACGGTGCTGCCAGCGGTAGCAACGCTATAAGCCTCGTCAGCAGCGGGATATGCAGTACCCCAATCGTGGTCACGTGCAACCTTGAACTTATAATCGCCTGCTGCAACGTTCTCATATACTTTAGTATAAACGCCATCAGCATAGGACATATCGTTAGCAGTGTTTCCGGTATCCCACTCAGTGCCAAGGTGTGCGCCGGTGCCTGCAACTGTGAAGCTAGCCTGACCGCCACATCTTTCGCACTTGTGTGCGGAATCGTAGCTGTGACCGAGAGCAGAAGCTACGGGGTCGCCACAGTCAAGGCATACCTGAGCTGTTGTACAGGTAGCAGCCTCGCCGAGGTTGCTGTGAGTGCAGGTAGAGCCGTATGTGCTCCAGCTTCCGCCACCCTTATCCCATGTATTTTCCTTAACGGTGTAATGGTTAGGACCATCAGTAGGAACAGTGAGATCAGCGGTCTGATTCCACTTGTTACTCCAGTTATTTGCGGATGCGTTGGGGTTCATTCTGCAGAAGATAACGCTGGGGTATCCTGCAGGAACATCAACTTCATAAACGCCGTCTCCATCGGAGTCGGTCATGCTTACCCATTTTTCGCCATTTCCGAAGAAATAAGCAGCGAAACGAGCGTTATCCTTCTTCCAATTCGCATTGGGAGTAAGGTAAAGCTTCTCGGGTGCTTCAGCACTTGCGGTAAGTGTAAGTGCTGCCATGCTCATCAAAATTGCCATTACGACAACGAGAGCAACTAAAATTTTGCGTGTGTTTCTCATAATAATTTCCTTTCTTACAAAAATTTTTTATCACGCTGGAGTAATTATACCATATTTAGAATAAATTTACAATACGGTTTTTCAAAATGTATTCTTTTTGTGAAGATTGCACAAACGTTTTTTCTTTGCATAAAACAACCGAAAATCAGAGTTATTTGTCAAAAAAGTGAAAAATGTTCATCTTTGCCGAATTTTTCTGACAAGGGATGAAAAAAGCGGGAGAATCGAAATCTCCCGCAAAATCTTTAGATTTGTGCACTTTTTATAATTATAAAAGCTTTAAAGAAGCAGCTTAAGGATCTCTTCAGGAGTGTCAACAATATAAGTAAATCCCGAGCTTTGAAGTTCTTCCCTGCTTCCATGTCCCCAGCAAACACCCAGGCTGTCGATTCCGCAAATTTTCGCGCCCTCGGCATCGTACATTCTGTCACCGATGAGGATTGCTTTGCTTCTGTCAGCATCCACCGAGTTGAGGCTGTACTCGAGCACCTGCCACTTGTGGTCGCGGTTGTCGCCCTTCGCTCCGCCGAGGAAATCAAAATACTTGTCAAGACCGAAAAGCTTCATTATCTTAATAGCAGTGTCTTCAGGCTTCGAGGTAGCGAGAACTATGGTTTTCCCCGCCGCCTTCAATTTCTCAAGCATCTCAACGATACCGTCGTAGACCTTGTTATCCCACCAACCGTAGATATTGTAATATTCTCTGAATTTCTCGATGGCCTCCACAACGGTTGTTTCGTTGAACCCGAACTCATTCTGCCAAACTACGTAGAGTGATGGACCGATAAATCTTCGAAGCGACTCGCGGCTTCCGTAATCGGTAACACCCATCTTTTTGAATGCATAAATGAAGCCCTCGATAAGGCCGTTTTCAGGCTCGGTCAAAGTCCCATCAAGATCAAAAGCGATAACGTCGTATTTTTTCATCATTACCTCACTAAAACAAAATGCATCTACATTATAGTATAAATTTGCCAAAAAGTCAACAAAATATGTAAAAGCCCCACAAATGATGTGAGGCTTTTCAAGGCTTCCTCTTGAGTGGAAGCTGTCACGTATCGACTGATGAGGTGTAGATTGCAGTACAATCGTTTAAACCACGCCCTGCGCTAGCATAGCGTCTGCAACTTTAAGGAAGCCGGCAATATTTGCGCCTGCAACGAGATTGCCTTCCATACCATATTTTTTAGCGGCGGAAACCGAAGCGTCAAAGATATTCTTCATTATCATTTTAAGCTTCGCGTCAACCTCCTCTGCAGTCCAGGAATATCTCATGGAATTCTGGCTCATTTCAAGCCCGGAAACCGAAACTCCGCCTGCGTTAACCGCCTTTGAGGGAGCAACCGCAACACCCTTGGACATAAGGTAAGCAACCGCCTCGTTGGTAGTGGGCATATTAGAAACCTCTATGTAATATTTCACGCCATTGTTAACGATCTTTTCAGCGTCAGCAACGTCAACCTCGTTCTGCGTAGCACAAGGCATAACAATATCAACCTTAACGCCCCAAGGCTTCTCACCCTTGAAGAAGGGAACACCGAATTTATCCGCATAATCCTCTGCTCTGTTGCGACAGGAAGCGCGCATTTCAAGAAGATAGTTGATCTTCTCCTCGGTGTTGATGCCATCCTCATCGTAAATATAGCCGTCGGGACCGGAAATGGTAACAACCTTGCCACCAAGCTCGGTTATCTTCTTTACGCATCCCCACGCAACGTTGCCAAAGCCGGAAATTGCAAAGGTTTTACCCTCAATGCTGTCACCGTAGTACTTGAGCATCTCAACCGCATAGTAAGTAGCACCAAAACCGGTCGCCTCGGGACGAATAAGAGAACCACCGTAAGGAATTCCCTTGCCTGTGAGCACGCCGGTGAACTCATTCTGAAGGCGCTTGTACTGACCGAAAAGATAACCAACCTCTCTCGCGCCAACACCAATATCACCTGCGGGAACGTCTGTATCGGGACCTATGTATTTTGCGAGCTCGGTCATAAAGCTCTGACAGAAGCGCATAACCTCGTTATCGCTCTTTCCCTTGGGATCGAAGTCAGATCCACCCTTACCTCCGCCCATGGGAAGACCTGTGAGCGAGTTTTTGAAGGTCTGCTCGAAGCCGAGAAACTTAATAATACTCTCGTTTACAGAGGGATGGAATCTGAGACCACCCTTGTAAGGACCGATTGCGCTGTTGAACTGAATACGGAAGCCACGGTTTACCATTACCTTACCATCATCGGCAAGCCACGGAACGCGGAATTTGATAATTCTCTCGGGTTCTACTATGCGTTCGAGAACGCCGCTGGTAACGTAAATGGGTGTCTGCTCGATTACGGGCTCAATAGATTCAAGCACCTCGCGAACAGTCTGATGAAATTCGCCCTCTCCGGGATTACGTCTGATGACGGTTTCCATAAGGTCGTTAAGATATTGAGATTTGAACATAAGATTTATCTCCTTGAGTAGATTTACATACAAAAAATATACCACAATCGAGCGCAAAAATCAATAGTTTTCTCAAGTTTTACCAATTCAAAAACACAATCTCGGATTTTTCGCAGAAGTTGAATGGGAAACCAGTCCGATTCAACCGATTGTTAAGGGGCGGAGGATGCCTTGAAAATAAAAGAAAAAATATCACGAATAAATCTGCCTGCCAAAGCATCAATGGCATACCTAGGCGTCAGCTTCGTCGGTAAAATCATCGGAATAGTAGCGACGCCCTTCTTCACGCGACTGATTAGCGGAGAGGAGTACGGCAGACTAATACTCTATATGACCATTCTCGGCGGAGCGTCAATAATCTGCTCAGCGATCAGTTCGGGAAGTGCAATTTACCGCTGCTACAAAATTTTTGGTGACAAAAACGGAGACTTCATCAAAACATCTTTGCTTGTTTCTGTTACCTTTTCTTTGTTGATTTGCATATTATTATTTGCATTTCTGCCATTTTTTGAGCTTGATCGCACATTATATCTACCACTCACACTACAAATTTTGTGCGACACGGTGATCGCTACATCGCTTGCTCGTGCCAGGTATCAATATCGATATCAAGAGGTGATGTGGATAACGCTTATCGGCTCTGCCCTTCCTGTCATATTCTCGCTGACGGTTATTAAACGGTATGGCTCTAGTTATGGTGTTCGAGTATATTCTATGCTCTTTATTTCAGTTGTGATAGCCATAGCCGAACTGATACGTATGCTTCGTTTACCAGGCAAACCAAAATTCAAAATGGCAACGCATCTACTAAAATCCGCTATGCCAACCCTTCCGCACAGCCTATCCGGAGCATTTTCAGGACAGGCGGACAAGCTTTTTATCACTACGCTTATGGGCGCCGGCGCTCTTGCAAAATACTCGGTGGCTCACTCACTCGGCATTGCTCTGCAATTTGCAATAACGGCTCTAGGCTCAGCACTCGGCCCCTGGATGATTCGAAAGCTCGATAGCCTTGAGGTAAAAAAAACCTCCCGCGTTATTTCCGCCACCTTTTCGCTATTCTGCGCTACGAGTCTTGGACTTTGCGCGCTGGCACCAGAGGCATTTAAAATTCTCGCACCCGAGGAATATTTCATTGCCCTGCCCGCTGTCCTTCCGATTGCACTCTCGACTCCACTTGCATTTATCTCCTACACCGTCACTGTTGGTCTTGTGCACTCTGACAAGGGCAGATACAATGCCACGATTTCCATAATCGGTACAATGGTCTGCCTCGCATTGAATTTTCTCCTTATTCCCTCGCTTGGTTATTTCGGCGCGGGAATCGCCCTTCTCCTCTCGCAGTTGGCACAGACCTGGCTGGGAATTTATTATACGAGAAGATCCGGTCTTGCGATTATGTTTGACACCAAGCTTATCTCTAGAGGATTTATCCTAACCGCAGCAGGCTCGCTCCTCATCTTCGCAATATACGGTCATCTCTCATTGCGCGTGCTCTTTCTCATAATTCCGGCAACCGTTTTTATCGGCGCTCTTGTCCGCTCAAAGCAGCTTATCACCGAATAAATCTTTGTTTTGTTATAGTTTTGCGACAAAAAGAGGATGTCATCTCGGCATCCTCTCAATGTTTTATTATTCATCATTCTCAAAGTAAAGCTCCCTTGCCTCTTTGACGCAAGCGGATAGAAGTGATGCGAATTCCTCGCTCACCTCAATAACTATCTCCGCCCTCTCATACTTTGTCGATGTTGTCAATCGGTAGACCCTATCCGGAAGAAGGGTTGGAAGATATAAATACTTTTTAGTGTCGGTTGGAGTTTTGTGCTCGCGCATTTCCTTTGCACTCTCGCCCTCTATTTTCATCACCTCGTAAAGACCGATGCGACATAGTGTGCTCTGCTTATTTCCAACGACCCGGCGCACAACCAAGAGAGGTCTGCCATCGTTGTCAATGGTGACGTCATAGAAATACTCCGCGACAACGTACTTCGTGTAAAGAGTAATGGCTACCGCAAGAAGCACAACTCCAACCAGGCCGATAACTCCTTTATATAACGGAGAAAGCATCGATGCCGATATCAGCGCAAACGCCGATACCATACAAATAATAAACAGGGCTCTCGCCTTTCCGTTAGAGGCTTTAGCGCGAACAGAAAATTCTCTTATCATAGCTCTCTCCTTTCATTTGTTGACTCAATTATACTCAAAAGTATGAAGAATGTCAACAAAAAGTAAAAACTTTGCAACGTAAAAGGCTGCCCCGAATAAATCAAGGCAGCCATGCTATCAAAAAATGTTATCGCGACCGAGATAGAGGTCACGCTTTTCCTCCTCGGAGAGCTGATCAATATCAACTCCCTGGCGCATCGCCGTCCAGGCTCTGTTCGGAACCGGAGGATTAAATGCGGGAAGCTCAATACCGGGGGTGTTGATTCCCGACACCGCACCGGGCGCATCCTTTCGGTAATTTCTAACGTTATTCTTTTCGGTCTGATTAACCGTCTTAGGCTTATCATTCTTCTTTTCCATAATAAATCTCCTTTGCAATATTTCCTGCAAAAATATTTTGTGCAAAAACAGGGAGATTATTACTGCGACTTGACTTTTTCTTTCACTTTATGATAAAATATGATAAATACAGAAAAGGAGGAGCTACCGAGATGACGTTATACAATAATTTGAGCGGATATTTCAGAGAGAAATACGGAAAAAGACTCAGTAAAATATGCATTGACGGTGGATTCTCCTGCCCAAACCGTGACGGACGTTGCGGAGTTGGTGGATGTATTTACTGCGGTGAGCGTGGCGCGGGCGAGCATATTGACCCAAGCAATTCCATAACCGCGCAGGTTCGAACCGCGCTGAAGGATGCAAAGGAAACCGAGCTTTTCGTCGCATATTTTCAAAATTTTACAAATACTTATGCTCCAATTTCCGTCCTGAAGGAAAGATATGATGCCGCGCTGATAGATGAGAGAATTAAAGTTCTGGCGATCGGCACACGCCCAGATTGTATTGATGAGAATGTTGCAGGATTGATTGCATCCTACAAAGATAAATGTGACGTTTGGGTGGAGCTTGGACTCCAGACAGCTAATGACGAAACTGCAAAGATTATCAATCGAGGCTACGATCGAGCAGTCTTTGAACGCGCAATGGTAATACTCAAGCAATACGAAATCCCCGTGGTAGTACATCTCATAGTTGGTCTGCCGGGAGAAGGTCCTGATGACGTTAAGAAAACCGCCGAATACGTCAACAATTTCAAACCGTTCGGCATCAAAATTCACTCTATCTACGTTATGAGAGGCACAAGACTCGCCAAAATGTACGAAGAAGGAGAATTTACTCCGCCTACTCAAGAGGAATACGTGGACTCTGTGGTGTATATTCTCTCTCACACATCTTCCGAAACCGTTATTCACCGACTGACAGGAGATTGCCCTCGGGATCTTCTTATCGCGCCAGAATGGAACTTAAGAAAAACCGAAACCATCGACAAGATAACACGCAAAATTCAGGAGAAAAACCTGCATCAGGGTTCAGAATGTAAATAATAGTTATTAAAAAACGCCATCATCCCACATTTTATAGTTGCACGATGATGGTGTCTTTTTTTATTTATTGAACAGCGAAATAAAGTAAATTTCCCCCTGGCTAACAGACAAAATCAATCTGCCCGAAGAAATATCAATATCCTTTGAGCGATAGACAGAGCCAACTCCACGCTCTCCGCCGGGAACGGTTTTAGAAACAATGCAGGTGTCGAACGGAGTCGAATCCATAACAAGCTCTACCCTACCCTCATAGTTGCGAACAACAACCATAATCGCGCCCTCATCGGCACCCACAGCAGCAAGAGTGTAAAGCTCCTTGCGGTGGTCATCGCCCGTATCAATGACGTTTCCAAGTTTGTAAAGCTTTCCGAAATCTCGCATCACACCGTAGGATGCATAGTGATGCGGAGTAGTATGGTCATCCATTGAGAAAAGCGAATTTTCTCTCGAATAAATGTCGGATGTCGAGTACATTACCATGTCAACCGGACTCTTTTGCGCCATAATCAAGGATGCGCCTATTTCAGAGGGCATCGTTGGACGAAGTGGCGGAGGTGTTCCGCCTCTGTCGGCAGTATTGTACTCGCAGAGAATACTTCTTGTGCGACGAAGTCCTGCTACGTCAAGGTGATTTCGCGCATAATTCGCGTGCATTGCAAGCTCTTCAGGATTAGAGGTGTAGCACGCCCAGGTAAAGAAATCGAGAGGTGCGTATGTTGATTCCGCGGTTATATATGCAAAAAACTTCTGCATAAAGGGAACGTATCCCTTCATCTCCTCGGTGGTGTCAAGACGGTTAAGCGAGTAAAATCCTCTCATTCCGTAAGCACCGATTTTAATTCTTGGAAACCTCTCCCGGAGATGATTTGCCGTTATACGATAAAGCTCGAAGTAATCTGTTCCATCACCATCCCAGCACTCTCTCGAGTCGGGTGCCGACCATATTTCCCAAAATCTAACGTTAAGCTTAAAACCGTTAGCCCAACCCTCGTTGTAATGCATAATGATATGCTCGCATATTCTCGCCCATTTTTCAAAATCACGCGGTGGTCTTGCGTAATGCTTTCTCGAATAAGGCTCCTTCGCCTCGCCGAGTCTAAAGAAAATCTCTGCGCCGGAATCTCTTATAGACGCGAGATAAAGATCTGTTGGAAGGAAATTATAGGATTCCTCAAGGCTCTCATCGGCATCAAAATTCGGGAAGATGCAATGAACGTTTACATACTGATTCAGTCCGTACTCACCTGCCGAACCGGCGGTTCGAACCATCGGGACGCCCATTTCAATAAATTCGTCGGTAAAATCAAAAGGAAGGTCATATCCGCCCGAGCGAGGGCCACCATTTATGCAATTTAGCGGCTTGACTTTTCCGCATTTTTTGCTGAAGGAAACTCTAATTTCTTTTTTCTGCATATCTGCCTCCCTTTTGTTTCTGTCTTTATTGTACCAAAAATCAGCCTTCCTTGTCAAGTCTTTTGGAGGCTCTTTGTTTTTCTTTTTTTGTCGATTTATGAATTTTTGCGTTGCAAAAATTGAATTTATTTGCTATAATAAAAATAGCAATTAACAAAGGAGAGAAATATGACACGAAGATTTAGCATCAGGCTCTCATCGCTTGCACTTGCAATAATTATTATTCTCTCGCTATTCTCGGGATGTAAAAAGAAGATAACGCTCAACGACATACCCGATTACAGCGGAAGCCCCTACGTCGAGATCAACGGAAACGAGCCATTCTTTACCGACAACGAAATAACAGACAAGGCTTTTGAGTCATATTCTCCGCTTGACGCACTCGGCAGATGCGGGGTAGCCTTTGCCTGCATTGGCATAGAAATAATGCCCACCGAGGAAAGAAGCGATATTGCGAACATCATTCCATCGGGCTGGGAGTACAACGGAATTTCTAATAATAACACCTACGATTTTGTAGAAAACAACTACGTATACAACCGTTGCCATCTTATCGGTTTTCAGCTTGCGGGCGAGAACGATAATGAGAAAAATCTCATAACGGGCACGCGATATATGAACATTGAAGGTATGCTTCCCTTCGAAAATATGGTGGCAGATTATGTAGAGAGCACGGGAAATCACGTTATGTACAGAGTAACCCCGATGTACACCGGACTCAATTACGTTGCAAATGGTGTTCTAATGGAGGCATTCTCTGTCGAGGACAACGGACGGGGCATCGAATTCTGTATTTATGCCTACAACGTACAGCCTGGTGTTTATATTGACTATTTCATCGGTGCAAACGTAGCCGAGGGTCAGCCTCTGCCCGACCTTGATGAGGAGGAAAACAGCGAGACAGCTACCCCCGAAGATAATACAAACAACGGTGTTGTGATAGTATACATACTCAATGTAAAAAGCAAAAAGTTCCACTATCCAAATAAATCCTGTGCCGACAGCATCAGTGAAGAAAATCGAGAGCAGTACGAAGGTACGCGCGAGGAACTTATAGCGGAAGGCTACTCTTCCTGTGGAATTTGTAAGCCATAGTTTACATATTTACCTAAAAATTCATTTTTTGAGGCACAACCGATGAATGAAAAAGACAAAATTAAGATACAAAGGTTGAGAGAAACCTTTAATCGGAACTTCAAGGTAACGCGCCTTTACGCCGAATATCTTGAGAGATATCCCGAGGTTATCACCGCTGACATGATTATCGCCCTCACAGCGGACGGTAGTATTACCAAGGAAGAGGCTATTGTAGCTCTGCTCTCGGAGATTTTCGCACTGGATTTTGCAAATAGCGAAGACAGAGTGCTTATCAGGAATTATCTCACCCCGTCGGTTAGAATTCTAGACACTAAAAAATATACCGAAAATCCTTATTATAAAAATATCCCACTCTCCGACATAAAAAACGGAAATTGGGAGATACGCATCGAGAAATATTCGGCATATCAGGCGGTTATATGCGACGATATGATGATTTTCGATGATTTTAGCGAGGTTCCGCCTCTCGGATTTTTCAGCGAGGAGTTCTCTTTTCCCGCTATTCTTGAAGACGGCAATGAGTGGATGACGCTCACTCCGGTTGACCTTGACACCTGCGAAAGAGCTATCGAAGCCGCGCACGGCAAAGTTGTAACCTTTGGTCTTGGCCTCGGATATTACGCCTATATGGTGTCAGAAAAGCCCGAAGTCGAATCTATAACCGTTGTTGAGCTCTCAAGCGAGGTTATAAAGCTCTTCACCGAGCACATCCTCCCGAAGATGCCAAACAGACATAAAATCAAAATCGTCAATGCAGATGCTTTCAAATACGCCGAAGAGCAGATGCCGGGCGAGAAATTCGACCTCGCATTTGTTGACACCTGGCGTGATGCGTCAGACGGAGCACCCATGTATCGTAGAATGAAGGTGCTTGAGCAGCTCTCGCCTAACACGAAATTTATGTATTGGATCGAGAATTTCCTCATCTCCCGAATTCGTGCTGAAAACTATGCAGAGCTTGATGAAAATGCCGAAAATCTCGCAAGCTACGAGGAATTTATCAACAAAATCATCGAAATTAAATAAAAGATTATTGACCTCACGTAATTTTTGTTATATAATCTATTTAGATCAAAACGAGGAAGGTACGAAGGATGCTTGACAGCCTTACAAAAAGTACATACGAAACCATATTAAAAGCCGAGTTACGCCCTGCTATGGGTTGCACAGAGCCGATCGCTATAGCATATGCCGCGTCTATTCTTGGCGAGGCGCTTGGAGGTATTCCCACCGAAATTTCGGCTAAATTCAGCGGAAACATCATCAAAAACGTTAAAAGCGTTATCGTTCCCGCAACCGGCGGCAGACATGGTATTGAGGCAGCTCTGGCGGCAGGCTTGGTTGCGGCATGCCCCAACAAAAAGCTTGAAGTATTGACCATCCTCTCGACAAAGGACGAGCCCGAAATTGACCGTGTAATGCGTGAGTGTAAAATCGGTATAAGCAAGCTTAACGGCAGCTGCAGCTTTGAGCTAGAGCTTTACGGCAGGCTTAACGAAAACGACGCGACCGTTAAAATCAGCGGCGCGCACACCAATGTTACCGAGGTGCTGGCAAACCGAGAAAACATCACCTCAAAATACGCAGAAAAAACCATCGTTGAGGAAAGCGGCTACGCTCCCGACTTCTCGCTGCTTAACGTAGCGGACATTGTTGAGTACGCCGACACTGTTGACCTCACCGAGCTCCGCCCCTATCTCAAAAGACAAATCGAGCTTAATATGGCGATTGCCGAAGAAGGTCTCTCGGGATGCTGGGGCGCGCAGATAGGAAAGGTTATGCTCTCAATGGGCAACGACATCTCGCGAAGAGCAAGAGCCTATGCAGCAGCAGGCTCGGATGCAAGGATGAGTGGCTGTGAAATGCCTGTTTGCATCATCTCCGGTAGTGGAAACCAGGGCATCACTGCATCTGTTCCCGTTAAGATCTACGCAGATGATATGGGCAAGAGCGAGGATGAAATGCTCCGCGCACTAATTGTTTCCGACCTCATCACCATTCACCAAAAAACAGGCATCGGAACTCTGTCCGCCTACTGCGGTGTAATCAGCGCAGGCGTTGGTGCAGGCACCGGAATCTGCTATCTCAAGGGCGGAAAATTCCGCGAAATCTCGCATACGCTCGTAAATGCTGTAGCCATTCTTTCGGGCACGATCTGTGACGGCGCAAAGCCCTCCTGCGCGGCTAAAATTGCAATGGCTGTTGAGGCAGGAATTATGGGATACGAGATGTGGCGCAGTGGAAATCAGTTCCACAGCGGTGACGGAATCGTAACCAAGGGCGTTGAGAACACCATCAAAAATGTCGGCAGACTCGCCAAGGAAGGTATGAGCGACACCGACAGAGAAATAATTGAAATTATGTTAGGAATATAAAGAAAAATCGGTTGCAATCGCAACCGATTTTTTTATGATAAGATACTCTGTGCTACAAATATATAAACGATAAGAGAGAGCGCGTCAACCAACGTGGTAATAAGCGGCGAAGCCATAACCGCCGGGTCGAGGCCGATTTTCTTTGCAAAAAGAGGCAGTGTTGCGCCAATCATCTTCGCCAAAATAATAGTCAATGCGAGCGACAGGGATACGACAAGAGAAATTGTCAAATTCACCGCGGGATTGCCGAGAAGAATACCGTCGATAAGCCAAACCTTAAGGAAGGTAGCAACACCAAGAGCAACCGAGCAAAGAACGCCTACTCGGATCTCCTTCCACATAACACGTAAAATGTCCGGGAACTCAACCTCAGAAAGCGAAATGCTACGGGTAATAGTAACCGAGGACTGACCGCCCGAGTTACCACCCGTTCCCATTATCATGGGAATAAAGAGCACTAAAACAGGAGATAAAGCCGCCTCAAATCCGCCAAGAATTGCACTTGAAATCGTAGAAGACAGCATAAGAATAAGAAGCCACGGAATTCTAGATTTCCAAATATCAAAAACGGTAGTTTTAAGATAGGGAGTATCAGAGGCAGCGGTGATCGCTGCCATTTTCGCGAAGTCCTCCTCCGACTCTTCGATAATAACCTCAAGAGCATCGTCAACCGTTACGATACCAACGAGACGCTGCTCGTTATCTACGACAGGAATAGCCAGGAAGCCGTATTTATCGAGCTTCATTGCCACCTCTTCTTTATCATCGTGAGTGTGAACAGTGATAACATTTTCATCCATTATCTCGGCCAGATCACGGTCGGGATCTGATATAAGCAGATCCTTCGCGGTCACGATTCCGCGTATACGCTTGTCCTTATCGGTGACGTAGCAGGTGTAAATGGTCTCCTTGTCAATCGCAACTCGACGAATGTGAAGCAGCGCATCAGCAACCGTCATATCACCTGTAAATCGCACGTACTCGGTGGTCATTACCGTGCCGGCAGAATCCTTGGGATAGCGAAGAATATTGTTGATAATATCTCTGTCTTCCTTGTTCGAGTTCTTGAGGATACGCTTAACCACGTTGGCAGGCATCTCCTCAATAATATCAACCGTATCATCGATATAAAGCTCATCAAGAATGTCCGAGAGCTCTCGGTCGGAGAATCTTTGAATAAGATTTTCCTGAAGGTCGGAATCCATCTCTACGAAGGTCTCCGCCGCCAGCTCCTTTGAAAGAAGTCTGAAGAGAATGGTGTGCCATCTCTCATCAATCTCGTTAAAAATTTCCGCAAGGTCGGGAGCAGGTATGTCCCCAACCAACAATTTAACATCCGAATACTTCTTTTCCTCAAGTAAAGCTAAAAGTCCCTCCGGCGTGATAATTCTCTCGCCAAAGAGACCGTAGTTAGTCATTTTTTCTTCCATTTCGGCCTCCTTCTGAGCTCGGAGTCCGTCAATCGCTAAAATTCAAAGCGCGCGAAAAGACGGCACAAACCAAGCTTATATGTATTTACTTCATAATACCCGTGAGGGTTACTTCGTCCATCCGACATTTTCGTCGCTCCTTTCTTTTTTCTTTATTTTATACCTAATTTAAGCTAATGTCAAGAGAATTTTGCCAAAAAACTTTCAATTTCGTCCTCGGTAAAGACTTCAATACCATTTTTTATCAAAAGCTCGGCGCAAACGCCGTCACGCTCGGTGAGATTTCCTGAAAAGCTGCCGTCGTAAATTTTGCCTTTGCCACAGGAAGGACTACGCGCTTTAAGAATAGCAGCGGTGCAACCAAAAAGCTTTGCCCTCTCAAGAGCCTGCTCTGCTCCCCTGACGTAATTTTCGGTCACGTCCTTGCCGTCACGCATCAAAACTCTATCTCCAAAGCGCTCGCTAGGAGTTCTAGGAGTGGGCAGACCACCGTCAACTTCGGGACAAACAGGCAGGAGCACAAAATTCTCTCTCAATTTTGTAACATACGAACAGGGCTTACTCTCGCCGTCGTATCGACAGCACACTCCAAGCAAACACGCACTTACAAGAATGGGTTGTTTTTTCATTTTGTTTTCCTTCCTTTTAATAGTTTTTATCCGAATAATTGAGCTTTATGTTAATAGTTATTTACAATTTCATCCTTTATATCTTTAAAATCGCCCGCACCCATAAGGACAATACCTCCTCGAGTTTGAAAATCCAGTTTGAATAAAATATCATCATTCGAGGAATATATGGCATCTTTAATCTCTTCCGCCAGTCTCTCGGAGCTGATTTGATCAATCGGCTGCTCCCTCGCGGGATAAATGTCGAGCAAAATCAAATGATCTGCCAGCGAGAGCGCCTGGCAAAGTTCCTTCCAGAGGGCCTTCGTTCTCGAGTAAGTATGCGGCTTGAAAATAACGGTTATGGGCATACGCATGTACGACTTTAAGGCATTTATCGACGCCGCAATTTCGGTAGGATGATGCGCATAATCATAAAAAACCAACCTGCCGAAGCGACTACCAATATGCTCGAGTCTGCGCGGAATTCCCCTATAACTTGCAATCGCATCCGCTACACCACCGACGTCCAAGCCATACTCCAAGGCTGTTACGATAGCCGCCGTGGCGTTATGAACGTTATATTCTCCAGGAATGTTCAGCGAAAAGCGTCCAATTTCACTTCCAAAGCGCGAGAGCGAGAAAATATATCCCTCATCTGTGTAGGAAACAACGCTATACCGATAATCACAGCCTTCGCTCCTACCGAATGTGAGGGCCTTTGTGCCAAGATTCTTTCTTACCTCCAGGAGATTTTCATCATCACCTGACAAAAGCGCCAGAGAACTTGCCCGTCCAAGCGCCCTTCTAAAGGACTCTCGAAGTTGGGATGTATCGCTAAAATAATCCGGATGGTCCATCTCAAGATTTAGTCCCACCGAAATACTGGGTGAAAAGCGCAAGAATGAGTCCTTATACTCGCAAGCCTCATAGATGAGCAGACCATTAGAGCCAAATCTTATAGGTTCGCCAATAGGCAAGTCCGCACCCGAGAGAACGGTCGGAAAAACACCGGATCCCAAAAATATAGTATCCAGCATTGCAACCGTACTACTTTTTCCGTGAGTGCCGGATACACCAATGCGCTTCGAATAGTCAAGCATAAGCGCACCAAGGTACTCCGCCCGGGATACAGCCGGAATTTTCAGCCTCTCTGCCTCAAAAAGCTCGGGGTTATCATCGCTGATAGCGTGTGAAAAAACAACAAGGTCCACCCCCTGCAGATTCTCCGCACGATGTTCCGTGAAAATCGTTGCGCCGGAGAGCTGTAGCTTTTCGGTATGCTCTCCCGACTCACGGTCGCTACCGCTAACCTTCGCTCCACGCTTCATCGTAAGCATCGCAAGCGAATACATCGACACACCGCCAACACCGATAAAATGCACCTTTCGAGATGGATCCCGCGCCAGCCTGCGAATTTTGTCGAATGAAATTCTTTCTCCATCCTGAAGAGTCGAATAATGCATATTTAGACATTTTCTCCTGTTTTGTTAATTATTTATTCTAAATTTTAACACAGAAATATAACACTTTATTTAAAAAAATATCATTTATTGATTGAATAATCTTAACATTCTTACTGTATAATATATTCGTAATCTAAAACAAAGTGCACAACACAGGAAAGGAATTTTATTTATGCAGGTAACAGACATCAAGATCAGAAAGTTTTTTGAGGAAGGACCTATGAAGGCGATCGTTTCGGTAACGTTCAACGACTGCCTTGCGGTTCACGATATTAAGGTTATTTACGCCAGAGACAAATACTTTATAGTTATGCCCTCGAGAAAAAATCCCGACGGAACATACAGAGATATTGTTCATCCCATCAACTCTGACTTTAGAGCAGCACTCGAGGAAGCGGTTATTGACGCCTACCACGTACAGCTTGTTGCCGCAGAGCATGATTCCACCGCTGATGAGGACGCAGTTGTTATTTAATTTGTAAGTCTTGTAATAATTAAGGGGACGGCTAAATGTGAGCCGTCCCCTTTTAGGTTTCATTTTTATGTATTATTCCTCTACGGGAGCGTCTTCCTTAGCCATCTTGCTAAGAGTCTTCTTGTTGTCACGGATCATCTGTCTCTGTGCTGCAAGAGCCTCCTTTTGGAGAGCAAGGTTTGCTGCCTGCTTCTCAGCAACGTCATTCTGAACGTCGAGGGTCTTTGCGTTAGCGGAATTGATAGCCTGCTGAGCAGAGATGATTTCCTTCTGTGCAGCAACCGCCGACTTCATAGCCTCGTCAATAGCAGCCTGATTTTCTGCTACAAGACGATGAGTCTCCTCCATAGCCTGCTGTCCCTCAACAAGAGCCTTCTGGCTTTCAAGGAGAGCCTTCTGCTGATTCTGAAGAGCGTTCTGCTCCTCTACAATGGCAGCCTGGTCCTGATTAACAACTCTCTGGCCAACCTGGATACCCTTCTGCTCACGGAGGGTCTGACGCTGAATATCGTTGGTCTGACGCTGCATTTCGTTAGCGGTGTTCTGCTTAACAGCGATGTCTGCACAAAGGGTGCTGAGATCATTCATAGCCGCGCTGAGAGTCTGAAGAGTCTCAAGCATAGCGGAAAGTTTCTCAACCAAAGCCTGCTCCTCACCGAGAACAGCACCCTCAAGGGATGCAACCTCACCGGATGCAGCAGGTGCTGCAACAACAGCGGTAGGAACAGGAATATTAACGGGATATTCCTTAACGAACTTATCAAGCTTCTTGTCAAATGCAGCCACGAACTTTTGAAGAGTTGCCTCAAGTGCCTTCTCAAGCATAGGAGAAACGTCGATAGAAACAGGGGCAATTTTAGGTGTCTGATTAGCCTCTGCGGGAGCCTGCTGGGGCGCATAGGAGTAAGGCATAGGCATCGGTACAGGAATGTACTGGGGATACTGATATGCAGGAGCGTATGCGGGTGCAGGATTCTGCTGGGGAGCAGGAGCAGCTGCAGGAGCGGGAGTAGCATTTGCTACGGGAATTTCAGGAATTGCCATGGTTTCATCCTCCTCATTGTTGGCATCAAAATAATCGTTCGTATCTGAATTCGCTTGAATATCAATCATTCTCGAGATAACTGTGTTATAGTATTTCTCGTAGGCATCCATAATCTTGTCAGCCTTCTTACCGCCGTACTCATCGGCGATCACAGAGTAATCCTCTCTAACAGTTTCAAGAAGAATTCTGATCTGATTTTCGCTATCCTTGTGCGCTGCGATGGTAGCAGCGAGCTCGTCGTTTGCGTCCTCGAGCTTCATAGCGTTCTTTTCAGACTCACGCTTTTCGTATGAACTTTCAGCGTTCTCTACTCTCTTTCTCGACTTGATGATATCTCTGGCAACCGACTTAAAATATGCCAACTCGTCGGAAACACGCTTTTTATCACCCTCAAGAGTCTCACGCAATGATGCAATACGAGCCTTTTTATCACTCATATTTTTGCCAAAAACATCAAGCATAAATGATTACCTCTCTTCTCCGCAAAGGCGGTTTTTGCACAATTTTGTACACAAAAGTTTTATTCACCATATATTATAGCAAATAAATATATAAAAGTCAATACCAAAATTTAATATTTTTTAATCATTATTGCTTGACACCTACTCTCGCCTATAATACAGTGATTTCAAACGATAAAAAGCTAAAGAAAAAAACAAAAAAGGAGACTTGTGCCTCCTTTTTTCACGCTAAACGAAGGGGCGGATTACACTTCCGCCCCTGTTTTTATTAATTCTCGAAATTTATGCGTTTGCTGCCTTAACGATTGCAGTAAACTTGTCGGTCTTGAGCGAAGCTCCGCCGATAAGTCCGCCGTCAACGTTAACCTTTGCAAGAAGCTCTGCCGCGTTAGCATCGTTCATAGAGCCGCCATACTGAATAGTAGTGCTCTCGGCAACCTCGGAGCCAAAGAGCTCGGCGAGAGCTGCACGAATAACACCGCAGGTTTCGTCAGCCTGCTCAGGGGTCGCAGTAAGACCAGTTCCGATCGCCCAAACGGGCTCGTAAGCGATGATAACATTCTTCATTTCCTCGACAGAAACGCCCAAAAGGTCAAGTTTTGTTTGCATTCTAACCACTTCATCGGTGATTCCGTTAAGTCTTTCGTCCTTAACCTCGCCAAGGCAAAGGATAACTTTCAAGCCTGCAGCAAGAGCTGCTTTGGTGCGAAGATTAACGGTTGTATCGGTTTCACCAAAGTACTGTCTTCTCTCGGAGTGACCGATTACAACATACTCTGTACCGATCTCGCAGAGCATCTTCGCGCTGATCTCACCGGTGTAAGCACCGCTTTCAGCGAAGTGTACGTTCTCAGCGCCGATCTTGATATTAGTTCCCTTCGCGGCTTCAACCGCGGTAGCAATATCAACGTAAGGAACACAAAGCACGATGTCACACTTATTCATTCCCGCCACCATAGGAGCGAGCTCGGTAATAAAAGCTTTTGTCTGTGCAGGCGTCATGTTCATCTTCCAGTTGCCTGCAATTACTGTTTTTCTCATTATTTTTTCCTTTTAATTTTTAAAGATTGGCTTTTTGATTGACAATGGAATTTCTGATCAGAAAGCGTTGTTCTCGGGTCGAAGGCGTAGTTACCTACGTCGAGTCTGCCCGAAAACGGGGGTTTATGCCAAAAATTACTTGTCAAGGAGGCAGGAAACACCGGGAAGATCCTTACCCTCAAGGAACTCAAGAGATGCGCCACCGCCTGTAGAAATGTGAGTGATCTTGGATGCGTAGCCGAGCTGCTCGCATGCTGCTGCAGAGTCGCCACCGCCAACGATTGTGATAGCGTCACTATCAGCAAGAGCCTGAGCAACCGCGATAGTCCCCTTTGCAAGAACAGGGTTCTCGAACACGCCCATAGGACCGTTCCAGATAACTGTCTTTGCGGAAAGAACTGCCTCTGCATAGAGAGCTGCTGTCTTGGGACCGATGTCAAGGCCCTCCTTGTCAGCAGGAATCTTGTCGGAGTCAACATACTCTACGTCGATAGGACCGTCGATAGGATTGGGGAAGCTGTCTGCAATAGCGTTGTCAACGGGAAGAAGAAGCTTAACACCAAGCTCCTCAGCCTTCGCCATCATCTCCTTGCAGTAGTCGATCTTGGTCTCGTCAAGAAGAGACTTACCAACACCGTAGCCCTTTGCAGCGTTGAAGGTGAATGCCATACCGCCGCCGATGATAAGTGTATCAACCTTTGTAAGAAGGTTGTCGATAACGTTAAGCTTGTCAGCAACCTTTGCGCCGCCGAGAATAGCAACGAAGGGTCTCTCGGGATTCTGAAGAGCCTTACCCATAACCGAGATTTCCTTCTCGATAAGGTAACCGCAAACTGCGGGAATATAATCAGCAACGCCTGCGGTAGAAGCGTGTGCTCTGTGAGCCGCGCCGAAAGCATCGTTTACGAAAATATCAGCATAGGAAGCAAGCTCCTTTGCAAGCTCTGCGCCGTTCTTGGTCTCGCGAACGTCGAAGCGGGTGTTCTCAAGAAGAACAGCCTTACCGCACTCGAGAGCAGCAACCTTAGCCTTTGCATCGGGACCGATGATATCCTCTGCGAAGGTAACTGTTCCCTCACCGAGAAGCTCGTTAAGTCTTACGCAAACGGGCTTGAGAGTGAGCTTTTTCTTGTCGGATACAAGAGCCTTTGCAAGATAATCTGCGGTAGCAGCTGCCTGTTCCTCAGCGGGAAGAGCCTCAACTGCCTTCTTCTCCTTCTTGGTGAGGCCAAAGTTCTCGGAAAGAATTGCGTGGGGCTTGCCCATGTGAGAGCAAAGAATAACCTTTGCGCCCTGACCGAGAAGATACTTGATAGTGGGAAGCGCGCCGATAATTCTCTTATCAGAGGTGATAACGCCTTCCTTCATAGGAACATTGAAATCGCAACGAACCAGCACGGTTTTGCCGGCTACGTCGATATCTTCGATGTTTTTCTTGTTGTAAGTTGCCATTTTTATAATCTCCTTAAAATATTTTCACACAAAGTATATAATAGCACATTTATCGCCGTTAGTCAAGTGGTTTGTTAAACTAATCACAATATTTCGCGCGATTTTACTATGCGATATCCTTTTTTTCGTAGTGATAATAAGCAAGCACAATGCCAAAGGCCGACAGAACCGCTCCAACGGTCAAGGAAATAGGCTCAAGACCGCCCTCGGAGATAATGTGTCCGCTATTCGCGAACCCGAAGGGAGTAAGGTATTTAAGGAACTCAAGATCATCAGTAAGGTTTGCAAGAATGTTCATAAAATAGAAGCCGAGGCCTATACCGATACCTATAGCAAATCCGCCGCGCTTCAGCAGAGAAGAAAGACCAAAGGTAATAGCCATAATCTCAAGCTGCATCAGGAAATAAGAAAACAAAATCAAAGCCATCTGTCCAAAATCCGCTTCAACCGATATTGCAAGAGTGCCGAGCATACAGGTGATGAATACCGCAGCATTCACCACGAGAATGTGGAAAATGCAGAATAAAAGCTTTTCGCTAACAACTCTTCTGCGCGAAACAGGAAGAGTAAGAAGAATCTCGGCGGTGCCTTCGCGTTCCTCCTTGGAGAGTGCGCTGATGCCAACTATTGCTGCAAGGAGAGCACCACCTATGCCAAGCGTGTTTCCGCACTCGACACCAAAGTATCCCATAAATTCGCCAAAGTTGAGCTTATCCATGCCGAAGGCATCCGAAAACGCACCCATATCTGCAAACATCTGCCCGATGTCCCCCATTTGAGTCTGCATCTCCGGGTATATAAAAATACAAACCCCAAGCACAAAAGCAAGTACCGCAGACCAGATGATAACAGAAAGCTTATTTCGTTTTATTTCATGGAAAAGGAGTGTAATCTTCATTTTATTTTTCCTCCTTAGCGTAATAATTAATAAATATTTCGTCAAGTTCGGGATCTCCGATATTTACGTCGGTCGGGTTGAGAGCCGAGAGAGTCGAAAGAAGCTCGCTAACCTCACCGCTGTAAAGAAAGGAAATTCGCTCGTCCTCCTTCTTTATGTCACTTATTCCGGCAAGCAACGGAAGGTTTGCAACTCCTCTTACGCTAACCTTCTTCACACCGGTGTGAGCGAGATTGTCAACGCTGTCCGAGAGAAGAATTCCGCCTTCTCTGATAATCGCCGCCTTGTCGCAATATTTCTTTATTTCGGAAAGCACATGCGATGAGAGGAACACCGTTGCGCCATCTCTGTTACGCTCCTTCAGAATGTTGAAAAATTCCTGCTGCATAAGGGGATCAAGACCGCCCGTGGGCTCATCAAGAATATACAGACTTGGCTTGTGCTGAAGAGCGCAAATTATAGCGACTTTTTTCTTGTTTCCAAAGGAAAGCTCGTCGATTTTACGCTCGGTATCAAGATCAAGCCTCTCGCAGAGCCTTTTGGCCTCCTTGGTACAATCAACACCGCGCATATCAGCGGCAAATTTCAGCATTTCGCCAACCCTCATTCCCTTCCAGAAGGATGCTATGGAGGGGAGATAACCGATCTCGCGGAGATTTTCGATCTTATGGGTGGTTATATCTCTTCCAAGGATCTCCGCCCTGCCGGATGTGAGAGATATAAGACCGAGAAGCGTGCGGATAAGGGTCGATTTACCCGCTCCGTTAGGACCGATAAATCCAAAAAACTTGCCTTTCTCTACCGAAAGACTCACGCCCTCAATACCGCGTGTCTGACCGTAATATTTTGTAAGTTCGAATGTTTCAATAGCCTTCATAATCATTTCATCCCTTCTATCAAAGCTTCGTAAAGTGCCCGGGTGCCGTCGTTATCTACGTCAGCGATTACAACTTCCTCGCCATCAACAATCATAACAATAGCATCGCCACCACCTGCATAGGTGTAGCGGAGATAGTTGCCGAACTCATCATTTTTAAACCAACCGTATAACAGTCTTGCCGAAGCGAAGCCACTAATACGTGTGCCCCCCACTCCGTCCTCGCGATAATCAATAGACTCAATATCCGAATAATTAATTTCGGTTCCGCCGCCAAAACTTGCGCCAATTACAAGCCTTTCCTCCTCAAAAGTAAAGTTAAGTTTACCCGTGAACGTAATTACGGCCAAAATTATGACAACCACTGCCGAAGCAAGAACGGAGAAAATTATGGTTTTCTTGTTACTTTTTTTCTCAATAATCTCGGCTTCGCCCGAGGCAAGCTGCTTCTTATAATAGCGATAGGAGTAGACTACGGAAGAAATAACTACGGCAAGCATTATCAACGTGAATGCTATAAAGAAAAGTATATCGGGGAGAAATACTGTAAATAGCATCACAACACCCATAACCACCCAAAGCTTACCTGTAAATCGGTGAGTGGCGTTCCAATTTTCTTCGTTTTCCAGTGTCCACTTTATCTTAATTCCGAAGGTGTGATTTTGACGTGCCTTAGGCATATAATTGCCAAAAACAATAAACAAAATACCAAGAAACGGCGCTGTAATAACCGTCAGGCTGAACTCGTAGCCCATCGCAATTGCCAGCATAATCGCACCAACGTAGAGCGATATTATCGGAGCAATCGAATATATAAGAGTCGTTATTTTTCTTCCCTGCTCATGCTTCTGCCTCGACTCAATAAAAAGGCAAAAAATATGAGTAACAAGCATAATTATCGGCATTATGAAGAAAACTCCCATAAAATCATCCGCAAATATTCCACCCCTCGCCTTCACGGGAATTGCGAAAAGCATAGGCAGTAATATAATTATGGAAGAAAATAAAAATTTCCACTTGTTATTTTTAATCATTTTTATCTCCTTTCAGACCAGTTACAAAGAACAATATGTCCTCCAAAACCGAGGTATTAATCTCGTAAAAAATAAACTTTCCCTCTCGCTTATCGCGAATTAGATCGGCTTCCTTCAACACCGAGAGATGCCTGGAAATCGAGGCGCCGGTAACGTCAAATTTCGCCACTATATCACCGGCTGACATTCTTCCGCCCTTCAACATCTCAAGTATTTCTCTTCTCGTCGGGTCGGACAGTGCCTTAAGAGTTGCTTGTAAGCTCAATTTACTTCTCCCTTCATTTAACATTTAAACTAATTGTTAAATGTATTATATCATACGCCATACTTACCTGTCAAGTGCTTATACATAAAAACAAAAAGTTTTCGCAAAAAAACCTTCCCTAAAATAAATTAAGGAAGGTTTTTGATTTTTTATTAAATATTATACGCCTGCAACAGACATATCGTGAATAAGCACTGCGGGTGCGCCGAAGGTGGTAAATCCACCGGTTACTGCAACCTCAACCTTGTCGGAGAGAGCCGCGATGTCCTTGATAAGCTGGAAGAAGTTGCCTGCGATAGTGAAGGTCTTAACAGCCTCACCGAGCTTGCCGTCAACAATCTTGTAGCCTGCAGACTCAAGAGAAAAATCACCCGTAATGGGGTTTGCGCCTGCGTGAAGGCCCTTTAGCTCGGTAACGTAAATTCCGTTGCCTGCCATAGCAAAAAGCTCATCTTCAGTGTACTCGCCTGCCTCGAGGCAGAAGGCGTAAGGGCTTACCGCAACGGGAGAAGCGTAACTTCCCTTGCTAGCATTTCCCGTGCTACTTACACCTGCCGTGGCAGCTGTTTCTCTGTTGTGAAGTAGTGTCTTAAGCACGCCGCCCTCAATAACCGACTTGCGATATGCCGCAACACCCTCGGCGTCGAAGTTTGTCTGGATAGAAACGCTATCGCGCATGGGATCGTCGGTGATATTGATAATGTCAGCGGCAATCTTCTCGCCCTCCTTACCTGCAAGGAGCGACATACCCATCTGCGCCATTTTAGCCGAAAATGCAGAGGAGTAAACCGAGAGAATCGTTCTCATCTGCTTCGCGGAGAGAACAACGTTGTATTTGCCCGACTCAACAGAGCCTGCATTCACCTTGGAAAGTGCCTTTTCAACTGTTTCTGTCGCAAAAGCCTTGAGATCAAGCTCACCATTAAGCTCCTTGATGCCGTAATCGCTCTCGTGTTTGCCGTCGTCGCAAATTACAGCCTGAAGCTGAAGCGCATTGATACCGCACTTGGTGGAGAGATCAAGTCCGTGGGAATTGGAGAGGCGAATTTCAAAGCCCGCTGTTATACCGTAGGTCGCAGTACCGTCCGCAACCTTGTCGCTGGCATTGTAGATCTCGTCTGCAAGAGAAGCGGTAAGCTTCTTAAGCTCGCCTGCACCGGCAGCCATAAAGCCATTGTTCTTAAGCTCCGCATAGGACTCCGAGCCCTTGAAGATACCAACGGTATCGGGCTTTTCGGTAGCAGTCGCGTTAGCCTTTGCGCGAGAAACGAGCGCTCTCATCTCCCCCTCTTCCATAAGCTCGCTTGATGCGTAGCCTATCTTACCGTCGTGAAGCACGCGAAGACAAATTCCGCCGCTGTTTCCCGAAGAGAAGGAGTTAGGCTCTCTGTTGAGGGTATCAACCGAAAGCTCCTCGCTGGACATGTAGTAAATTTCATATTCGTTTACGCCCTGAAGCTTCGCTTCGGACTCTATTGCATTTTTGAGTAACTGGTAATTCATCTTATCTACCTCCTACTGTAATCTTGGAAACCCTAATGAGAGGCTGACCAACGTCTGTGGGAACACTGCCCGAGGAGCTACCGCACATACCCTGACCTGTTGCAAGATTCTGACCGACCATATCGATGTCCTGAAGAATCTGCGAGCCGTTGCCGATAAGAGAAGCTCCGCGAACAGCCTCGCAAATCTTACCATTTCTAACGATATATCCCTCGTTAACCGCAAAGTTGAAGTCGCCCGTGAGAGGATTTACAGAACCGCCGCCCATAGACTTCGCATAAAGACCGTATTCGATGGATGCGATGATATCCTCGTTCTTGTCGGGTCCGTTGTCGATAAATGTATTTGTCATTCGAGATGTAGGCTCGTAGGTGTAGCTCTCTCTTCTCGAGTTGCCCGTCATAGGCATACCCATTCTGCGAGAGCCGAGGCGGTCAACCATATAGGATTTGAGAACTCCGTTCTCAATGAGAACGTTGCGCTGGGTGGGATTACCCTCGTCGTCGATATTTACAGAGCCCCTGGCATTAGGAATTGTGCCGTCGTCAATAGCCGTAACCTTCTCATTCGCGATCTTCTGACCGAGCTTGCCGCACATCTGGGAGCGACCTGTACCAACGCTGGTAGCCTCGAGCGAGTGACCGCATGCCTCGTGGAAGATTACGCCACCAAAGCCGTTTTCGATAGCAACGGGCATCTGTCCTGCAGGACAGTAATCTGCTTCAAGGTTGGTAATAGCCTGAGCAGCCGCGGTTCTGCCGATCTCCTCGGGCGGGAACATCTCAAACATCTCAAGACCCATACCACGTCCGGGAGAGCAGGAGCCATTCTGGTTCTCACCACCGGAGGATGCAACCGCGCTCACAGCCATTCTCGTTCTAATATGGCGATCGGTCTTGAAGAGCCCCTCGGTGTTTGCTATCTGAATAGTGTGATCAACGCAAATAAGGTTGCCCACAGACTGAACAATGCGCTTGTCGTAGGCTCTCGCTGCATCGGTAGCAAGACGGAGAAGGTCGCACTTTGCCTTCATTTCAGCTTCAACGGGATTAATCTTTACAGGATGAATATCCGCAACTGCGGTGGGCTTAAGAACGATATTCATCTCACCGCTTCCCTCACCCATCGCCTCTGCAACGGATCGTGCGCATCTGATAAGACCCTCACGAGAGAGATCCGAGGTCGAGCCGTAAACCGTTCTCGTGCCGAGAAAGGCGCGGATACCAACACCTGAAACGGTGTTATCAGAAATTGCGTCAATTCTGCCGCTTAAGAGGGTGATATTACCATTTCTTGTAAGTTCCCAATATACTTCAGCAAAGTCAGCACCGGTAGATGTGGCAATGCCTAAAATTTCTTCGATAATTTTCTGGTTTGTAATAGACATATTTTCGCTCCTTTTCGTATTTATCATATATTCTTCTAATTATATCATACCATAAATATTTTGCACATTCAATAGATTTACAACATTTTTATAATTGACAGGTGTAAATTTGTTGACAAACAGGTGTTTTTTGCAAAAAAACTCTTGACAATTATAACGAACAGCTATATAATACTGTACGAAAATGTTTTTTTACTAAAGGATAAGTAATATGGCAAATAAAGAAGACCTCAGAGTAAGAAGAACGAAGGCAGCTCTTGCAGACGCATTTATTAAGCTCTTAGAGCAGAAAACCTTTGATGAAATAACCATAAATGAGCTCTGCGACAAGGCTGACGTCAGACGCGCAACCTTCTACAAACACTATGCCGATAAGAATTCATTCCTCAAGGCATATATCTACGGATTGCGCGACAGATTTGATACGCTTATCTGGAAGTCCTCGAAGCCTACCGCAACGGTAGATTACTACGTTTCCTATGCGAGAAGCGTAATTGAGTTTATTAACGAGCACGAAACCGCCATTAACAACATACTGGACAGCAGTCTTTTCCCATCTGCACTGTCCATAATCATGGAGCAAAATTACAGTGATACCTGCGACCGTCTTCGCGCTAGTGTTGCGGCAGGTATGCAGCTTAACGCTTCGGTTGAGGTTACCGCAGGAGTATGTGCAGGCGGTGTTTCGAGCACTATATATGTATGGCTCAAGAATGGAAAGCCTCTCTCGGCCGATGAGCTTGCCGACGAGGTTGGAGCGATCGTTTCCGCAGCAATTTCAAAGAAATAAATATAAAAGGCTGTCTAAAAAAGACAGCCTTTTTTGGTGGCGAACAGCCGTTAATTGTTTGTATCTATGTAAGGCATATATGCCTTGAGATAATCAATTCCGGAGAAGAGTGTGGTAAAGCCCATAATCGCCATACAAGCGTATGAGAGATAATGATTTTCCGAGAAGAAAGGAATTATCGGCTCAACGATTAGAACAACGGTACCAACCATCTGCGAAACCGTCTTGATTTTACCAAGCATACTTGCCGCAACAACTATGCCACTCTTACCTGCAACAACAAGACGAAGGCTGGTAACACCAAGCTCACGAAGGAGAATTACAAGCACTACCCAAACGAAGACCATAGCAAGCGGAGTTTCGCCGCGAAGCATCATCCACACGAGAATGGAAATCATCGAGGAAAGTACCATAAACTTATCCGCGAGAGGGTCGATGAACTTACCGAAATCGGTCACGAGGTTATACTTTCTCGCAATCTTGCCGTCAAGCATATCGGTAAGCGCGGTTAGTGCATAAACTATCGCGGGAACAATGTATCCCCACACGCCTGCGTCTCGCATGAAAAGAAGAGTCGCAACGAACACGGGAACCAAAAGACATCTGATCAAAGAAAGTGTATTTGGAACGTTTAGAGCTGTTTTTTTCATTTTTATTCTCCTTTGGCAACGCCAATTAAATCATAATCGAGCGCCTCGGTGATCTCAACCTCAACGAAGCTGCCGGCTTTAACTATTTTGTCTGACTTAAAGTAAATTCTTCCGTCTACGTCGGGCGCATCCGCATAGGAACGGCCGTGATAAACCTCAGCAATTTTATCATATCCGTCGCAAAGAACGGTGATAACTCTACCGATTTTCTCGGCATTTTTCTCCTCTGCAACGGTGAGTTGTGTCTGCATAAGAACGTCGTATCTGTCCTGTTTTACCTGCTCGTCAATCTGGTCATCCATCTCGGCGGCTTTTGTTCCCTCCTCGGGAGAAAAGGTAAATGCACCGAAGCGATCGAATCTCGCCTCCTTCACAAACTCGCAGAGCTCTACGAAGTCCTCCTCGGTCTCACCGGGGAAACCAACCATCGCGGTGGTGCGAAGAATAATTCCGGGAACGCTCTCGCGAAGCTTGCGAATCGCCTCCTTGATAAGCTCCTTCCCACCGTGTCTGTTCATCCTGCGAAGCACCGAATCCGAGATGTGCTGAATAGGAATATCCATATAATTAACCAAACGGTCGTTAGTTTTAAATTCCTCAATAAGCTCGTCGGTGATCTTATCAGGATAACAATAGAGGAGTCTAATCCAGGGAATAGTCGTTTCCTCGGTTATGGCGCGAACGAGTTTTGCAAGACTGTACTCTCCGTAGAGGTCGAGTCCGTATCTTGTTGTATCCTGGGCAATAAGGTTGATTTCCTTAACACCCATCGCCTCGAGGTCGCGCGCCTCGGCAACGATATCCTCGATAGGACGGCTTCTGTGCTTGCCACGAATCAGGGGAATCGCGCAGTATGTACAGAGATTGTCGCAGCCCTCGGATACCTTGAGATAAGCGGTGTGCGGCTCGGTGGTGATAATTCTCTCGCCACCAAGAGGTGCGCTCTCCTTATCTCTAAAGGATGTGTATTTTTCGCCACGCATAACCGCCGTGCATGCCTCTGCAATATCGCAAAGACTACCGATACCAACCATAGCATCAATCTCGGGCAGCTCCTTCATTACCTCCTCGCGATACCTCTCAACAAGGCAACCGGTGGCAATAATGTGACGGCATTTGCCCCACTTTTTCAGCTCGGCAGCATCTAGAATATTGTCAATTGCCTCCTGCTTCGCGCTCTCAATGAAGCCGCAGGTGTTAATAACGATAATTTCCGCCTCTTCTTCATTGGGAGTGATCTCAAATCCGGCGGAATGAAGATTGTGAAGCATCACCTCAGTGTCCACAAGATTTTTGCAGCAACCAAGGGATATAAAGCCAACTTTAATCATATTTGACTACCATTCTTTACATTTTAGTCTTATTTTAGTAAACTTTTTATTCTCGGCCTTAGTTTATCGTAATAAAAACGCACCATAACCGTAATAAAATAATCATACGCAACAAACGCCACGTTCATTAGGACATACACGACAACGGTCATAATCATAGTTTCCTCTCCAAAGAAAGGAACGCCGAAAATGAACTCGCAAGCCAGAAATAGAAGCCAGATTACCGCATTGATATAAACAAGCTTAACTATAAGCCAGCTCCACTTCGGCAGACGCTCAATATAGGATTTTATCAGCGGGTAAATGCCGAAAACAAGCAAATATTCCACCCAAACGATGCTACCCGTATACAAAAGTGCGGTAGCAAGCGAAGTGCAAATCCACACTAGCCAGGGGTAATACGAGCCGATTTCGAGATATATGAAAACCACAAGAAGGGATGCCAAAGCACAAACCGTCAGGTCCAGCACCTCTATCGTTGCCCCGATTATCATAAACACCGTTCCGAGAGCCACCATCATGGCAGAGAGCGTAACTTTTTTCGTCTGACTCATATACAGCGAATAAGGTCTCCGCCCATGCACTCGCAAAGGCAGTCAAGACAAATAAGATTCATACAGCAATCACAGGCATCATCGGATGAGGATCTGTGTCTGTAATTATTTCCACCGTAATACGCGCTCTGGTATCCGCGGGTATTGGTGTTGAACATTTCCTTCGCCTTCTGATACTCATAGTTGCCGGGATCCATGTGACAAGCTATCTCGAGCTCGTGCATAGCGTCGTTCACATTTCCGCGGCGCATAAGAAGGATACTGTTCAGATAATGCCATTCGGCAGTACGGTCGCTAATTGGAATCTCTGCGATACGGCGCTCCGCCTCGTGGAATTTTTTGTTATTGATAAGCGTTCTGATCTCGTAATACACTCCCGAGCTGCTTCCTGTATAGCCCTGGTTGTATGTACCATTGCTACCGTAATTCGAGCTACCCGACGAACGCATACGCTGGATCTCCTCGTATGCCGCATTCACCTCGGACATCTTCTCATTTGCGAGATCCTTGAGAGGGTTGTCATCGCCGTAATTGTCGGGATGATACTTTTTAGCGAGCGCCTTGTATGCTCTCTTTATTTCATCATCCGAAGCGCTGCTAGACACTCCAAGAACTGAATATGGATCCTTCACTGACATTTCTCCTTTTTATCTTTACTTGGGTCCTCGTCTTTATCAAGGAACTCAATTCGCTTAATAAGACCGAGATATATTACATTATTTATTATGTTCTCAATAGTTGCACGCTTGCCAAACGGCAAAAGATTTACAGCCGCCTCAAGTTTTTTACATTCAAGGATAAGACCGCACTTGATACTCTCCTTATTTTCTCTCGTAAGAGGCTTGCCATCATAGAGCAAAAGATAGGGATTGTAGCTACCGCGCTCTTTATCCTTTTCGTAATCCTCGGCAGCATCGGCAGCGTAAATAAATCTTCCGAGATGCAGACCAACCTCGTAAGGCACGAGCCTTTCCTCTTCGGGCAGACCGTAGGCGAATATCTCTCCGAGAAGCTCACCGAAAAGCGCGGCAGGCTCGTCAACGCTCTGACATTTTTCGACCTCGAGAGCGGTAATTTTCGCAAGACGATCTGACACGATAGCCGAAAGCTCCATAAGCTCTGCCTTCTTCCCTGCCGACGAAGCAATGGGTCGCATCATAGTTGCTCCCGTCTTCCTTAAACCTCGCTCATCGCTTAGGTCATCCTTGAGCTTGTGATAGGTCAGCACCGCAAACGCACGGGCGGTGTACTCAATAGCCGAATTTTCACGGAGCATCGGGCGTTTTTTCATTGGATGCGCGATACATCTGCGATTGTCCGCCTTAAAATCCTCGTCGGGAATATAGAGCATACGGACAAGAGCGAGAAAAACGCTGTCATAGGACAAAGTGACGTTGGAAAGCAGACCGGTATGCTTTTTCATTGCGCGACAAATGCCGCAATATGTAGCCTTGTAGAACTCATGCTCACGCACAAGCATCTCGCTGACAACCGGCTTAACGTAACCGAACATATCTCCCCTCCGTCAAAATCGACAAGACAAAACGCTATCTTGACATATTACTTCACATTATTATACCACATTATTCTGCCATTTTGTTAAGTTTTATAAAATTTTTGAGAAATTTTTTAAAAATATATTTAATCAAAGTTGAAAACAAGTCAAAAAATAAAAACACTTTTTCAAAAAAGGTATTGACAAAGGCGGTAAAAGTTGCTATAATGTTATGGCAAGTTAATAAAAGATTTCACACGGAGATGTACTCAAGTGGTGAAGAGGCGCCCCTGCTAAGGGTGTAGGTCGGGTAACCGGCGCAAGAGTTCAAATCTCTTCATCTCCGCCAGCAAAAGGCAGTCCAATTGGACTTCCTTTTTGCTTTTTATGGCGGAGATGAAGGGATTTGACTACGATTGCGCCGTCGCAGGCTATGTAGAGCAAGAGATTTGAACTCTTCATCCGCCTGCGACGGCAAAAGAGTAAGCCCCTCAAAACAGTTGATAACTGTTTTGAGGGTGCGCCAAGCTACTTTTTC
>JAZONX010000043.1:0-24263 GCA_045654725.1 Eubacteriales bacterium
CTGCGGTAGCGCCCTGTGCGATCTGCTTAGCATCGTTGTAAGAACCTACAACACCGGTAACTGTGATCTCGTCGCCAAGACCAACCTGAGTTGCAAGTCTGAAAACGTAGAGGGTGTTGCCCTCAGCGTCTCTAATAGTAACGCTCATGTTTTTGTACTGAGTGCTCCAAGCCTCTGCGAGAACAACAATACCGGTAACCTTAACGTTGTAGCCGTCAGCTGCTGCAAGAACCTCGGGAATAGTTGCGGTAAGGATATCACCACAGCCGGAACACTTGCCGTTTGCATAGTTATGACCAGCGGGTGTAAGAACCTCAAGACAAGACAAGCAAATCTGTGCGGTTGTACAGGTAGCTGCATCACCGGGGGTATGACCGGTAGCGGGCATTACAGCCTCACATACCCAGCACTGACCATCAGCGGTACAAGTGGGAGCGGTATCCCAACCAGCCTGGTGCTCTACAACGTAGCTCTCGCCACAATCAGCACAGGTTGCGGTTTCGCTACATGCTACGCCTGTCTCGTTCCAGTGACCGTTGGGCTGATAATTCTCTTCGTAAACATAATCACAGTTACCACACTCTGCCTTGTAGTAACCACCGGTAGTACAGGTAGAAGCCGCCTCGCTAATTGTAAGGTCATGCTCAAGTGCATCACCTGTAGTTACGCCACAGTTAGAACAAGTGGAGGGTGCAGCACAAGTAGCCTCAGACCAGGAGTGCTCGCAAGCACCGATTGCAACAGTAACGGTGGGATTACTCTCTTCAACATCCCAAACGCCAAGACCTACAGCGTAGGTATGACCTGCGGTAAGAAGGAAGGTGTTTACATTCTTGCTCGAAGCGGAGGTATTGTTTGCGCCATCGGTAAGGTCACGGAAGTAAATCCAAGAGTTAGCGGTAGCGTAAGTGAAGGAAACGTAACCGTCAGCCTCAGCGGTGAAGGTGTACCAAACCATGTTGGATGCATCACCGTTTGCTGTTACGGAAGAGCCTTCAAGAGCGAAGGGATTTTCCTCGGAGCCGTCGGGCTCGTTAGTAGAAGGAGCCTCTACGGAAATTGTAAGAGTGCAATCCTTAGCCACGGAGGTGTAGTAAACAACGTTAACTACGTATGTGCCGGGAGTAAGGTATGCGAAACCTCTGTAGGAAGTCATCTCGTCGATAACGACGATTGCCATGAGGTCGTTAGAAGCGAAGGTGTACTGACCCTCAGTCTCAACGGTGAAGGAGTACTCGCCTGCCTGACCGAAGGAACCTGCGGGAACAGAAATGGTGTTGTTACCAAGAACAAGGTTTGTGCTGGTCTCGCCGCCGGGGGTATTGCCGCCGTTGTCGCCGCCAACTTCACCTGCAACGAAGGAAACCTCGATGGACCATACGTCACAAGCAAGAGAGCCTACATAGAATGTGAAGGTATCGCCTGCCTTAAGGTCGAAGGAACAGATAGCGCCGTTAGCGTTTTCATAGAAGTCAACCTCTGCAGCCTTCCATGTATCATAAGCTGTCTTGGAGTAAACGCCAAGACCTGCGGGAACTGTGAAGGTGTAAGTACCCTCTTCAGCAACTGCGAAGGTGTACTCATCAGCCCAGCCGTATGTATCGGTAGTTTCCACCTCAATAGCACCCTCGGTAGGAAGGTTATCGTATGCAGGAGCAGACTCAACAACGAGTTCAACCTTGAACCAGTAGTTGTTACCATCCTTGTTACCAAGGTAGTATGTGCCTGCTGCGGGAATAGCAAGCTCGGTGATGTAGAGGCTGTTCTTTACAGACTCAGCAGCAACTGCAATCTCAGCACCGGTAGAATCAAGAAGAACAGGAAGTCTGTTGTCACCGCCAGAAACCCACCATACCTTAACGGTAGCTGCGCCCTCGGTAGTGATCTGAAGAGCAGACTTTTCGGGAACTGCGCCAACTGCGGTCTTGCCACCGAAGTTGAATCTCTGAGTAGCTACTAAACCATCATCGAAGGTCTTTTCGTTGCCATCGATTCTGGACTTAGCTGCGTGAATGAATGTGAAGTACTTGTTAAGTACCTGAACATCGCCATCTGCGAATGTGCCCTCAGGATAACCGCCCCAATCGGAGAAATTAAGAACTGTGTCGTTCTCACCTACGGGAACAGAGGGAACGTAGTTGGGATCCTCAAGCTTACAAACGGAGCATACGCCGTCAACGAAATCGTGAGTACACTCTGCGCCACACTTACAGAAGCCAAGGCTAAAGGTGTGGTTGTGAGTTGCGGGATCAAGAGTCTGAGTAACAGCAATATTGAACTCGCCAACAAGACCGTTACCTACGCAAACAAGGTATGTACCTGCTTCAAGGAAAGCAGAACCTGTCATACCGCAAAGGTTGTTAAGCTCTGCATCATAGATCCATGCAATTGCATTGTTGTCACCAACGAATGTGTAGGTACCGTTATCCTTAACCTCGAAAGCAACCCACTCGATGGGAAGGTCGTAAGCGTTAAGAGTATTACCGGTAACAACGATCTTGTTGGTATCGCCAACCTTAAGGCTGTTAACGTGTGCGGGAGCATCCTCGCTGGGAGTCTCAACAACGTCTACAGTGTAAAGACGAACAGCACGGTTGTAGGGATCCTTGCCATCTGCATCGGTAAGTGCGGGAGAGCAAATGGTATAAGTACCCGCCTTAAGAGAGTAGGTTACGGTAAGGCCTTCGCCTGTGCCGGTAACGGTATTGAGACCCTCGTTGTTGTCAATGAGGTTGCCGTCTGCATCTCTAAGACCAAACCAAGAGGTATTGGAACTACTGGTGGAGTGGAAGTTGATGGAAACTTCAGCTGTGCCAGTAACTGTGAACTGAACGCCACCTTTATCCTGCTTCTGAATCTCTACGCAGTAAACTGCATCGTTCTTGGTACGCTGATATACCTGGCCAACAACGGTGAAGTAACCGTCAGTACCCCATGTAGAATCTGCGGGTATGTCGAGCTTGTCACCAAGTGCCTGTGCGCCATCAGCACCGTTAACGAACATGCTGTTGGTTACAAGGGAGTAGGTCTTGGGACCGTTGTACTCGGGATCTACTTCGCCACATCCGCATACGCCGTCAACATACTGGTGACCGGTAGCGGGATCTACTTCCTGCGCGGTGAGAGTCTCACCACAGTCAGCACACTTAGAACCTTCGGTAAGACCGTCTACGGTACAAGTGGGAGCCTGAGCAGGAATCTTGGTAGGATTGTGACCAAGAGCTGTAATGGGGCTTGTGTAGGAGTGGCCGCAGTCAACACATGTGTATGTCTTTACGCCATCCTCTGTACATGTGGGCTCGGTTGTGGTTGCAGCGCTGTAAGCGTGCTCACACTCGGGCTCATCGGGTGTGTCAGGAGTATCGGGAGTATCCGGAGTATCGGGAGTATCCTGAGTATTATCCTGAGTGTTGTCGTCGGGCTTGTTAAAGAACTCGCAGGAAGCAACGCAGAAAAGCATTGCGATTACGAGAGAAAGACAAGCCAGAAGGGTTAATTGTCTCTTCATTGTAAGAGAACCTCCTTTTTAATTTTGTTTTATTTCATGGTTGGTGAAATAACGTTTTTTGTACCCTAAAAATGGGCAAAAGAGATATTTTTATATATTTTAAATACCTCCTCGTATACATTATAACTCAAGATATATGGAATTTCAATAGTTTTTTAACATTTTTCTATATTTTGTCAATTTGTGCAAAAATTACTTATTTTTTTAAACACTATGCCCCCATATTACGCCATTCGATACAAAAAGAGGCGGAAAATCCGCCTCTAGTTATTTATTTTTACTAAAATCATTTGTAATATCCACAAGCAAACAGCCACTGCGAATCCTCGTAAGCATCTACAGGAGAATTAGGATTGCTCTCTACCCATCCCTCGCCGTCGGCAAAATAACCTCTGGTTATAGAGAATCCCTGAAGGAATTCCTTAAGCTCGGGTGTCACGGGAGCAACACCGTCGGCGTTTACGTAATCGGCATAGCCCTTTACGTTCATCTCGGCAGGTGATGCGTTATTACATTCGAACTTACAATCCGGGCAACCCTGGGGACAGGCCTTCGTGCTGCCGTCAAGGTGACAAAGGCACTCCGAAACGCAGTAATAACCGCTTTCCGCCATACCCTCAAAGCCTTTGATAAAGAGTTTGTAATTTTGCGTACCGTTTACCACAAGCGAGTTGTTACCCGCATCCTCAATGGTGGTAAAGGATCTGTCGATAAATCTGCAGGGCTCGGTGATATAAGCAACCAAAATCGGACCGTATCCACCCGTTTCGGGATACTTCTCGGGATCGTAAACGTGATAAACGCCGTCACCGCCCTCGGAAATCTCCCAAACCTTGTAATTTTCCTGGTCAAAAACGTATGAACTATAGCCCATCGAATATAGGGTTTCCGCGCCCACGATCTCACCTCCCGCAAGAGCATTGAACGCCTCAAAATCAAAGGCAGACCAATTCTGCTCGGGAATAATCACCTTTTTCTCGTTTAAATTGAGATCAAATTCGCCGTTTCTCTTAACAGCAAATGTAAGGTGAACGGGATATACTCCACTCTTGGTCTCTGCGCCAACCGCGAATGTAAAGGTTTGTGATCCGCCCGAGCTGATATTCTGACTGGCAATTTCAACCTTATGAATAAAGTTACGCGTGTAGCTTCCGCAAACGCCGGTTTCGGTTACCTTATACTCGCCATATTTGTATGCCGACGAGCCGAGATACGCCTTACAAATCGGACTGACATCATCCTCAATCGCATTCACCCAGCTCTCAACGGTGTAAGTACCGTTTATCTGAGGCGCGAACTGAACGTAACTGAAGTCATTTTCGCTATTAACGGTTACGGTATAAACTCCCGGTTCGCTTATATTATAGCATTCGTAAAGTCCCGTTCCCTCTCCGCGAAGGATGTTCAAATCATACATATCTATAACGATATTGCGATTATCGTTTGTAGCAACGTAGGCATTTGAATCGTATGCATAGCCGGTTGGAACGGTCGAGAGAGTCACTCTGTAATCGCCGTCAAGACCGCTTATAGTCGCATACCCGGTCTCGTCAACCCTTGCAACGTGAACGTTATAGCCGTCACTCCAATAAATATCGATAGCCACGGTGGGACGGTATGGCTGCTCGTTTGCACGAAGCTGAACCGTGAAGTTACCCTCGGTGCTTCCGCCGGAGCTTGTACCATCGCTAGGCTTATTATTGCTTTGCGCATTGTTTTCGCCCTTCGCGGCATAGTTGTATTCACCGCAGGAGGCGAGCAAAATCAGCATGATGCAGGCTAGGCAAAGAGAAATTATTCTTTTAATCATTCTTTTCATTTCGCTCCCTCCTTTTTGGTTTTTGCGAAAAGACCCTTGATGTCCTTCCATTTAAACTTTCTCACAATTACGTCTATGACGAACAATGCTACCGCAAGTATGAACAAAGGCTCTCTAAAGCTGAGCTCGTAGGTGTCAATCTCACTCTTGCTGTTTTCAAGATTCAGGTTGCCATCTCTCGAAATCACACCAACACCCCTCATAAAATCGTACAAATTTACTATATCATAAGCCGCAAAGGAGTCATATTCCCTGCTGTACGCAACAGTGAAATAGCTATTCGACGTAAAGCTGTGATTTCCGTAGGTGTAAGTAATATCGATGTCGTATCTGCCTATGTCGGGTGTATCGAACTCGGCAGTATATTTGTTGAGCAGGAATGTCATATCCTTCTCGATAACGGTTCCGTCGGGAGCGGTGAGAGTGATCTTTGCCTTTGCCTTGGGATTTACCGAGGAAGGAACAATCTCCACGCTAACCACCTCGCCGAAGTGCTGGGTGGTGATATTGAAGGGATAGTTTATCTGTTCCTTCGGTGTGTTTGTTGTAAGAATATTGCCGAACAAGTCGCTCTTTACGCTGGATGTCCATCCGCGAAGCCATGTTCCCGATAGGCTGGACGTAAAGGACGCCACCCTGCCGTTACCGTGCTCACGGTAGGAATATAGAGGAACTCTGACGGTGTCGTTCGCCCTCTCATAGTCAACAGAGAGAACCATAGTAGCGTCAAGCTTCGCCTTACTATTGACGTATCCGTAAATATCCGGCAGAGTCAAAATCCCCTCCACAGTATCGTCACGGAAGGTCTCAATGTTAACTTTTGTTTGCTTTTCAACAACAGAATCCGTGAGAGTGTCTGCAATTTCCGAGAAGATAAGCTCGGAAATTTTTGTTTCGTCAAGAAGATCGTAGTGCGATCCATTGCCCACTTTTGCGAGATCCTGAAGGTACAGGCATCCCTCGGTGTGATCATTCGGAAGCTGAACTGGGTGAGTAAGAACGCTTATGGTCGATAGGGTGATTTCGTCGTTGCGCATCATCTCGGCAACCTTCTTGGCATCCTCGGGCTCGCCCTTGAAATACTTACCGTCGCTGATAAGCATTACCTGCTTTTCCTCAAATGGCAGATTTACCATATTATCGTAGGCCATCTTGAGAGCCGAGCCTATAAATGTACCCTGTGTGGGCTCAACAGACTGAATAAGTCGATAAAGCTCTTCTCTGCAATCACCGACTCTGGTGGGAGTCAGCTCGAGCTTTGCCTCACCTGCCAAGGTAACCAATGAAACGTAGTCGTCGTCACCAAGAATAGAAACGAGTTTTGCCGCGGCATCCTTCGCCACAAGAAGCTGTGCGGGTCTTGTGTAATACATGCTTCGGGAGATGTCAATTACAATGGTATAAAGCTTTGCATCCTTGTTGGCGTTTCCAAAACTTATGGGAAGAAGCTCCTCAAGGCGCTTGTAGATCTCATTTTCCTTTTCATCCTCCTCGTTCTTGTCCTTATTCTGCATATAAAGATCGCCGAGGGTGATAAGACTCTTTCCATACTGCGAAACGGCAAGATCCACCGAATCAATGAAGGCGTAGATATTGTCAATCTTCTTAATATCTACGTTTGAGAGAATGATCTCGTCGTACTTAACGAGGTCTTCTATGGTATACGGAATTCTTCCGTTCTGATTGCTGACAACGTAAGAGTCAATCACCGCACTTTCGCCGTACATATCCTCAATCGCGTTAACGTCCTGGCGTTTTTCGGTCACAAGTAGCACGCTTCTCTGCCCTGCAACCGTCTGCGTAAAGATATATTCGTTGTTATGCGGAGATGTATCCTTGCTCGCGGAAATGCTAACCTTATAGTCAAAAACTCCCGAGGTATCGCTCGGCAAATTAAAGGTTGCAATATTCATACCCACGCCTGCCGAGAGAACGGTTGTATCGATTTTTGTATAATCGCTATCACCGTCTGCCCTGACTAGCAGGTCGAGAATAATATCGTTATCAACGCTCGACTCGATCAGCATCTGCACGCTGTTTTCGTGGCCGAGATAGGTAGCGGCTGTGAACTCAACGCCCGAAATCTGCGCCTCGCTCTCGCCCTCCTGAAGATTATTGTCAAGATAAATTGCATCAAGCCTGATGCCCTTCGCCTCAAGATTTCGCACGGCGGCAGTCGTTGAGCCGTCGGTATCAGTCGAGAAGCCGTCGGTGATAAGAATTATTCGCTTGATTTCGTCCTTACTGAACAAAGTCGCGGTATAATTCAGCGCCGATGCAATGTCTGTTCCGCTATCGTCAACGGTCGCCTCCTTAACGCTCCTAATTTCGTCCCCCGATGAAGTAAGTATTTGGCTGTCCTTACCGAAGCAGACGATACCCATATAGGATTTCTGTGGCAGGTTTTCGTTGATCTGCTGGATATACTCGTCAATCTTGTCAAGATTCCTGTTAGAGGAATAGGAAACGTCGGCAACTACGTAGACCTTTGTTCTGGTCATAACGGTGGTATGCACCATGCCCGCCGCCGAGAGAGCAATGGCAATAATGATGACGGAATGAATGATAACAGACGCCACCCATCCCTTCGTGCGGTTGTCCTTGCTCACGGAGATGAAATAAGGAATAAGCATAGCCGCAAGAAGAGGCAGAGCAATCAAAAGCCAATACGGATTATCGAAGCTGATATTTCTCATAACAGTACACCATCCAATCCGCAGTGAATGACAAAGCCAGAAGGATAAGAATAATCACGAGAGGATCGAATTCTCCATCCGTCTTTTCGTAGGTCTGCACGCCTACTATCGAAAAATCTGCGCCCACGTCGTAGGGATCGCTCTCTGACTCGGGAGAGGAGGCAAAGATCTTATAGGACTTCTCCTCACCTGCAACGCTGACGATTATTTGATAAGTGCCTACTCTTTCAAGAGGAAGAGTGGCAATATCGGTCGAAATGTCAAGATAATCCTCCTCTCCGTCGGGAGAGATTGTCTTAACGCTGTCCATATTTGCCGTCACGTGGATCTCGGCGTCCTCACCGCATACGAAATCGGTTCGGTCGAGAAGCGCGGGACAGGAATATTTCAGAAGATTAGAGATAAGAGGAGTAAAATCGGTCGAAAGAGGAAGGTCGGACTTATGAATATCGAAGCCGAATACAACCTCTCTGTTTCCGAGCGCATTTACACCTGCAAAGATAAGAGGGTTGGAGTCGTAGGAGAACAGCGTGGTAAACTGAGTATACATTCCGCTGTACTTAACGTACTCTGCAATGTAAATGTCACGTCCGTCAACACCCGCAAGAAGAGCTCTCGCCTTGCTCGAGGTGGAGGATGATTTTACAATTTTTCCCGGTGCGTCAAGCTCGTTTATGCCTCTGACACCAAAGCCCGAGTCGTCAACGCTCTCGCTGGAATTGATAAGCCAAACCGCCGCATCGGGAAGAACGTCGGGAGTGTAACTGTGGAATACGTAAAGACCGTAGCCACCCTGTCCAACGTACTCCGCAGGAGTAATTGTATCAACAACCGAGTCGGTAAGCGCGTCAAACGCCGCCTCAAGGAAGAAGGGAGTTTCGCTGACAACAAGAATACTGTATGATTCCTCGCTGCTCATATTGTGAAGAATAAGTTCATTGTCGGTCATAAGCTGATCGGAGTTGGTGATAACCAATTTTAGCGACTCGTAGCTATCCACCCTGCAGGAGAGATCAACGGGTGTACTCTCGCCCGCCTTAACCGAAACCGAGATGCTAGCCGCGGGAGAGTCAGCGCCATTCACGTAGAGCTCGACGTTGAGCGTCGCATCCGAGCTATAAGAAATCACGCTCGCACCTGCATAAAGCACGCCTTCGGTGAGGCTGCCGTAAGCATTACTAATTGCGTAATTTGCTACATTTTGCGAACCAATATTTACAATTTCCACATTTTCCGAGCCCGCATAGTCCTTATCAGTCACGAGGTATACGAGCATAGATGTGTTCTCATCGAAGTAGCCCTGGGCTATTGAGAGAGCCTTCTTGTAGTCAACGTCACCATCGGTGCACTGAACATCGGCCAGCAATTCCTTGGCGAGTTTTTTATCGGTGATACGCTCGTAAACGACAGCGCTATCGGTAGATGCGCTGATAAGAGTGTAGCTGCTACCAAGACGGGCATCATCGATAGCGTCCTCTATGTATTCCTTCGCCAACTCAAAGTCGGTTTTCTTATCGGTTTTTGTATTCATACTGCCCGAAGCATCAAGCACGAAGCAATACTCGCTGGCGGACTCCGGCACTACAAATATAGGTCTGGCTATTGCCAAGGAGATGAAAACAACCGTCAAAATCTGCAAAATAAGGCTGATAATGCCCGTCAGACCGCTGAGGGGATTTCTCCTCTTAAAGAACTTCTCGCTGAGAGTCCAAAGGTATGTAGATGCTACCGTCTGCTCGTTGTATTTGCTACGCAAAATATAGATGATAATAAGTATCGGTACACCTATGAGACCAAGCAGACCAAGGGGATATAAAAAGCTCATTTCACTACCCCCATATCTACGAATTTATCAAGGAATATTTCGGGAAGCGTCAGGTATGAGGGCGCAAAGAGATATTGGCCGCCACGCGACTCGCAATAGAGTCTGATCCTGTCGGTCACATATTTAAGCGCATCCTTATACGCGCGCACCACATCGTGGTCAATTTTTTTGCGGAAGAACTTTGCCTGATTTTCCGAGTCGAAAAGATGCATCTTGCCTCGAAGCTGGGGATTTATCTCCTCACGCGAGAGAATCTGCACACAAAGAATATCTCTTTTCTGCTCGGCAAAACGATCTATTGCCGCCTCATAATTATCGTCTGTGAGGAAATCCGATATGATAATGGAATATCCGTCTCCCCTACCGACAGACGCGGGCGCGATTGCCTCACCGATTTTAGAGTCGGAGTCAAACTCAAGCTCGTTGAGTCTGTTAATGCAGTTGAGATAGGAGTCCTTACCCACCATTCCGACCACTATTTCCTCGAGAGCGTTGCCACGGATCGCATAAATAGAAACCTTGTCCATCTCGCAGACCGAAAGGTATGCAAAGGCGGCAGCAAGCTTAATAGAGGCGATAGCCTTTTCCTCGCTTCCGTGCGCCATTGAACGGCTGGCATCTATGTATATGCGCGTGTGCATCTGTCGCTCATCGAAATAGAGCTTCTGGTAGAGCTTATCAAATCTGGCGTATGCGTTCCAGTCAATCTTCGTCACGTCATCGCCCGGCATATAGTCTCGGTAATCCGCAAATTCACACGATGAACCGAAATTTTTGCTTCGACGGTTGCCGCCAAACATTCCGGCTACGTTATTTTTGAGTATCGTTCCAAGCTGCTCAAGCTGTGCGAGGAACGCCTCATCGATTACCATTTTTTTCATTCATTAACCCTTTTTTGTTTCTTTTACTATAAGAGCGATTACATCGTCAACGGTGAGCTTATCGTTCACCGCGGTATAGTTAATCTTAATTCTGTGTCTGAGGATGGGGTATGCAAGATACTCGATGTCCTCGTAGGAAACGTTGTATCTTCCCTGCATGAGCGCGCGCACCTTCGCGCAGGTAACAAGACCCTGTGCAGCTCTGGGAGAAGCACCGTACTTGAGATACTTCTTCGCCGAGGGAGCGCAGTCCTCACCCGAGGGATGGGTATTCGACACGAGATTTACCGCATAGAGAAGAACGTCATCGCAGATCGGAACCTCCGAAGCGAGCTTTCTCATCTCGAGGATTTCCTCGCCGGTAATAACCGCCTCTGCGGTCTCTTCCATGGTCTTCTGTGTCATTCTTACGATATTCATAAGCTCCTCGTTAGAGGGATAGTCCACGATAAGCTTGAAAACGAAACGGTCCATCTGCGCCTCGGGAAGAGGATATGTACCGTCCTGCTCGATGGGGTTCTCGGTAGCAAGAACGAAGAAGGGCTCTGCCAGCTTGTAGGTGTCGTTACCCACCGTAACCTTGTGCTCCTGCATTACCTCCAGCATCGCAGACTGTGTCTTGGGAGTCGCACGGTTAATCTCGTCGGCAAGAACGAGGTTGGCGAAGATCGGACCCTGACGGAACTTGGTGATAAGCTTTCCGCTGTCATCCTTTTCAACGATATTCGCGCCCGTAACGTCCGAGGGCATAAGGTCGGGAGTGAACTGAATACGCGAGAAGGGTAAGGAAAGAACCCTTCCGAGCGAACGAACAAGACGTGTCTTTCCAACGCCGGGAACACCCTCGAGAAGCACGTTGCCACCCGAGATGATAGCGGTAATCACGCCATCAATGATTTCGGCCTGACCTACCACGTCCTTTGCAAGCTCGTCCTTTATTTTAGCGATCTTCTCGCTGAACATTTTCACCTTTTCAATATTAAGCTCTTTAGTAATTTCTGACATCTTAGTTTCCTTCCTCCTTTTTGATACCGCTGAACAGCATCTCGAAATATTTGGTAATGGCCTCCTTCTGCTCCTCCGTATAGAAGTCGCTCTGAAGCCTCTCGTACATAATTGCGTAGTATTTTTGCTGCAAAAGATCACCGTACTTAACATACTTTCCGGTTATGGGATCGAGAACGAGATCATCACTTCCAAATGTCTCGCCCTTTCCTACACCACCGTCGTTGTTGCCGTTGTTTTCCTTGTCATCTTCTCCGCCCTCGCCGGATTGATTCATATTCGGGCTCTCACCCTTCTTCACGAACTCGGGACGCTCAAACTGTGGCGAAATAACACCGAATAGACTCGAAAGTCTTGTCATAGTGTACTCACCCACGATAGCGTTGGATCTGTTGAGAGAAATCGCCGCGAAGGTGTTCTCGCTCATAATGTTAAGATTGTTTGTAAGAAGCTCTCTTGCCTCATCGTCGGTGAGATAATCCGCCTGTGCAATAAGCTGCGAAAGTCCCACGAGCTGGTTGTTAAACATATTATAGACCGCGAGATACATCTCGTCATCCTCGGGAAGACCCGAAGCCTCGAGCATAATCTCAAGCTTTCTCGTCATGCCGTCAATCGCCGCCTTCATTCTTTGCGCGCCAACAACCGCACCGGGCGTCTCGTCTGTATCACCCATTAGAACTCCAATATATTCATCGGTTTTCTCGGCATAATCGCCCCAATTGGGAGTTGTCCAAGAGCTTGTGTCAAGCGTAACGGCAAGATGTCTGAAATAGAAATCCTCTGTGTCCCAGAGAGCATTAAGCATCTCCGCAGCGGTGGAAGAATCATAAGTAATATCGGTAATCACAGCCATACTCTTTATAAGCGCAGCCTGCATATCGGGCATCGTCTTGATACCTCGAAGAGCGGTGAGCAGAGCCTCAAGCTCCTGGGCCATAGGTCGCTTAAACTCCTCCTCTAGAGCGGAATTTTCAACGTAGCTTATCAGCTCCTTAAGTCCTGCCTCCTGAAGCTCGGAGAGCTCAAAGGGCTCTACAACCTCGGGAGGAACGTATCCGCGCAGGTCCTCGACCACAACGAATCCAACTACGAAAACAGCGGCGGCAATCACCAGCGCGAGTATGTATATCCAAAGCTTTTTGAACTTGTAGGATTTCGCGGAAAGCTCCGAGAGTGTCTTCTCGGTGTCGAGTCTTTGAAGCTCGGCGAGCTCGCCTTCATCCTCGCTGTACTCGACCATCGTCTGCACTCTCGCCTTGAGTTCGAACTCATCGTCAAGCTGACGGGCGATCTGCATATCATTCTTTCTTCCTGCTAGGAAGAAAATCGCAAAGGAAACAAGCATTACGCCGCCGCCAATGATTATGCCAGTCAGGTCATCGAGGCTGATTATACATCTCTTTGTGAGTACCTGTATCACTCCGACTACGACAAGTCCAAGGCCGACGCCAACTATAAGCGCCTTAATAAGTCGTATCAGATTGAGCTTCGCCTTGAACCTGAAGAAGCTCTCGGTCAGCTCGGATCTTTTCAGCGCCGAGATAACCTTCTTTGCCGACTTGTCACCCTCTATGAGCTTCAGAGCGTTTCCACTAAGTCTCTCCGAGATTAGCCATCGAACAAGCAGGATCAGCACTCCGAGTGTCGCAAGGGGTAGAACAAAAATCGTCGCACTCTTAAGATCTGCCGAAACACTCTCGTACGCAAAATTCTTAAAGAAGATTAGATAATCAACAGCAAAAATGAAGCATAGAAGCGAAGTCTGGCAGGCAATCAGATCGATAATATTTCTCGCTTTGATTATTCTGCGGAATTTTCCGTCAGCATCTCCATCGAGCGATCTTATGCGGTAAATCGCCTCGTAAACCGAGAGGATCTCTCTGTTTGATCTCCTCTTGTGTGGCTTCTTCCCTCTAGCCGCCAGTTGCAGAGCAACCGATAGGATAGCGAAAACCAGAGTGATTATTAAAGGAAATGCCAAATATTTGAAGTAATCACCCGTCTGCCTTGCCAAATCCACACCATGAGAGCCTGCTCCAACCACATGGAAGCAACAGACCGCAATCAGCGACAGAGTCAGCGTTGCCAAGACAGAGGTAATTACGGAAAAGCACTTACCAATTCTTGATATTGTCATATCAGGTTAACCTTTCTTTCGATTTATGTCTTATCGCGAAGATATTTTCGCGAAATTTTTCCATTTTAACACAAATAACATTATAACATAACAGAACGCGCATGTCAATAATTAAAAATAATTTAACAACTTGAGCATTTATACTCAAAATAGGCTCAATTTTCTGTAACTTTTACCATTGACAAGCTCGTTTTTTTGTGATATAATGCATATAACGAACTCTTGTTCGCGAGGAGGTTTGAAATGAAAGAACAGTATATCGCAATAGACCTAAAGTCATTTTACGCCTCCGTGGAGTGCGTTGAGCGAGGGCTTGATCCCCTTACGACCAACCTTGTGGTTGCGGACAAATCGAGGACAGAAAAAACCATCTGTCTTGCGGTTTCTCCGAGTCTTAAGGGCTATGGTGTGCCCGGAAGACCGAGGCTTTTCGAGGTGATAGCGAAAATCCGTGACGTCAACGCGAAGCGCAGATGGAGTGCGAAGGGCAGAAAATTCGTCGGAGCCACCTATGACGATCGCATTTTAAAGGAAAACACCTCTTATGAGGTGGATTATATCGTTGCCCCCCCGAGAATGGCACTCTATATTGATTACAGCACGAGAATTTATCAGGTTTATCTCAAGTATTTTTCGGCAGACGACATTCACAATTACTCCATTGACGAGGTGTTTATTGATGCGACCCATTACTTAAAAAGCTATAAAAAAACCGCAAGAGAGCTTGCGGAGGTTGTTATAAAGGACGTACTTGCCGCCACGGGAATTACCGCCACGGTGGGTATCGGCACGAATATGTATCTGGCAAAGGTAGCTATGGACATCGTTGCGAAGCGTATGCGCCCGGATGAGCACGGCGTACGAATTGCCGAGCTTGACGAGATGAGCTATCGCAGGATTTTGTGGGAGCACGAGCCGCTTACCGATTTTTGGCGTGTCGGTAGAGGGTATGCGAAAAAACTCGAGGCAAACGGTATGCACACTATGGGTGACGTTGCCCTAACCTCGCTAAAAAACGAGGATCTTCTCTACAAACTTTTCGGTGTAAACGCCGAGCTTCTCATCGACCACGCTTGGGGATGGGAGTGCTGCACAATCGCGGACATTAAGGCTTACAAGCCTTCCTCCAGAAGTCTTAACTCCGGTCAGGTGCTTCATTGCGCCTACACAACCGATGGCGCGAGGTTGATTGTTCGAGAAATGTGCGATCTTTTGGTGCTGGATATGGTTGAGAAGGGGGTTGCCACCAAGCAGATGACACTCACAATCGGCTACGATGCCGACAGCCTCAAAAATCCAACTCGAGCATATCTCGGCGAGGTAACTCGCGATTACTACGGAAGATACGTGCCGAAGCACGCTCACGGAACAACTAATTTTGACCACTTCACCTCCTCTACCATCGAAATTACCGACAAAGTTCTCGCACTTTACGACCGAATAATCAATCCCGACCTACTTGTGCGCCGTATAAATGTCAGCGCCTGCGGACTGGTCAAAGAATCGGAGATTGAATGTGAAGTAGAGAACGAGCAATTGGACTTTTTTACCGACTACGAGGACCGGGCAAGAGCCGAAAATGAACAAAAAAGGCAATACGCCCGTGAGAAATCGCGACAAAACGCCGTAATTTCAATTCGCAAAAAATTCGGCAACAACTCCATAATCCGCGGAATGAACCTGGAGGAAGGTGCAACCGCTATCGAGCGAAATTCACAGATCGGCGGACACAAGGCATAGATTTCACTCTGAAATCTAATGAAGCCTTTGGCTTCAATTCATGCGCCCCAGCGCAATTCATGTCCTAAAAACAATTTATGAAATCTCCGAGTTCAATTCACACCGCCACCAATGAAGCAAACAAAGGAAACCTCAAAAAATGAACAAAAAATACGAAGAAATAATAGACCTTCCCCACCCGACCTCAAATAAGCATCCCAGAATGTCAAAATCCGACCGTGCGGCACAATTCGCGCCCTACTCTGCCTTATCGGGATACGAGGATGCAGTTGAGGAAACAGCAAATCAAAATCTCCTTGAATACGAGAAAACTGCAAATTCTTACGAGGATTTTGCAACTCTGCCTCAAGAAGAACTCCCCTGATTTGACTATTTTTCGCCATTTTTGACAACTATAATTGTCATTTTGCGCATTTTCTCGCCTTTTTGCTAGTTTTTATCACCCCTTGTAAAATGCAAATTCACCCATCTGCAAACAGAATATAAAGCATAACCGAAATCGTAACATTATTTTTTGTTTTTTTAAAAAACCTCTTGACAAAACAATAAAAGTTTAGTATAATGTATTGGTGCATAGGGGTGTAGCTCAGTTGGTAGAGTACTGGTCTCCAAAACCATGGGTCGTGGGTTCGAGTCCTTCCGCCCCTGCCAAAAAAAGACAGTTTCGCAAGGAACTGTCTTTTTTATTTTTCGTGAAAAAATGGCAGATGCGGAACGGACTCTCACCTTCGGTTCTCCGACGGCTCGCAAACATAGTCGTATCACGCGCGACCTTCGTCGCTTCTGCTACTTCTTGTTTTGCTCGGGCGCGTCGGTCAAAACAGCTAAAAACTGTTTTGACCTTGCTTACCTTCCGCCACTGCCAAAAAAGACAGTTTCGCAAGGAACTGTCTTTTTTTATTTTGTTTTATTTCATTTTATCAATCCAGTCTGACTTCGGCAAAATCCTTTATTTCAAGGCTGCTCGGCGTTACACTACAGGTCAATGCTACAACATTTACACCCGCCTTCGCCGCACGGCGCAAAACCTCTCCAAACTCAAGGTGAGTGTGGTCGTTTGGTGTAAAATATTTGCAATTCTCCATCTGTATCACAAAAAATATATATGTTTTATATCCCTGTTCCACAGCAGAAACAAGCTCCTTTATATGCTTCACGCCTCTCTCGGTTGGTGCATCCGGAAACATAACCACACCGTCATCCTCAAGAGTGACGCCCTTAACCTCGGCGAATATTCTTTCGCTCTCCGTTTCTACGTAAAGGTCAAAACGCGAATTTCCAAATTTGCTTTCGGGCTTGATCAGAGTGATTCCCTTAAAAAAATCTCCTCCTTGTATCCATTCATAAACCACTTTATTGGGGGCTTGACTATCAATATTTATCAGTTTTCCACCTTTTTCAACAGCAACAAGGTCGTATTTTGTGCTTCTGGCAGGATTTTTGGCTTCTTCAAGAAAAACTCTTGCACCGGGAATAAGCAGTTCCCTGCATCTTCCGGTATTTTTCACGTGACAAACACAGATTTCGCAGTCAATTTCCACCATAGCAATAAATCTGTTCGGTCGGGATACAAATTTTCCCTCTTTTATATTTTCATATCTCATATTTTTCACCTCTAACAGCAATTATATCAAAAGAAGATATGCCTGTCAATAAACGCTATTAAAAATCTTTTCCCTTATAAATAATCCAAAAATGGTTGCAAAAAACTTTTAAATATGATAAAATCTTATTTAACGACATAAAAAAGACCGAAAGGAGAAGGCTGTGAAGAAACTAAGGTCACTTTTTGAGCTCTTTGTTTTGATTTTCAAAATCGGTTTATTCACGTTTGGCGGCGGTTACGCGATGATCGCTCTGCTCGAAAACGAATTTGTTTCGAAGAGAAAGTGGCTCGAGAAGGAGGAGTTCCTCGACCTCGTCGCCATAGCAGAATCTACACCCGGACCTATCGCCATAAACGCGGCAACCTACATAGGCTACAAAAGACACAAAATGCTCGGTGCAATAATCTCCACCATCGCAATGTGCCTTCCTTCATTTATCATCATCTATATAATCTCGCTATTCCTCGACAAATTCCTCGAAATCTCGATTATAGCCAGCGCTTTCCGCGGAATTCAGGTCTGCGTTGTATATCTGATTTTGACTGCCGGAATTAAGCTCCTTCGCGGAATGAAGAGAAACGCGCTAAACATTACAATCGTGTCTGCAGTTGTCTGCTGTATGGTGGCGTTTTCGCTTCTCTCGGTTGAATTTTCCAGCATATTCTACATCCTCATCTCGGGAGTAATCGGACTTTGCGTTTACCTCGTATCCCTTATCCAAGGCAGAGAGGAGGGCAAAAAATGATCTATCTCTGGCTATTTTTAACCTTCCTTGAAATCGGTGCAGTTGCATTCGGTGGCGGTTACGCGATGATCTCCATTATGCAGGACAAAATCATCTCGAAGGGCTGGCTCACCGAAGCTGAAATGCTCAATATCATCGCGGTTGCAGAATCAACGCCCGGTCCTGTCGCTGTTAATATGGCAACCTACGTTGGCGCAACACAAGGAGGAATTCTCGGCTCCTTTCTCGCAACTCTGGGTGTGGTGCTCCCCGCATTCACAATTATGATCCTCGTAGTTACAGTGATGAGAAAATTCATCAACTACAAGGGTACACAGGCTGTCCTCAGTGGAATTCGCCCCTGTGCCATCGCACTTATTCTCGGCACATCTCTCACAATTTTTATGAGCTCAATTCTCGGTATTTCAGGCGGCATCAAGAACGGTATCTCTCCCGACATCAAGGGACTCATTCTTCTTCCTATAATCTTCGCCATCGGCTTTGGAATCAAAAAAATCACAAAAAAGAAACCCTCGCCTATCCTCATGATTGGCATTTCCGCCCTCCTCGGCATTATTTTCTACGAACTAATCTAAAAAAGGACTCTCGCATATAGAGAGAAAAGTACTATGGAATTCAAAATTTTAATTATCGCACTTGCGCTTGTGGGAGGATTTTTCCCCATCCTACTCAACATTTTTAACCGTAAATCCGCAAAAAATCCAATTCCCGATAACGTAAAGGACGTTTACGACGAGGAAACCTACACAAAGTGGCGCAGCTACAATTTCGAACACTCAAGACTTGATCTTTTCAGCGGTATTGCAACACTCGTTGTCACCATCGCACTACTTGCTCTCAACGTTTACTCGGCATTTGCATCGCTCTTCCCCGACGGATATTTGTGGCAAACGATCGCTGTAATTCTTCTTGAAGCTTTGGTGGGTCAAATAGTTAATTTGTTTTTCAGCTACTACTCCACAATGGTTATCGAGCAAAAATACGGCTTCAACAAATCGACTGTAAAAACCTTCGTAGTAGACAAAATAAGAGGATTTATCGTCTCACTTATTTTAAACTTTTTCCTTGCATTCTTGGTGCTGGGACTTCATCAGTGGCTCGGTGACAATATCATAATTCTCTTCACCATACTGCTGTTTTTGTTCTCGCTGCTTATCTCATTCCTCTACCCTATCCTCAGTCGCATCGGCAATAAATTCACTCCTCTCGAGGATGGCGAGCTTCGCACCAAGCTTATGAAGCTCCTCACCGATCACGGCTACAAGGTGCGCGACATCAAGGTCATGGATGCATCCCGTCGAACAACCAAGCTCAATGCATATTTCACAGGCTTCGGCAGCTCAAAAACCATCGTGCTTTACGACAATCTAGTGAACGCAATGACCACCGAGGAGATCTGCTCGGTATTTGCCCACGAGCTCGGACACGGACTCCACAAGGACGTTCTCAAAATGCAAATAATGAACATTGGAAACCTTCTGCTTATGGCGGTTGCGGTTTGGATCAGCGTCCGCACCGTATCTCTTCACACAGCATTCGGCTTTGGTGAGGTGAACTACGGATTTGTATACATACTGACCGGAATTATGATTGCTCTTATTCAGCCTCTTACGGGTATGATAATGAATGCTTACAGCCGTAAAGCCGAATACCGTGCAGACAAGCAGGCTGTCGCCGAAGGCTACGGCGAGGCGATGGTTTCCGCACTCAAAAAGCTCGCAAGAGAGAATTTTTCCGAGCTCGCGCCCACGCGCATTAGCGTTTTGCTTGAGTATAGCCATCCTCCGCTTTCCGACAGAATTTCTGCCGTTGAAGACCAAATTTCCAAAAAGGAGTCGTAATATGAAAACAAAAGTTTACTTTTCAAGAACAATTACACCCGAAAAGGTGCTTGAACTCTATAAATTGCTGGGTAAAAATCTGCCCGGCAGAGTAGCGATAAAGGTACACTCCGGCGAGAAGGGTAACCAAAACTTCCTTCGTCCAGACTTCTGGCGCAGCGTAATAGACCATGTTGGCGGAACAGTAGTTGAGTGCAACACCGCCTACGAGGGCGAAAGAAACGTGACATCCCGCCACCGCAAGCTATTTGATGATCACGGCTGGACTAAATATTTCTCGGTTGACCTGCTTGATGCAGAGGGACCCGATCTTGAGCTTTCGATCCCTAACGGAAAGGTAATTAACAAGAATTTCGTGGGACGTAGCATCGAAAATTATGATTCCATGCTCGTTCTCTCGCACTTTAAGGGACACCCAATGGGCGGCTACGGAGGGGCATTAAAGCAGCTCTCTATCGGCGTTGCTTCTTCTTTTGGCAAGGCGTATATCCATGGCGCCGGCGAGCCCGAGAAAATCTGGACTGCAGACCATAACGTCTTCCTCGACTCTATGGCGGACGCTGCAAGCTCTGTCGTTGAATATTTCAAGGGTAATCTTCTCTACGTAAACGTTATGAAAAATATGAGCGTTGACTGCGACTGCTGTGCGGTTGCCGAAGATCCTTGCATTGCCGATATCGGTGTGCTTGTGTCGGAAGATCCTATTGCGATCGACCAGGCGTGCATTGACCTGGTTTACGCCTGCTCCGACCCCGGCAAGCCTCATCTTATCGAGCGTATCGAGTCGAGAAACGGCATTCGCACCATCGAGTCTGCAGCAGCACTCGGATATGGTAGCCGAGATTACGAGCTCATTGAGGTTGAATAAAAAAACAGCTTTGAATTTCCCAAGTTTTAATTGATATCTTTCACAAAAAACAGTCAAAATGCAAACAAATGCGAGCATTTTGACTGTTTTTTCTTTAGATTTTATTTTTTTGTTCTAACAGAGCTTGATAAATTGTGTCTGGGATTTCAAGGTTTCCCTTGCCAACGCCAAGCCTCACGCCCGGCTTAATTGCGCCGTGAAAATCACTTCCACCGCTCTCCAAGAGAGAATATTTTCTCACCAAACTCTTGGATATAGCGATCTGCTCCTCAGAATAAGAGGAATGCATAGTCTCAAGTCCTAGAAGTCCGGCATCTATCAGCTCGGGGAGCATCTTTTCGAGGCTTTCCTCGTTAACCTCTTTCAATGGATGTGCCAAAATCGGCAGAGCCTTGATTTTACGTAAAAATCTAATTGCATTGGTAAGTTTTAGACGTTCGGGCGGTGTATACAGACCGCATTTTTCGTCGAGTAGCTTGTCGAACGCCTCGGAAACCGTGGATATGTAGCCGCCTTTTATTAACTCGGCGGCAATATGCGCGCGATTTACTCTGCCCTTGACGTTTTGCTTCTTTACATCTGAAAAGTTGATTTTATAGCCTCTTTCATTGAGTCTTTCCACAAGATCAATATTGCTTTTTTCCTTCAGCAGATGATATTCATCAAAGAGTCCCTCAAGGTCGGAATAATAGCGAGGCTCGATGAACAAGCCGAGCAGATGAAATTCCCTGCCGTCATAGACGGTAGAAAGCTCTGTACCGCCCACCGCTGTAACACCGCGAGCCTCTGCCTCTGCCATAAATTCAGGCAAACCCGACACTGTATTGTGGTCGGTCAGGGCGATTATCAATCCCAGTTCCGCAGCCTCGCGCACAAGCTCGCGCGGAGTATAGCTTCCGTCAGAGTGAACGGTGTGCGTATGAAGATCACATCTCATTCTTCGCCCTCCTGAGGCTAATTTTTCTTTTTGTCAAATCGTAGCTGACACCGAGCAACCACACAAGGCTTTCGTGATCACAGCTTCCGTCAAGTGCGACCGTCAGCCAATGCGTCTTGTTCATATGATAAGCGCGGAAAATTCCCGGCTCAACACCGGCGATCGACTCGATAACCTCGGGCGCACACTTAAGATTGACAACGTCAATATGACCTTCACCTTCAAGGCCGAGCTTCGCTTGAGGAATCCGCATAGCAATCGCGAACCACCTACCGCTATCGCCATGACGAAAAACGCCCGTCACAAAATCATCCTCAAACGGATAATCTGCGCGAACGCCATACTCATCCAGCACAAGCGCCTCAAAATCATCTCGCGTCATAGCCGCACCCCCTCAATTGCTAACAAAATTATACCACGTTTACAAAGAAAAATCAACCGCAAAACATTATTTGTTTTCCATATAATTAAAAATTAGGGCTGGGAAAAATCCCAGCCCTTTTTGATGCAAGTTACAAATTACATACTCCAATAAACCTTAGTGCTGTAATCCTTCCAGGTGGAAGACCATCCGGAGGGTGCGCTTGCGATTTCGCAGCTGATCGCCAGGTTGGAACAACCCGAGAAGGCATACGAACCAATGAATTCAACACATTCGGGAATGAAGACGGATGTAATGGATGTGTTGTTTCGGAAGGCACTTTCACTAATTCCGCTAACCGTTTTATCGGAAATACTATCCGGAATAGTAATCGAGCCACCCGATCCATTATAACCATAGATCACAACGGTATCTCCGGTTACAGAAGCCCACATAAATCCATCAGAGGTCTCTCCAACAGATCCAGCATACTCCCATACCATAGGACGGTTTGTAGGACACCATGTGCTATCCCATTCCGCAAGAGCTGCCTCACTCTCGCAAAGAATAGATGCGTTAGAACAACCATAGAAGGCGTAAGCCTGAATCTCGGTAACTCCATCGCCGATTATGATAGTCGTAAGAGTCGAAATATTAGCAAACGCGTAAGTTTCGATGCATTTAACATTATCGGGAATAGTCAGCGAAATAAGTGTTGTATTTCCGTCAAAGGCATTTTTCGTAATACGATTAACTGTCATACCGTTGATAGTCGAAGGAATTACCAAATTAGTAGCTGTTCCCTCATATCCGTTAATTCTTACCGTTTCGCCATCTATGGAGATCCACTTTAAGCCATCGTCAGTAGTTCCTCTTTGACCGCCATATCCCCATGTAACAGGACGGGAGAGCGGGTTCCAGAGCGAACTCCAACCACTCGGCTGTTCCTCAATCTGACAGTTAATGCTGAGCGAGGAGCAGTTATTAAACACGTTGCTTCCCATGGTATATACGCCGTAGGGGATCGTAATGCTCTCAAGGGCAGAACAACCATAGAATGCATAATTGTCTATCGCGACAAGTCCCAATCCAAGGTCCACACTATTAAGAGCAGTACAGTTCTGGAATGCATAGCTACCGATCTCCTCTACCTCGTCATTAAGAGTGATGCTTGTAATATTTGAGCAGCCATTGAATGCCGCAGTAGGAATACTTGTCGCATCGGTTATCGTTACACTTGTAAGAGTAGACGGAATGTAATAATAATAGGATGTGAGATAATAATAACCGCTGTAATAATAGCTATAATCACTAAACTGCCAAACTCCGGATGATGTATATGCAGAGCTTGAGTTACCTACCTTATAATTTGCAAATCCGTACGAAGAGGTACTCTGATAACCGTAACCTACGTAAGTACCGTCAGGCCTATATGCATAAGTGTAATACGTGTTGTTCGCACGAGACTTTGTCTCATATCCAAAGATATATCCAAATGTCGCTTCATATCCGGTTGCATCTCTGCTCTCACCAACGAATGGCAGACTGATGCTCTCAAGTGCCGAGCACCTCTGGAAGGCACCGTTTCCAATGCCTGTTACGCTATCGGGCACGGTCAAGGTAGTGATCTTTATGAGATCACGGAATGCCCAAGTTCCGATCGTCTCAATTCCGTCACACAGTGCGAGAGTTTCTATGTTTTCGCATCCGTCAAATGCATACCTTCCAACAACCTTAACGTTTCCGGGAATAGTAAGGCTTGTAAGTGCTAGGTTATCCTGGAAAGCATAATCTCCTATCTTCGTTACCTTGCTAGGAATGTTAAGCTCCTCGATTTTTGTATGTGAGAATGAATAGCTACCTATCTCGGTCAAGTTACTCGGGATAGATACACTCTTAAGTGATGTACAATTATGGAACGTATAAGTTCCGATTACTGTAACCCCGTCGGGAATAGTAATACTCTCAATCGAAGTACAGTTCTTGAATGCATAGGAACCCAAGCTGGTAAGGTCATCTCCAAGATCCACATTATCAAGAGCAGCACAGTTCTGGAATGCATAGCTACCGATCTCCTCTACCTCATCATTCAGCGTTATGCTTGTTATATTGCTACAACCGTTGAATGCCGCCTCAGGAATAACCGTTGCATCGGTTACCGTTACACTTGTAAGAGTAGACGGAATGTAATAATAATAGGATGTGAGATAATAATAACCGCTGTAATAATAGCTATAATCACTAAACTGCCAAACTCCGGATGATGTACATGCAGAGCTTGAGTCGCCTA
>JAZONX010000044.1:0-19816 GCA_045654725.1 Eubacteriales bacterium
TATGCTCCCGATGTTTTGGGACATATTATCTAAGATTATCTTCGTGAGTGTTGCGTTGTTTCTGCTTGATTGGCGAATTGCCATTATCACAATCGCTTTACTTACAACACCGCTATATATTCCAAAACTGATTGAAAAGCCGTTGCAAAAGGCACAGTCTGAGACAATAAAAGCGGTAGAAAATGCACTTGCAAAAGCAACAGACTTGTTGTCTGGTTTTGAAATTATTAAAAACTATTCAACAGAGAAAAAAATTATCTCTAAGTTCAAGTCGGTCAACGATACGGCGATGGATAAATGTTTACAGGAATCACAACTGGATGCAGTTGCTCAACTGATAACCACCTTGATTTCCTATTTATCATATTTCATCGTTCTTGCATATTCTGCTTGGCTTGTTTGGAAAGGCGATTTTTCCGCGGGTGACTTTTTTGTTGCTATCGGAATGATTGACCAACTGTCTTATCCCTTGATTTCGTTGGCGGGTATCACTCGACAACTCATTGCGATAAAACCGACATGTCAAAAAATGAACGAGTTCCTTAAAGACACAATGCCAGTTCAAGAGGTTGATACAGACTACTTCTTTAAGGATAGAATTAAATTTCAGAATGTACATTTTGCATACAGTTCAGCAACACCAATTCTAAATGGTTTAGATTTGACCATTGAAAAAGGGAAACGCTATTTGTTGCAAGGTCCAAGCGGATGTGGAAAAACTACGGCGGTTAATCTGTTGTTGCGGTATTATGATGTAAATAGTGGTGAAATCTATATTGATGACAACAGAATTGATACCTTCAACAGCACATACGGTTTTATGACCGTAGTTCGACAAGAAGCAACCTTGTTCAATGATACATTGAGAAACAATTTAACGATGTATCAAAATGTTACTGATGCAGATATTTTGTCTGCCTTAAATTCTGTCGGATTAGAAAAATTTGCTTCAACAGATATGCTAAACAGTGTTGTGTCCGAGGATGGAAGCAATTTCTCCGGTGGAGAAAAGAAACGAATTTGTCTTGCCCGTGCACTTTTACGGCATACAGATATCTTAATATTGGACGAACCGCTTGCAAATTTAGATACAGAAACCGCTGAAAGAATTGAGGAGTTGTTATTATCCATTAAAGACAAAACACTTATTATCGTTTCGCATCAATTTAGTCAAGAAAAGATATCCGCATTTGATGCGGTGTTGGACTTCTCTTAGGTGTTAAATGCCCCGATGAGTTGGTGCAAATTTGGTGCAACACTTTATGCGACGATACACACGATATTCGCGATATCAAACAGCGTTTACAAAACTCGAAGAGATAATCACAACCTTACGGCAATTATCAAAAAGCCCCGATACCACAACGGTTTTCGGGGTTTTTCTTTTTCTGCGCATGTCGATTTGTCGCAAAATTGGCGCAAGTCTGATTGGCGTGGGGACGCACGCAAAAAGATATTTACAAATAGCACCTTTTGTGATATAATATAATTGGTTAGTTATCTAATCGATAAACTTGAATTTGACGAACGGAGGTTTCAAAATGAAAAAGATATTAGCAATTATACTTGTGCTCTGTACGCTTTGCCTTTCGAGCTGCGGGCTATTTTATCAAGGGGTAGAGGTTGAGCAATGTAATGACTATACAAAAATTATTCTCGACAATTTTGAGGGTAAGACAAAGATAGTGATTCCCCACGATAGTCCAAGCGAAAGCGGTTTATATTATAGCACGAATATTACAAGCGGTAGCGTAACGGTATCTTGCGACCAAGGATTACTTTGGGATGCCGACGAGCTTTTCTCCGCAGATGCCGACAACAACCTTACTGAGGGCGGTTACTATATTGATAGCAGTACGAGCAAAATTACTATTATCATTGAGTCCGAACAGAAAACATCGGGCAAAATTTTATTGGGATTTACTCCTTTTGAATCTGAAAAAAGCATTAAAGGCATTGACGGTGCAACCAAAATTGAAGCAACCAAGTATGATATGGGTAAAGAGGTAGGCTCGGTTACAGTTACGGAAGAAGCAAGCGTTAAGCATATCGTTGATAATCTTAATTCTCTGAAGCTCAAGGAACTGAAATACAATATGCTTACTGCGATTGAATATGAGTTAACCTTCTACAATGCGAGTGGAGAAATAATGAGAACCATCTCTATTACTTTGGATGGTTGGATTGACTATGGTTCTTTGCACTCTGTTGTAAGTGGAGAGCTTGACATAGAATATATTGAAGGGTTGTTTGAAAATGCACCTAACGAAGAAATTTGCGAACACACGTGGGACGATGGTGTAGAAATTGAAGGCGGAAATAGTGGATATGTAATGGAATACACATGCACTGTTTGTGGCGAAAAGGAACAGCAAATAATTACTATTATTCCGCCAATGTAAGTACTACATAATATAAGTATTATAAAGCCAATTCCAATTTGACGAGCTGAATAGGCGTTGAACGTTGGTATGAGTTAGTGGATATTGGGTGGTATATTTTTGTAAAGACAATTTAACCTTTATTTAATATTCGGAGTCTATATATGAATGCTAATTTTGAAGTAAATGAATTGATTATTGAAACCGAAAGGTTGATATTGCGGGCGTTTAAAGAGTCTGATTTAAATGATTTTTATGAATATGCATCGGTAGAGGGCGTCGGTGAAATGGCAGGTTGGAAGCACCACGAATCTATCGAGGAAACCCAAGAAATTTTAGATATGTTTATTAAAGAAAACCAAGACTTTGCTATTATCTTGAAGGAAGATAATAAGGTTATTGGCTCTTTAGGTGTAAAAAAATACGGCCTTGAGGACAAGCTGACTGAATTTGATGGCTATCTCGGGCGCGAAATTGGTTACGTATTGAGCAAGGATTACTGGGGCATGGGAATTATGCCGGAGGCAGTAATGGCTGTGATTGATTACTTGTTTAACAATTTGAATTGGGATTTCTTGACCTGTGGATACTATGACTTTAACGGTAGGTCAAAAAAAGTTCAGGAAAAGTGCGGATTTAAGCCCTATCGAAAACTTATCATGGATACTCGTTTAGGAACAAAGGAACCCGGTGTTTTAAATTTGCTGATAAATCCCAGAAAGGATATCACATTTGTTTTTTCACATCCCGAAACATTGATTTACGGTGAAAATTATGATAAAAAATAACGAAATAAAGCTGTCTCTTCGAGATGAAGAGTGGCCATTTGAATATACCGATCACACAAGACAGGTTGTGAGAGCTCTTGTTTTTGACCATGACGGGAATTTCTACTTCGTCAGGGCGGATCGTGATGATGATTTCGGCAAAGCAGTGATTATAGAAACCTCGGGTGGCGGTGTCGAGGATGGCGAGGAGCTTGAGGTGGCAATTCTGCGAGAGCTAAAAGAAGAGCTTGGCGTTGAGGCAGAAATTGTGACGAAGATTGGTGTCGTAAGCGACTATTATAACCTCATACACAGGCAAAATGTAAACAATTATTATCTTTGCAAGGTAAAATCCTTTGGTGAAAGGATGCTTACTGAGGATGAGGCAAATCATTTCCACCTCTCCACCCTAAAGCTTAGACTTGATGATGCGCTTTTGGAATATGAGAAACGCAAGGACTCACAACTTGGCAGACTGATTGCAAACAGAGAAATACCGATTTTGCTTCAAGCAAAGGAAATGTTAGGAGATATGATATGACTATCAACGAATATCAGGAATTAGCGATGAGAACGGTAAACCCCGAGCTTGACAAAAAAGATATGCTGATCAACAGCGTTATGGGTCTTTGCGGAGAGTCGGGCGAGGCGATTGACATAGTGAAAAAATGGTTCGCGCACGGTCATGAGCTCGACCGAGAGCATCTTGCAAAGGAGCTTGGAGATATTGCCTGGTATCTTGCCGAAGCGGCGATGGCACTTGATATGAAGCTCGATGATATTTTCGGGGCGAATATCGAAAAACTCAAAAAAAGATACCCCGGAGGTTTTGAAACAAAGAGATCAATCGAAAGGGTTGATGAATAGGATGAGTATAAACATAAGACTTATGAAGCGCGAAGACCGTGCTTCGGTTTTGGATATGATGCGCGTTTTCTATGCTTCGCCTGCTGTGCTTACCAACGGATCAAATGAAATTTTCGAAGCAGATATAGATAATTGCGTGGGCGAGTCACCCTATCTTGAAGGTTATGTTTTTGAAAATGATGGCAACATTATCGGATATGGTATGCTGGCAAAAAGCTTTTCAACCGAATTCGGCAAACCCTGTATATGGATCGAGGATCTTTATATCAAGGAAGAATTTCGCAGACTTGGAGTCGGAAGCAGCTTTTTTAGGCTTGTCGAGAAAAAATACCCTGCCGCCCTACTCCGACTGGAGGTTGAGGAGGAAAACGAGCGCGCAATTGCCGTATACAAGAAGAACGGCTTTGAGGTTCTGCCCTATATGGAGATGAAAAAATGACTGTTTTAGATTTAGAAAAACGTTTTTTCGCATTGGGTGAAAATTACAAAACAGCCGACATTGACAGACTAAACAAACAGCTTATTCGTGAGGGTGCCGACGTTTCCAGCCTTCGTGAGATTGCACTTCGGAATCAGAAATATCATCGCACATATTTTCAAGTGTCGATGGGACAAATGAAAAGCGTCGCTGAAAAACTCGATTTTATTGAGGATAATTTTCTTAGCCTCGAGGATTGGTGGCACGTGGATCAGCTGACACAGTTTGTAGGCGAGCTTGATTTTAATGACGTTTATGTTAGAGCACGTGAATATGTCAATAATCCACATCCGTTCGCACGTCGCTGGGGATATGTTATTTTTATGCCAACGCTGGTTAAGGATGATCATTTTGATGAAATAATTAAGCTCTTCCGCGAGGATAATGAATACTACGTTATTATGGCAGAGGCGTGGTTGATTTCTTATCTTGGTGTGTACCACCCCGAAAGGACCCTTGAATGGCTGAAAACCAAGCCGCTTCAATATAATATCGTCGGTCGAGCAATACAAAAAATCTGCGATTCCTACCGCATTTCGGCTGAATTCAAGGAAAAATTCAAGGCAGTTCGGAAATTGTATAAATAATTGGAGTTAATATGACTAACAAGGATATATGGCAGATTGCCCTTAATCAGTCAGCTTATGACTGCGGATGCGAGCCCGAGGATTTCATATCTGGTGAAAACAAAATATTCGTTTCAAAGAAGAACGATAAAGCAAGAGCATATCTTCCCCTCCCCTTCGAATGCGATCTTGTGTCTTATGGCAATAACATTGTGGCGCAAGTGAGTCCTCGTATGATGGAAACGGTCAAAAAGTATATTGAAAGTCAACCTGCTTACCGTTGCTTTGAATCACCTAGCGTAATTAGACTAAACGAAGAACTCACTAAATTCGACTACAAGGTTTGCTTTATGGCGGAGTATTTTTTGCCTGATGTGGATTTGCTCTGTGAGTTGCCCTGTGATTATGAAATCAGAGTTTTACATAGGGATGATTTTGCAGGACTTTACACCGACGAATGGTCGAATGCCCTTTGCAAGGATCGAGCGCATCTTGACGTACTTGCTACCGGGGCGTATGACGGCGAAAAATTGGTTGGTCTTGCAGGATGCTCCGCTGATTGCGAAGAAATGTATCAGATCGGTATTGACGTGCTTCCCGAATACAGACGTCGCGGCATTGCATCTGCGCTGACGAGCCGCTTGGCAATAGAAATATTGAAGCTCGGAAAAGTTCCCTTTTACTGCGCTGCGTGGTCGAATTTGATTTCGGTGCGGAATGCTCTAAAATGCGGATTTAAGCCTGCGTGGGTTGAGCTAACCGCAAGGGACACCGAGTTTGTTAACAAAATGATAGGGTAAGAAATATGAAAAAACTGCTTTTAATAACCGGTGATTTAGCAGTCGGAAAATCGACTTTTGCAGGGATTTTATCAAATCGTTATTGCGCTACGGTAATATACAAGGACAAAATAAAAGAGGTGCTGGGAGACACGATTGGATTTACCAACAGAGAGGAAAATATACGTCTTTCGAAGGCTACTATGGAGCTGATGACATACGGATTTTCCGAGCTTGCAACCCTAGATCAGGACGTCATTTTGGAAGCAAATTTCAAGGAGGGCGAAATGGCTCGACTCTATGAAATAGCCACCCAAAAGGAATATGACACGCTGACGCTTGTGATTTCGGCAGATTTGGATATCATCTATAAAAGATTTGTCAATCGAATTGAAAACGAAAACCGTCATCCCGTTCATATTTGCGGCTTTGACGGATACGAAAGCTTGAAATATTACATTGACATCGGCAGAAAGCAAAAGACATTCGGCAAAATTTTAAAGATCAATGCAAACGACTTTTCTTATCAAACCAACGAAGCTTTGCTACAAGCAATCGACGAATTTTTCTCTAAATAAATGGAAAACACTCATCAGACGGTGAGTGTTTTTTTCGTTTTGGGGCAATAATATCCAAAACGGAGGGACTTATGGAGATTATAAAAATAATACTTACTTCCCTGCTTTCGGTGGTGGCGTTATTTATTATCGCGAAGCTTATGGGACATAAACAGGTGGCACAGCTCGACTTCTTCGACTATATTACGGGCATTACCATTGGATCAATTGCGGCCGAGCTAGCTACGGATCTCGAATCGCCTTGGAAGCCTCTTTTAGCGATGGTGATTTATGGCGGTGTTTCAACGTTGCTCACTCTGACTACTCGAAAACTTCCACGCTCTCGCAAATACGTTAACGGAACACCGACGATACTAATGGACAACGGGAAGCTATATAGAGAAAATTTTATCAAAGCAAAACTCGACCTTAGCGAATTTATGATTTTATGTCGAGAGAGAGGTTTTTTTGATCTCTCGGATATACAAACAGCGGTTTTTGAGCATAATGGAAGATTGACAATCCTGCCCACTTCGGCTACCAGACCTCTCACACCAAAGGATATTGAATTATCGCCCGAGTCAGACTCTATCTGTGTGGAAATAATAATTGACGGCAGGATAATGGGAGAAAATCTCAGACGAATGGGACTTGATGAAATATGGCTAAAAAGACAGCTTTGCGATCATGGTTACAAGGATTCCGGTGAGATTTTTCTCGGGGTCTGCGACAAAAACAGAAAAACAACATTCTACCCTTTATAAAAAAACTTTTGCTTTACATTCATTCCACGTTATGATATAATTTGATAAAACGGAGGTGAGTGTATGAAAACAATTGAGATTTTTGGCGAAAACAGAGATCCTGTTTATACAAAGACGGTTGAAGGATGTCGCGGAATTTTAATACGTGACGATAAAATACTATTAAGCTACGAGAAAAACATCGACCAATATCTTATCCCCGGCGGCGGACTTGAGCTCGGTGAAAGCCTTACGGAATGTTGTGTGCGAGAACTCGCCGAGGAGGCTGGCGCAGTTGTTGATCCACACACTCACTATTTGACTCTTGAGGAATATTATCACGAATATTACTTTAAGAGCAACTACTTTCTCTGCGACTACATTGGTGAATGCCAGCGAGCGCTGACCGAAACCGAGAAGAAAAACGGTCTCGAGCCACAATGGGTGGAGTTTGACGAGGCACTGCGTATCTTTGGCAGTTACGAAAATTACAGAGATACAAATGAGATGCGTTATGGCGCATATTATAGAGAATATTTAGCACTTTGCGAAGTTAGAGGGTTGATATAAAACAGAACCGCGGCATTTCTGCCGCGGTTTTTTGTGCTTTATTTGGTGTTGTTATCCATTTTTTCAAACATTTTGTTATAAGGCATAAGCATTCCGTCGTTCATCTTATTGCCCATTTGCTTGCGGATTTTTTCATTAGAAAGGAGCATTCCAACAAGGTACATTTTCATCGAAGTCAGCTTATGCTTCTGTGGGAAGTCCTTGTAGTATCCGCCCTTCTTATAAAACTTATGATCGGCACGCATCATACCGCGCATGAGGTAGATGAGATCGCGGAATATCTTCATTCCGCCGATGCCATAGAAGTTCTGGCTGAGGACATATTTATTTTTCAACGCATAGTCGAGCTGAAGCGCGAGATCATCAACCTCGGTATCAGGATCGTGCTCGTCACAAGCGACACCTGCTAGGAAATTATGCCCAACCTCAGCACGAGCCTCGATTATGGTGCGAAGATTTTCCTCTGCGGATAGCTCACCCGAAACAAGATAGCCCACAGGCATTCCAACAGTAACCGTGCGGTGTCCGTTGCAGAAATTACGGTCGTCATACATCTTAAAGCGGCTGCCCATAGAGTGATCCTTCACGGTGAAGGCATAGACAATAGCATCAGCCTTTTGGATGTTATTACGAAGGAATTCGTCAAAGCCGTCCTTGTAAACACACTTGGCACTAATCGCGCAGTTAAAGCAGCCAAGACAGCCTCCCGAGAAGGGATATTCGGCAATATTTATCACTCTCGTTTCATAAGGAAGAACCGAACGAAAACGGTTTATCATCCAGGCAAGATTGGAGTCCTCATCGGTGTTGTCGGTAATGATTACGACATCCTTTTCAGCTGTTTTCTGTGTATATGTCGCATTCGTCGCCTGCTTTTGAATATAATTCGAATGACTTTCGGGGTATCTAACATAAAGATCCTTTTCAATAGACCAGAGGAAATGCTCAAAAAACTTTTCTGCTGTTTCTCTTCCCTCCTCGGTGAGGAGATCGTCCATATCGGCAGAAAGTCCCTTTACATACTTTAGGCCAAGATCACGGCAGTTGTCCTCTATATATCTGTGTGCAGTAACGTCATAGAAATGCTTGGAGGTGGTGATCTGTGTTGCGAACTTTCCACTGACGTCTATGCCATCCTCTTTCAAAATCTCGATAAAGCGATGAAGCTGGCAGGGGGCGATGAAAGTATATACAGGATATGAGAAGATTATGGCATCAGCAGATGTAAGCATATCACGAGCCTTGCTAAAATCCTTCTCGAGGGAGCGAATGCTCTGCCCTGCATTAAGTACTGTAAAGCTGTGCTCGGGGTATTTCTTTTCAAGATAATTAAGCGTTTGAAGAGTTATACTGTATTTGCCCTTGGGGCTTCCGTTAACTACAAGAATGTTCATATTTTATCCTTTCGACAAGGTGTTATTTGGTTCTACAAGAGTATTATAGCATAAGAAGAATACTTTTTCAAGTGGAGAAAAGAATTCGGCATTTGATATTGACAATAATGGATAAAGATGGTAAAATATTTCCGTCAACATCTACCCGTGGCACAGCTGGATAGCGCGTCAGACTCCGCATTCCGCTTGCGGAATATTGCCATGCGAGGAGATACTACGTGCAGTCAGCACAAAAAAGCGGAAACACCGAAAACACTGCCCCGAGCGGCAAACTCTGAAGATATCGCGTTAGCGATAAAAAAATATTTATCTACCCGTGGCACAGCTGGATAGCGCGTCAGACTCCGACTCTGAAGGTCCGCGGTTCGAATCCGCGCGGGTAGGCCAATGAAATCGGCGGGCGTGTCTTGCCGATTTTTACGGGAGAAGTTTTTATGGCAAACATAATTGAGATAACCGATTTTTCCGATCCTGCGCTTGACGTATACGTTAGGCTGACAGGAGCACAGCTCCGAAATAAATTGGAGCCCGAAAAAGGAATATTTATAGCGGAGAGCCCTACTGTTATCGAAGTCGCTATGCAGGGCGGATGCGAGCCCGTGTCGATTTTAACCGACAAGCGATTGCTCGGTGGCGCAGTTGACTTGATAATCGAAAAATGCGGAGATATCCCTGTTTACACAGCAGAACGCGATCTGCTGACAAAAATGACAGGCTTTGAACTGACGAGAGGCGCGCTATGTGCTATGAAGCGACCTGCTCTGCCCTCGGTAGAGGAGCTTATCAAAGATGCAAGACGTGTTGCGGTGCTTGAGGGGGTGGCTGATTCGACTAATATCGGCGCGCTTTTTCGTTCAGCAGCGGCCCTCGGTATTGATGCCGTGCTTGTGACCCCAACCTGCTGCGACCCTCTCTGTCGCAGAGCTGTTCGAGTGAGCATGGGAACTGTTTTTCTCGTTCCGTGGACAAGGATTGGTGAAGTCCATACCGACTGGCCTACGGTCGGCATCGAAAGACTGAAAGCTCTCGGATTTAAGACGGTTGCTATGGCTTTGACCGACAAGTCGGTAAGCATCGACGATCCCACCCTGCAAAACGAGAAAAAGCTTGCTATTATCCTCGGAACAGAAGGGGACGGACTTTCTAAAACAACTATCGCAAGCTGTGATTATACGGTTAAAATCCCTATGAAGCACGGCGTTGACTCGCTAAACGTGGCTGCAGCAGGTGCGGTTGCATTCTGGGAGCTTTCTAAATAACAAAAAAGCGTTTCCTCGTGGAAACGCTTTTTCTATTAACACTTTTTCATCATTCTAATAAAGAATTCTACCGTTCTAGCCACAGTTCCAACGGGAATGCGCTCGTTGTTGCCATGGATCATTCCGCGCTCTTCCTTTGAAAGAGCCATCGCCGAGAAGCGATAAACCTTATCAGAAATTTCGCCCCAATGACGCGAATCCGAAGCGGCAACCATAAGATAAGGAGAAACGATAGCCTCGGTCCATGTTTCAGCAACGGCAGATCTCACTCTTTCGTATGCCTCGCAATCGGTGCGAGAAACAACCGAGGGATTATTTCCGTTGATAACGCTAACCTGAACATTATCATCGTTAACAGCCTTCCTAACGTGCGCTACAACCGATTCTACGGTTTCACCGGGAATAATACGGTGATTCGATGCCATCCTCGCAACAGGAGGAATAACGTTAACACCCTTTGATCCCTCCATCTGCGTGAATGCAGTCGTAGTACGTACTACTGCGTTAAACTCGCCGCCAACAAGCTTCGCATACAAACCAAGAATTGGACCGAAGCACCATAGGTTTGCAAAAATAAGTCTATAAAGGAATGTTGAGTGTCTGCCGGCTACATCGAAAAGCTGCGCGGCAGGCTGACTTACTGTATACCTGAATGAGGACTTCTCTACGTTAAGGCAGGCTTTCGATAGCCTTGCAACAGGTCCGCCTGCTTTGGGAGATGATGAATGTCCACCGCCACCCTTAACGGTATACTCGATATTTACCATACCCTTTTCGCCAATACCGATAAGAGCAATGGGTTCTTTCACACCGGGAAATACGCCTGTACAAACCGCACCGCCCTCGTCAAGAACCATACCGGGTGTAATGCCGCGCTCCTTAAAGAGCTGTACGATGCCCCAAGATCCATCGCCGTTTACCTCTTCGTTACCGCCAAAGGCAAAATAAATATCATTTTCGGGAACAAAACCCTCGCTGATAAGAGTTTCAGCTGCCGAAAGAATACCATTCAGTGTGCCCTTTGTATCAAGAGTTCCGCGTCCCCAAAGAACACCGTTATCGAGGATGCCTTCAAATGCGGGCTTTTCCCAGTCGCGCTCCTCAACGCTGACAACGTCGTAATGCGACATAAATACGCTGGGAGAGTCGGGAGTTTTACCCTTCCATCTGAGGAGAAGACCTCTGCTGCCGACTTTCTCAAAGGTGCATTTCTCGTAAACTGCGGGGAAAAGTTTAGGCAGAAGCATCTCGAACCTTTCAAACTCCGCCTCATCATCAAGCGAAGCATCTCTATGAGATATGGTCTTGCACTTGATCATTTCAGCAAGATCGGAGGTCGCTTTTTCGCTATTTACACAAACAGTTAATGCAGGCTTTTTTTCTTCCTTGGCAGGCTTGAACATAGAAGCGCGAATAAATATCACTGCCAAAAACAGGACTACAACGCCCGGAATAGCTAACCACCACCACATAATTAAATAATTCCTTTCTTATAAAGGATTCTGGATACTACTATTGTGAAAATAACGCCCACGGGAACCATAATACCTACTGTACCGGAGTTGAGCGCAGGAACGAAAATGAAGAGCGCAAGCATAAGAGCTACGGGTGCAATTGCGATCTTCCAATTTTTTGACACAAGAGCAACACCAAGTGCACCGAAGAGAGCCGGAAGCATTTGATCAAAGGCAGGCTTAAGATCACGACTTGAAAGCACTGGCTCAAGAGGAACAATAAGCAGAACGCCGATAGCGATTATCACGATAGTAACGATTGAAGAAACCGCTATAGCAATTGTGGAAATGATCTCTCCCTCCTCGCTCTTTACATCTGCCTTTGCATTTTCAAGCGCGTTGATAGCACAAGGAAGCTTCAAGTTTGAGATATTTCCGGTTACGAAGGAAAGATATGATCCGCCGGCACCAAGCATAGGAATAAAGGTAATAACCTCAACGGCTCCAACAGCCCAATACATAGGCGCGGTAGCCAAAAGACCCAGTCCAACGCCCTGCCAATCGGGAGCTTCGCCGAAAATAATCCAAACAGCCACGGGGAACATGAGGAGAATAATCATCATCGAGATGTTCCAAATTCTACCGTCACGGTGAACGGTATCCATATATGTAAGATTCTTTTTATTCTTCATATAAAACACCTCCTTAACCAAGCCACACGGTAACGGGGATAGCAACGGCCATTCCAATAACCATGCAGATAGGAAGAGCGTAATCGTTTACCCACTTCCACTTCAGCTTGTTGATAAGCAGACCGCAGATGCACATACAAAGTGCGCTGACCGCCATAACTACAACAGGAATAAGACCGGAGGTTGGGCTATGCTCGATAACATCGACAACCTTTTCAACTACCTCTCCGTTTTCAACAACCTTTTCTTTGACTTCCTCTAATCTCGCCTTTTCATTCCAAAGACGATAAACGTCGCAGAATACGAAGCCTACGAATGCGGAAATCATACCGATAAAGAGCGAGTTTTGAAGAATGTCGCTCCACTTTTTATCCTTATTTTCAAAGGATACAAGGCCGTTCTGGTATCTCTTACAGATAAGAGGAACAAGCCAAATTCCTATCATAATGGAAATGGTCATAACGATAGAAATCGTAAGATAATGCGAGGCAGTCATAGTATCTCTCAAGTTAGCAAGAGTTGTACCCATACCACTGGCTGCGTTGGACGCGGCTATCGCCTCATAGGAGAGTGAGCCTACAACCGACAGTCTAAGCCACGGAAGCGCGATGCCGAGTGACTGAGAAAGTGATATTACGGTAATAACAATAGCAACAGCAGGAGCTATGGTAAATATGGCAGCGGTTATGATCGTTTTCTTGATCATCTTCTGATCCATTTTAATCTGCTTTGCTCGTCTTACCGATTTAAGAAGGAAATAAAGCGACTGTCCGAGCACCGCAGCAATTATTACGCCAACGATGACAAACAGTATCGGAGCATTTGGACTAAACGGCATAATGTTATCCTTTCTTTAAATAATATTTTATCCGTGGAATAATTTTTTGGTCTGATATTTGGGCTCGCAGGAGAGATTTGCGCCAAGCTTACGGAATGTGGCGGCATCGACCTGTGAGAGAATAACCGTTGAGTGCACCTCAGCGTACTTAAGTCCGGGAATCGCCTCAAATGCACGCTTCGCATAAGGATTGTTCGCCGCGGAAACCGAGAGAGCGACAAGAACCTCATCGGTATGCAATCTGGGATTGTGGTTTCCAAGATAAGCGGTCTTAAGCTTCTGAATAGGTTCTATAACCTCGGGGGAGATAACGTCAATAGCATCATCAATTCCTGCAAGAGTTTTTATCGCATTAAGAAGCGCAGCGCTGGAAGCTCCGAGAAGTGAGCTCGTCTTTCCGGTGACAATTCTACCGTCGTTAAGTTCAATAGCAACTGCAGGTGCGCCCGTCTGTTCTGCCTTTTTAAGAGATTCGGTAACGCATTTTCTGTCGGTGTCGATATTGCAGGAGAGCTTTCTCATCAAAAGCTCAATCTTATCTATCTCATCGAGATTATCACTTCCCTTTCTTCTGTTACAAAGTGCATTGTAATATCTTCTGATAATCTCCTGCTTCGCAGCATCACATACGGCATCATTGTCAAAAACACAGAAGCCCGCCATATTTACACCCATATCAGTGGGTGATTTATAAGGACATTCACCAAGAATACCTGCAAGCATCGAGCGAAGCACCGGGAACACCTCTACATCTCTGTTATAGTTAACCGAGAGCGTTCCATAGGACTCAAGGTGGAAGGGATCTATCATATTTACGTCCGCAAGGTCGGCAGTCGCAGCCTCATAAGCAAGATTCACAGGGTGGTTGAGAGGAAGATTCCACACCGGGAAGGTCTCGAACTTCGCATAGCCGGATTTTCTTCCCATCTTACTCTCGTGGAAGATCTGTGAAAGGCAGGTAGCCATTTTACCCGATCCGGGGCCGGGAGCACTCACAACCACGATAGATCTCGTGGTTTCAACATATTCGTTCTTACCGAAGCCGCCGTCGGACAAAATGTAAGGAATATTGTGAGGATAGCCGGGAATGGCGTAATGCTTATATACTCTTATACCAAGGTTCTCAAGCTTTTGCTTAAAGATGTCGGCGCTGGGATGAGATTTATACCTGGTCATTACAACCGCGCTGACGTAAAGTCCGTAGCCGCGGAAGGCGTCAATAAGGCGCAAAACATCAAGGTCATAGGTGATGCCAAGGTCGCCACGCACCTTGTTTTTCTCTATGTCCTCCGTATTTATCGAGAGTATAATTTCTACGTCATCACGAAGCTCAACGAGCATACCTATCTTACTGTCAGGAGTAAATCCTGGAAGGACTCTCGATGCATGGAAATCGTCAAACATCTTTCCACCGAATTCAAGATAAAGTCGCTCACCAAACAGCGATATTCTTTCCTTAATCTTCTGTGACTGCAGCTTAAGATATTTTTCGTTGTCAAAGCCCAGTTTAAACATTTCTTTCACGCCCCTTTTGTCAAGGATTATTAGAATGCACATAAAATGACATTGTATATTTTAGCATATTTTCAGCTTTTTTTCAACAATAAATGGCTATTTTATAGCTCTCTCATAGTAGAAATTATTCTCGTCTTTTTAGGCATTATTTATAAAATAAATAATTATGTTATTTTTTTCTCAAAACCTATTGCATTTTATATAAATAAATGATAAAATAAAGGAGAGACTATCCTGAGAGATTTGTAAACTTATTTTAGAAGGAGGATTTTTTGATGTATTTCGACAAGGAAGAAAGACGTCAAGCGGTGAAATCGTTCTCACGAATTCACGGTGGCCTTGTTTTATACAGCATAATCGCTACAGTTGCTATCATTGTATTGCAAATTGCAGCAGCATTCGTTCTTGACGAAGCAACCTTTAATAGCTTCGCAGGAGGACCTTATTACGTTTGGGTTCTTCAGGTTCTTTCTATGTACGTTATCGCATTCCCTCTCTTCCTTCTTATGGTAAAGGGTTTGCCCTCGGCTGACAGAGAAAAATCCTCTATTAGCTTAAAGGAATTCGGTTACATATTCCTGGTTTCTGAGGCTATCATGCTTTCAGGTTCTATTTTCTCTAACTGGATTACAGAAATTATTCGCGTGAAGCTTAACGCTCCAGTATCAAATACTACATCCGACTTGATTCTCGTAACTCCCCCTTGGGTTATCATCCTCGTTGTAGTTATTATCGGTCCTATTGTGGAGGAGCTCATCTTCCGTAAGGTTATGATCGACAAGCTTTCTATCTACGGCGACAGACTCGCTGTTGTAGTGTCGGCATTGGCGTTCGGTCTATTCCACGGCAATTTCTTCCAGCTCTTCTACGCAACAGCTCTGGGTCTCGTGCTTGGTTATCTCTATACAAAGACCCGTCGCTCAATATACAACTGCTTGCTTCACATGGCGGTTAACTTTATGGGTACTGTTCCTGCGCTTCTTATGCAGGATAGCCTCAACAGAATCAATGCCGCAGTTGAAGAGGATGGATTGGTTGCTGCAAACGATTTGTTGCTTGTATATGGCTTGAGTCTCCTTCAGTACGCTCTCGCTATTGTTGGTGTATTTGTGCTCATCGTTGCAACATTTAAGCGTGCTTACAGCTTCTCTGACGAACAGGATATTAGAATTCCTATTATTCATCGTCCCAGAGTGCTGCTTCTTAATTTTGGCACACTTCTATTCATCACTTACTTCATAGCAAATTGTATTCTTAGTTTGTTTGTATAAGGAATATACTATGAATGAAAACAGATTTTCTACTCTGCTCACAAAATATGCTAGCAGAATGGATAATAATATACCTTGGAATGAGTATCCGCGTCCCTTTATGGAACGCGGTTCTTTCCTTTGTTTGAACGGTTTGTGGAATTTCTCGGTTTCCGAGAAGGAAAAAATCGACTGTTTTGAGGAGAAAATTCTCGTTCCCTTTCCTCCCGAAAGCCTTTTATCAGGCATTCAAAGAGAAGTCCCTAAAGGTAATTATATCCATTATCAAAGGACTTTTACTCTTACCGAAGATTTCTCGGGCAGAAGAATTCTTCTTCATTTCGGCGCAGTAGACGAGGTTTGCGATGTATTTCTCAATGGTGATCATATTTGTCACCACGAGGGCGGTTACCTTCCCTTCTCTGCCGATATAACCGAACTTGCACGTCCCGGTGAAAATACCCTTTACGTTAGAGCAAAGGATGATCTTTCGGGTGTATTTCCATACGGAAAGCAGAAGCGCAAAAGAGGCGGTATGTGGTACACGCCTGTAAGCGGAATTTGGCAGACAGTATGGATCGAGTCCGTTCCCGAAAAGCATATCGAAAAGCTGAAGATTACTACCGATATGAATAGCGTAAAGCTTGAGGTTTTCGGCGGATGTGAGCATAAAAAAATCACTCTTGATTGCGGAGAGTCTTTTGAGTTTGATGGAGATTTTATTGAATTTTCTCCGAAACAGCTCCACCTTTGGACTCCCGATGATCCATACCTTTACCGATTCACTCTCGAGTGTGGAGAGGATTCCGTAAAGAGCTATTTTGCACTTCGCGAAATCGGAATTAAGGCGATAAATGGCATCGCGCGACTTACACTAAATGAAAAGCCTTATCTCTTCAACGGCCTGCTCGATCAAGGTTACTACCCCGACGGAATATTCCTTCCCGCAACAAGCGAGGGCTATAACGATGATATTCTCCGCTGCAAGGAATGTGGCTTTAATATGCTTCGTAAGCACATTAAGATCGAGCCGGAAATATTCTATTATCTCTGTGACAGTCTTGGAATGGTTGTATTCCAGGATATGGTGAATAATTCGGATTATTCCTTCTTCTACGATACCGCGCTTCCAACAATTGGCTTTAAGCGTCTGCCCGAAAGACGCAGAAAAAAGAAGGCTATGGATATCTTCGAAAGAGAGATGTACCACACTCTCGATCGACTCCACTCATTCCCTTCGGTGCTTTACTACACCATTTTCAACGAGGGCTGGGGTCAGTTTTCTGCCGATGAAATGTATGAAAAAGCAAAGGCATTCGATCCCTCAAGGATTTATGATGCAACGTCCGGTTGGTTTTACAGAAAGAAGAGCGACGTGGATTCAAGGCACGTTTATTTCAAAGAGGTAAAGCTTGGTAAAATTTCTGACAGGCCTATCGTTATCAGTGAATTTGGTGGATATTCTCATCGCGTTGAGGGTCATCTATTTGGAGAGAACAATTACGGCTATGCACTCTTCAAGACACGAGAGGAGTTTGAAGCGGCATTCAGAAGGCTTTACGGCGAGGAAATAAAGCCGCTGATTTCAAAAGGAATTTCCGCTCTCGTTTACACGCAGGTTTCTGACGTTGAGGATGAAACTAACGGTATTTTGACCTACGACAGAGAAATTTTAAAGGTTGATGCTAAAAAGACAAAAGAACTTATGGATGAGCTTCAAACAGAAATTTCTATATAATTATTAGGAAGCTTTTTGAATATAAAAAGGAGAGACGAAATTCGTCTCTCCTTAATTTTTTGGTTTTTGTTGAATTACTTGTACTGTTCGCTGCGTCCGCCGGCAAGAGTAATCATCTTAACCGCCTGAAGCGAGAAGTTGTCTGCAACAATATCAAGCTTCTTGGTCATCGAACCGCGAGCAAGTATCTTAAGTCTTCCGCAATTTGCGGGAGCAAGTTTCTTTGCCTTAAGTGCCTCGAGAGTTACGGTTTCCCCTTCCTCAAAGTTTTCGCAAATGGTGTCAACGTTGATGCTGTGCATCTTGCCCTTGCGCTCCTTGTTAGGCTCTTCATCGATCATCTCGATATGCTCTTGTGCCTCTTCGTCGGTCATCATCTCGTCAACGTGATCTGCTTCGATGTGAATAGACTCCGGAGCAGGCTCTTCAACAGGAGCAGGAATTTCTTCCTCAGGCTCTTCCATAGGCTCCTCTGCAGGCTCTTCAATGGGAGCAGGAATAGGCTCTTCAATAGGAGCAGGAATGTCTTCCTCAGACTCTTCAACAGAAGAAGGAGTTTCTTCCTCAGACTCTTCAACAGGCTCTTCCACGGGTTCCTCTGCAGGAATCTCAGACTCCTCTGCTATCTCCGGCTCAACGTCGGGAATAGGAGCTTCGTCATCAAACTCACCAAAGTCAAGGTTAAGTTCAGAATCAGCGGAAATAGGATTATCGCTCTTCACCTCGGGTGCTCTTGAAGGCTGAGGTGCAGGTGCTTCGGGAGTAGGCTTTTCATCCTGCTCTATGCTGATAATGGGAGCAATGGGAATTTCCTTATCATCCTTCTTCTTGGAGTCATTTTCATCCGACTCGTCATTATTAGATGCAACGGGCTGTCCCATTGTTGCTCTGCCCTCGTCTGTTGCAGGGATAACGAAGGGATTCTCGTTGCTGTAAGCGTTAGAGCCAACACCCTTTGCTCCAGCGGGAGGAAGAGTAGGAATGAAGGGCTCGTCATGTTCAACGTTTCCGTTTTCATCCATGGCAATTGTAGGAATCTTGCTTTGCTTTGTGGTCTTTGTAGTGGTAGTTTGCTCTTCCTCTACAACATCGTAAAGCACTATTGCCTCAGGAATGCGAGTACGCTCGGTAACCTCAATAACAACGTCATCCTTATCATCAATATATGTTGTCTTGACGGTCTTTATCACATCGCGATCTTCAGAAGGCTGACGCTGATCCTCACTAATTGATGTAAACTCGGTGCAGTCTACTTCGGTTACAAATTCTTCCTTAGTAGATTTTTCATAATTCTGAACATTAGACTTTTTGGTCTCAATTACGCTGAACGTAGTAGGTCTTTCAATGGTTGTTTCGTCAACGATCCTTGTAAAGTTGCTATCTTCAAGCACTGTTCTCTCTACGTTGTCTTCGTAGATTGCCGCTTCCTCTGTAGGCGTGGGAGCAATAGGAGCATCCTCGCCTGCAAATGTACGAGATACGTAATCTGCAGAAGGTGTAGTTGCGGTGGATCTTGTGTCGGAGTATGTTGCTGTAATGATGTCTGCACCAGGAACAATCTCGTCTTCAAGCACTGTTCTCTCTACGCTGTCTTCGTAGATTGCCGCTTCCTCTGTAGGCGCGAGAGCAATAGGAGCATCCTCGCCTGCAAATGTACGAGATACGTAATCTGCAGAAGGTGTAGTTGCGGTGGATCTTGTGTCGGAGTATGTTGCTGTAATAGTGTCTGCACCAGGAACAATCTCGTCCTCAAGCACAGTTCTCTCTACGCTGTCTTCGTAAATTGCTGCTTCCTCGATAGGAGTAGCAGGAATGGAATCGTCTGCGCCAACAAATGCTGCAACAATAGGATTGGATGCAGGTGTTGCGGTAGACTTGAGCTCTTCGGTAGATGCAACTGTGATAACAGTAGCTGCAGGAGAAGCGATCTCATCTTCAAGCACAATTCTCTCTACGCTGTCTTCGTAG
>JAZONX010000045.1:0-22304 GCA_045654725.1 Eubacteriales bacterium
TCATGTTTAATCTTGGTGCAGGCGGCGGCGCTATTCTTCTTAAGAAGAACTACAACAAGAACCTTCTTCTCGGTACTCACCTTATGTCCGACGGTTCTGTTGTTCACACCTGCGGATCTAAGGTTGGCGGTATTCTTGAGCCTGTTACTCCCGAAAACTACAAGGAGTTCGGTATGCTTCGTCTTATGGATTCTCCTAAGATGAAGGGCCTGCTCAACACCGTTTCCATGCCCAACTGGTATCACTGTATTGACGAGGCTCTCCGCAAGAGCGGTAAGACTCGCGCAGACATTGACTACCTCGATATTCTTCATATCAAGCGCTCCGGTCACAAGGCTATGCTTGCAGATCTTGGCCTTACCGAGGATCAGTCCATCTATCTTGAGGACTACGGTCACATCGGTCAGATCGACCAGATCCTCTCTCTCGAGCTCGCTCTCCAGCAGGGCAAGGTAAAAGAGGGAAGCACTGTGTGTATGATCGCAGCAGGTATCGGATATACATGGGCAGCTAACATTATTCAGTGGGGATAATTTATGGGTTATTTTGTAAACTCCGTAGTCGGCGCTATTGTTCCAATGTGCGTAACTGCCATCGTTACGTTGGCAATTACCCTGATTTTTAAAACATCCTATACAACCAACTTTGCACAGGGTGTAATTTCGGCATTTGGAGCTTACGTCGTTGCTTCGATGATGGACCAAAAGGGACTCTCGCCTTGGCTGAGCATTCCTATCGGTATGATCGTGGCTATGCTAATCGCCGTTGCCATTGACGTGGTTATTTTCCGAAACGGAAGATATGTAAACGCGCTTGGTAAGCAGATCATCACCATGGGACTTATCTCGCTTGTAGTTGGCGCGATCCCCTTAATATTTGGAAAAACCTACACGCCAAGTATTAAGACTTTCAATAAGGATCTGATTTCCTTTACATTCGGTGACGGCTCAACTGCCGCTCTACCGGTTAACAGTATTATTGCTCTTGTTATAAGCGCTTTGGTTATTTCCACAATTTTCGTACTCCTCCGCTATTCTAAGTGGGGACTTTCGGTACGTGCCACAGCCTCCAACGAATACGTTGCGGGTATGATGGGAATTAACACTCATGTTGTTACCGCCCTTTCCTGGGGTATTGCCGGAGCACTCGGTGCGCTTGCGGCAACTATCAATGCTACCTCGGGTCAGGTTGTTACGGGTTACTTTATGACGAATTATCAGGTTTACGCATTCCTTGCAGGAATTCTCGGTGGATTCTCCACCTTCTATGGTCCTGTTCTTGCAGCTTTGATGATTCCTCTTGCAAACAACTTGGTGCTTTATTTGTTCGGTATGTATACTATGAAGATCAATCCCGATGCGCAGAATCTCAGCGGATGGTCAATGGTAGTGGTTTATGCTATCGCTCTCATTGTCATCTTCTTTAAGCCTCAGGGTATCTTCGGTAAGAAAGTAGAAAAGAAGGTGTAAGATATGAAGAAAAAATTACTTAATGATTACGCCTTCCTTGGAGGGGCTTCCAAAAAGAAAAGCAAAAAGCCCTTGTCAATTGCAAAGGGTGTTTTCGGAAACTCTTTTGGACACATCCTCCTATTTGCCGTTCTTATTTGTGTAATCGGTAATCTTGCAAACGATCCAAACTCGGGCGTAGAGTACACCTGGCTTCCTGCTTTGATGACTACCATGGCGTATTCTATTTCCGCTATTGGTTTCTGTCTTCTTATGGGATATTCCGGTCTTGCTTCTCTCGGTACAGGCGGCTTTATCGGAATAGGAACCTATGCCATTCATTACCTGGTAATCGAAGGCAACCTTATGTTTATGGAAGCAGTTCTGGTTTCTATTGCTGTTGCGGTGGTTATCGGTACGATAGTTGGCTTTATTTCGCTGAGAATTGAGGGTATTTATCTTGTAATTCTTACCCTTGGTTTGTCGGAGATTCTTCGTGCGCTTTACGGAGCTCTGGAGGACACGATTACACTTTATTTCAGACCCTTGATATTTGGTGTGCAGATCACCAGATTTAAGGCTCTCTACGTAGTGGTTGCGGTTCTTTCGATAGTGCTGTTGATTACCAACAACCTTATTAAGAGCCCCACAGGTAGAGCAATGCTTGCGATGAAGAACTCCACCGCGGCTGCCCAGGCTATGGGTATCAGCCTTATGAAGTACCGTCTTTTCGCATTCATCATTTGTACCGTTTATGCCGCGCTCTCCGGATCAATGCTTCTTTTGGTTCTTAACAGTGCATCTGCACAGGAGGGTCAAACCTACGCTTTGATCACATCACTTAATATTCTTGCGGCTGTAATTATCGGTGGCTATAAGTCCATTTGGGGCGCAATCTTCGGTTGCTTCGTTATGTTCGGTATGCAATCGGCAGTGCTCAGTAATTTGAAGTTCTTGTCCGCCGACGCAATCAACTTTGTTGCAGGTATACTTGTAATTCTTATCGTAATGTTCTTCCCCGGTGGATTTGCACAGCTTCTTACAGAGTTGAAGTATAAGCTTAAAAAACTGTTTGGTAAGGTAAAGGAGGCTATTTATGGAAAAGATCTTGGCTAAGCCTTCCTTTAACGGAGAAAGCAGAATTCTAAAGCTTCATCAAAAATGCGATAGAATTAAAGACGAGCAGAATACAATCGCAGCCGAATATGAAAAGAAAACCGAGCGTGCTCTTGAAAAATTCGTTGCTGCCTCCAACAGATCGCTCGTAGGCCTAGCGTACGAGGCTTGTGATAAAACCGAGTATGCAAACAGAGTTATGGCTGCAAAGCTTCAGCGTTACGACGTGAAGCACTATATGACACACAGAAGAATCAATCACGGTACAGCCAGAGCAATTTTTAGAGCTGTTAGAAAAAACCGAGATTGGACATCACCTCTTGAGTCTATGAAGGCTGCTAATGAGAGAATGGCAAAAAAGCGTGAAGGCCTTGCTAAAAGACTTGAAGCCTCTCGAGATGCATTTGCAGTCAAAAATAGCAGTGACTCCACAAGATATAATGCAAAAATCAAGGAAATCGAGCTTGATTATGCTGAATATTCCAACGCAGTGAAGGAAAAGTACGGCGCGATTGTGGAGAAAAAGCAAGCAAAACTTCAGAAAAAACTCGACACACTTACCTCTAAAATCGAGGCTTGCAAAGCAAAGTCTAAAAAGACACTTACACTTCCCGATGACGTTCTTCTTTCGGTGAGAGGACTTAAGATGTACTTCGGCGGACTTCGTGCGGTTGATGACCTCAACTTCGACGTAAAGAAGGGTGAGATTTTCGGCCTTATAGGTCCTAACGGAGCAGGTAAGACTACAGTATTTAACTGTATTACGAGATTCTACAACGCAACGGGCGGCGATATGCATTTCAGAAACAAGTACGGTGAGGTTGTTGACCTTCGTAATTACAAGGTTCACGACATCATTCTCCAAGGCATCAGCCGTACCTTCCAGAATATCGAGCTTGTTAAGGAAATTTCGGTTATCGAAAACCTTCTCGTTGCCGGTACAAGATACCACAGCACCGGCGTATTCGCTCACGCGGTAGCATTTCCTAAAATCAAGAAGGAGGAAAAAATCCTTCGCGAAAAGGCTATGCGTATACTTAAGTTTATGGGCATCGAGAATTATGCTCTTTGGCTTACCTTCGGTCTTCCTTACGGTATACTGAAGAAGGTGGAGATTGCTCGTGCGCTTATGGCGGATGCAAAGCTTGTCATTATGGATGAGCCTGCGGCAGGTCTTAACGATTCCGAAACACGCGATCTTACAAACACAATTCGCAGAATTCGTGACGAATTTGGAGTTACCATTCTTCTCGTTGAGCACGATATGAGCTTGGTAATGAACGTTTGCGACACGGTTTGCGCAATATCCTTCGGTCAGATGCTTGCAATTGGCACAACCGAGGAAATTCAGAAAAACAAAGCCGTTCAGGAGGCTTATCTCGGTGTGGAGGAGGATGAATAATGAAAGAACTTCTTAAAATATCCGATTTAAAGCTTAATTACGGCCCGATTGCCGCTATAAAGGGCATTGATATTACCGTAGGAGAGGGACAGATCGTCGCTATTCTCGGCGCTAACGGCGCGGGAAAGACCTCGACGCTCAAGGTTATCTCCGGTCTACTCAAGCCCGGTGGCGGTGAAATTCTCTTCGATGGTGTAAATATTGCAGGCAAGCCTGCTCACAAGGTTGCGAAGCAGGGAATAATGCAATCACCAGAGGGAAGATTTGTTCTAATCGGTCTTACGGTTGAGGAAAACCTTCGTGTCGGCGCTTACAATATCAAGAGCAAGGAGGAGATTGCGCGCAATTTCGAGCGTGTTTACACCCTCTTCCCCAGACTTAAGGAGCGTGCAAAGCAGCAGTCGAGTACTCTTTCGGGTGGTGAGCAGCAGATGCTCGCAATCGGCAGAGCCTTGATGGGCAGCCCAAAGCTTCTGATTCTTGATGAACCCTCTCTCGGTCTTGCTCCCCTTCTTATCAAGGACATCTTTAAGACTCTTGTTAAGATTAAAGAGGAGGGAACCACAATCCTTATCGTAGAGCAGAACGCTCTCGCGACTCTCAAAATTGCAGATTATGCGTACGTGCTTGAATTGGGCAGAATAAGTATGCACGGAAATGCACAGGATCTGCTCAAGGATGAACGTTTGATTTCCGCATATCTCGGCGGAAAGTAAAGAAAATGCAAATTCTTGTTTACATTTATAAGTAAAATCAGCACAAATTCTATTAAAAACATTTTCGGTTGTTTTTGCGACCGGTGTTAATAATTTATTTAAGGAGAAACAAAATGAAAAAGAATTTCATAAGAATCCTGTCCCTCGTACTTGTTTTCGCTCTCACGTTTAGCTTTGCGGGCTGTAACAGAGGAGACAATGGCAAGAACACCGACCCCGTTTATGACGACGTTCAGGTTGATGATGCTGTTTACGACAAGGACAAGATCTACGTAGGTAACACCGCGGCTACCACAGGTGCTAACGCTTATATCGGCGCACCTTTCAATGTTGGTATCAGAGCTGCTTTCGCTGCTTACAATGCAAAGGGCGGCTTCAATGGTAAGGAAGTTGAACTTCTTCACTATGATGATGGAGGAAAACCTGCTGATTCTCTTGCATATATGGAAAAGCTTATCAAGGAAGACGAAATCTTCGCAGTTGTAGGTAACTTCGGCGCATACGCTGTTAACGTAAACCTCAGCGTTCTCAAGGAGAACGGTGTTCCCATGGTATATGCTGCAGCAGGTAACAACGCGCTCTTCAACGCTAACGCTACCACCGAAGCAGACAGATGCATCTTCCCTGTACAGCCTCTTAACCAGACCGAGGGTCAGATGCTCGTTCTTCGTGCATTCGCTCCTATGTATAACGGAGAGGCAAAGCCTGAGAATTATATTGGCGGTCTTGGCGGAACCAAGGTTGGCGTTATCTCCAACTCTAACGAGGCGAGCCAGTCTATGTTGGCAGGCATCAAGTCCGAGGCTGAAAAGTCCGGTCTTACCAACATTGTTTACCAGAACGTTACAACCAACGACTACTCCGGCGCTGCATCCTACCTTGTTGCAGAGGGCTGTGACGTAATAATCGTTACTGTTGTAGGTACAGATTTTGTAGCTGCTCTTTCCGCACTCGCAAAGGTTAATTACAGCAAAAACGTTCTCACCACTTACAACAACTCCAACGCTGCTATCTTCAACTCCGGTAGCGAGATGAGTGATGAAGGTCTTGCGATTCTCAGCAAGATGACCGTATACGCTCAGGCATGGCTTGATGTAACCTCTACTGATTACTATTTCAACGAAGTAGACACCGGTATCTACAAGGCGTATAATTTCAAGAAGATGGTTGTATTTGATGAAACAACAGGCGAATCCATCGGTGTTCCCGGCTTTACCGCTGAATACTGGGAAGTAGCAAAGAACATCTACGATTACGTAGCATCTCTTAATGATAGCACTCTCAACCCCTGGCAGCTCAGCTATGACTCTTATGCACTTGCAGGCTACATCGCAGGTGACCTCTTCTGTCAGGCACTTACTGAAATGCAGGCACAGGGCAAGTCTCTCACTAGAGCTAACCTTGTAGACATCCTTGAGTCCAAGAAGTTTAAGGTTGCAATGGCAGATATGATTTCCTACCAGAATGGCGCGCGTGAGGGCGTACAGTCCTTCTCTCTCACCGTATTCTACGATACAAACACAGTTACTCAGGACGGCAAGCACGCTGCTTCCAGCATGTCTATTCATAACCTTACCTCTATTGATGAATATAGAGCAATTCTTGCAGAGGTTTCTAAATAATTGAACCTACCGCGCGGGCGAGTCCTTGCGGCTCGCCCCGCAAAAAACTCATTAGTATAAAAACAGCCTAACGCATAGGTAAAAACACGACATTTTGTAAAAACATCTAAATTTGAATATAATTCGCCGTGAGGCGACGTAACATAGAAAATTAAATTTAAAGGAGATAAAAAATGGCAAAGTATGTATCTGTTATCGAAGCCCTTTCGCTTGTAAAAAGCGGTGACTACATTGTAACCGGTCTTGGATCTGCAGAGGGCAGAGAGTTTATGACTAACCTGCACACAATTGCTGACAATGTTAAGGGAGTAATGGTTTCCAATTGTCTTCCTATGGGCGCATACGAGTTTATCGTAAATCCCGAGTATAAGGAGAGCTTCACCACAGAGGGTTGGTTCTACACACCCGTTTTGAGAAAGGCTCATAAGAACGGAAACATTTCATTTATTCCCAATCACCTTCACCTTGCCGCAAAGAAGAGACTCTTCTACCGTGAGCCCGACATTTACGTTGGTATCGCTTCAGTTCCCGACAAGCACGGCTATGTTTCACTTTCTATCTCCAATACATACGAGATGCAGATGATCAAGAAGGCGAAGATCGTCATTCTTGAAATTAACCCCAACGCTCCCAGAACCTTCGGTGACGTTCAGCTTCACGTTGACGACGTTGATTACCTCGTAGAGGTTGACTATCCCATTCCAGAAATTCCTGATGCAGAGCCTAATGAAAAGGACCTTGCAATCGGTAAGATCATCGCTGACTTGATCAATGACGGCGATTGCATTCAGCTCGGTATTGGCGGTATTCCCAATGCCGTTGCCGCAAGTCTTTACGGCAAGAAGAACCTTGGCGTACACACAGAGATGCTCACCAGCGGAATGGTAAAGCTTGCAAAGGCGGGCGTTATCAACGGTAAGTGTAAGCAGATCCACAACGGCAAGATGGTTGCGGCATTTGCTATGGGTCCCAAGGAGCTTTATGATTTCATTGACGACAACCCTGCTGTTGAGATACTTGATGGCGGTTACGTAAACGATCCCTACACCATTATGCAGAACGACAACCAGGTTTCTATCAACACCACTCTTGAGGTTGATATCACCGGTCAGTGCGCATCCGAATCTATCGGTTCTACCCAGTTCTCCGGCACCGGCGGACAGTCCGACACCGCGGTTGGTGCCCAGAAGTCCAAGAACGGTCGCTCTATTATCGCGCTTTATTCCACTGCGATGGTAAAGGATCCCGCGACAGGCGAGAGAGTTGAGACATCCAAGATAGTTTGCCAGCTTAAGGCAGGCGCTGCTGTTTCCCTCTCCAGAAACGACGTTGACTATCTCGTTACCGAGTACGGCTGTGTTTCTCTTCGCGGAACAAGCCTTGCAGAGCGTGCGGAGCGCATTATCTCGGTTGCTCATCCCAACTTTAGAGAGCAGATCAGAAACGAGGCTATTGCTCTCGGTATTATTGCTAAATAAGGTATCGCTATGGCAGAATTTCTTTACGAAGGCAAAAAGGTTTATTATGAGATCCACGGTGAGCGCGGTGAGCCTCTTGTAATACTCAACGGCATTATGATGTCCTGCGCAAGCTGGAAATCCTTTATTCCAAATTTCTCGCGCAATAACGTGACGATCCTGCTCGACTTCCTTGATCAGGGACAGAGCGAGAGAATGACAGAGAGCTACAACCACTCTATTCAGGTTGGCGTCCTCGAGGCACTTCTAGACCTTCTTCCTTATGAAAAATACAACATTATGGGTATTTCTTACGGTGGCGAGGTTGCTATTCAGTATGCCGTAAAGCGTCCCGATAGAGTGAGAAGCCTCATTCTTGCCAATACCTGCGCTCGTACCTCCGATTGGTTGCGCAAGATTGGTGACGGCTGGAACGCAGTTGCTAAAACGGGTGTGGGAGAGGCTTATTATCTCACCACCATCCCCGTAATTTACTCCACGGAGTTTTACGAGAGAGAGGGCGCGTGGATGGACAGACGAGAGGGAACTCTGATTCCTTATTTCTCCCGTCCCGACGTGCTTGAGAGCCTTATTCGTCTTACGGATAGTTCTCGCGATTACGATTACACCGACAGAGTAGGGGAGATAAGCTGTCCTACGCTCATAATATCCTGCTCGGAGGACGCTCTTGTTCCTCCCACGGAGCAGATTTTGCTTCACGAAAAAATAAAGGGTAGTCACTATGTGACTATCAACGGCTCGGGTCATGCAAGTATGTATGAGGATCCCGCATCCTTCTGCGCGCTTGTGCTTGGCTTTACAAACCTGCTTGACGAGCAGATAAAAATCTAATTTTGGAGAAATAATATGGAAAAGAAATACGTTTCGATTGGCAAGGAACAGATCGCATATATCGATGAGGGCCAGGGTCCCGTTGTAGTAATGGTTCACGGAAATATGTCGAGCTCTATACACTACGAGCCCCTTATCACAAGAATTAAGGATAAGTTCAGATGTATCGCGCTGGATCTTCGCGGATTCGGTGACTCCAGCTATAACGAGAGATTTGATACTCTCGAAGAGCTTGCAGACGACGTTAATCTCTTCACCGAGGCGCTCGGAATTGACAGCTATTATCTTGTTGGCTGGTCAAACGGTGGTGGCGTTAGCCTTAAGGTTTGCGCGAAGTATCCCGAGAAGATTAAGAAGTTCTTCGACATCGAGGGCGCAGGACTTAAGGGCTATCCTCTCTACAAGAAGGAAAACTACAAGTCTACGGGTGAGCCTTATGCAAACAAGGAAGAAATGGCAACCGACCCTATGCAGGTTGGTCCTGTTCTTGCTATTTTTGAGAAGGGTGACTCTGCTATGATGACATCTATCTGGGATGCTACCATTTATACGGTGAACAAGCCCACCAGAGAGCAGAACGAGCTCTGGATGTCCGAGACTATGAAGCAGAGAAATCTCGTTGACCTCGACTGGGCTCTTGCAACCCTTAATATGTCCGATGAGTATACTCCTTACGGCGCGGGTGATGGCACTATTCATAACATCAAGTGCCCCGTGGCACTTACAATGGCAGAGAAGGATATCGTTGTTCCCGACTATATGGTGCTTGATAACTACAACGCACTCGGTGAGCTCGCAACACTTCTTCCTTATGAGAATTGCGGACACTCTCCCATGGTTGACTGTCCCGACAGATTGGCAAAGGACGTAGTTGATTTCTTCTCATAATTCTATAATGAATAAAAAAGAGCCGCGGTGAAATACCCGCGGTTTTCTATTGACATTGATATATTTAGGTGATATAATATATCTGTAAAATTATGCGCAAAAATGCGTAGGAGAGGAGAAATAGTCGTGATTTGCAAGGTTGCTGATTTGTACGTTGAAGTGCCTGAGGCAAACGGATTGCTTGAGCGCTGCAGAAGCTATGCTGCCGAGTGCGATGGAGAGCCTGATATAATAATCAGAGAGGAAGATTACAAAATCGGACGTTGGAATCTCGATGATCCCTCCGCCTTCGCATATATGGATTCTGGTTGGCTGTTTTATAGAGCGCTCTTGAATTTTGACGGTATGATGCTCCATTCCTCTGCGCTTGTTCTTGACGGTAAAGCATATCTTTTCTCCGGACCGTCGGGCATGGGAAAGTCCACACATACAAGACTCTGGCAGGGTCTATTCCCCGATGCTAAGATTATTAATGATGATAAGCCCGCCCTTCGTAAGATCGACGGCGTTTGGTACGCATATGGCACGCCCTGGTGCGGCAAGGACGGCATAAATATAAACACAAAAGCGCCACTAGCGGGTATATGCTTCCTTCGCAAGGGAGAAAAAAATGAAATTCGCCGACTCTCAAAGCTGGAGGCCATCGCGGCGATTCTGACACAGACACAGAGAAGGTTCAACAATCCTGATATGCTTGGTCTTTTGATGGACAAGCTTGATTCTCTGGTTGATAGTATTCCGATTTTCGAGCTTATTAACCGTCCCGAGCCCGAGGCGGCTATGATGAGCTACAATGCACTTACAGGTGCAGATAGAGAGGTTTGATTATGAAGATTAACAACAATTTTGCGCTTCGAAATATAGCAGGCTCCTGGGTTGCCATTCCTCTTGGCAGAGCGGTGGTTGATTTCACCGGTATGCTCACTCTTAACGAAAGCGGAATTTTGCTCTGGAGAAAGCTTGAGGGCGGCTCCACGCGCGATGAGATGATCGAGGCTCTTCTCGGGGAGTATGAGGTTAGCCGCGATCAGGCTGCTGCAGACGTTGACGGCTTTATCGCAAAGCTTTCGGAAATCGGCTGCATCGAGCTTTAAGAAAATCTTGAGGAGATTTTTATGAAAAGATTTTTAAGAAACCTTCTTATGTCGTTGCTTGTGATTTCTTTCTGTCTTTCTATGGCATCCTGCAAGAAGGATGATGCAAAGCCGAACGAGGAAGCTGACGCACCTCTGACATACGAGGAATATCAGGCGTTGTCACCCGAGGAGAGAAGGGCGTATTACGAAACCTTCGAGGATTACAACGATTTCTTTGCCTGGTACAACAATGCAATTGAAAAGTATAAAGAAGAGAACCCCGGCATCGAGCTTGACGGTGATATTGAGATAGATATCGGTGGCATGGGCGAGGGTGACGAGGAGTAATTTTCACTAAAAATGGATAGAAAAACTAAATTTCAGAAGAAACACTCCTCGGCGATGTTTATCTCCACGGCGGATTTTATGCCTATCGTGGAGGAAAAAATTGCAAACGGACAGTCGGTAGAGCTATCCCCGAGAGGAATAAGTATGCTACCCCTGCTTCGAGAGGGACGTGACAGCGTTGTGCTTTCACCCATAACACAAAGGCTGAAAAAATATGACATAGCATTATACCGCCGTCCTGACGGAAGCTACATTTTGCATCGCATCGTGGCTGTGAAGGATGGCGTTTATACAATAGTCGGAGATAATCAATTCGTCTACGAAAGAGGCGTCACCGATCAGCAGATGATCGCGGTTGTAACCTCGATAAGACGCGGAAAAAAATTGATTTCTGCCGAAAGCAGAAGGCAGCGTATTTATGCAGTTCTTTTGCACCGCACAAGGGCAATTCGACATCTGCCCCGAAGACTGGTGAGAAAAATAAAAAGATTACTGTGGCATTAATCGGAAAGGAGTTCCCGTGGAGAAGGAAATGATGTATAAAATCGGAATAGACGTAACCTATCTTGCCTCCTGTGCTCTGCGCGGTGTTTCTCCCTCTGTATCTGCTGTTGTGGGAATGAATCTTCCCAACGTATTTAAGATGGCAAAGCGTCATCATATGGTTGCAATCACCTATCTGGGACTTGCAAAGGCGATCGAAACTCATCCCGAGCTTAATATCGACGCAGAGCTTCTCGAGGAATGGAAGCGCGAGTATCATAAAGCTGTTCAAAAGACGGTCACCTTTGAACTTGAACGAGAGTCGCTCTGCAAATTCTTTAATGAGAATAATATTTGGCATCTCTGTCTGAAGGGCGTTGTGCTTCAGCGCTATTATCCTGTTTTGGGAATGCGACAGATGAGCGACAACGATATTCTAATTGACTCCAAAAAGTGCAAGCTTGTGAAGGATTATCTTGTATCCAACGGATATGAGGTTTTGTCATACGGAACCGGATATGATGACACCTATCGAAAGGGTCGTTTGATTTTTGAAATTCATCGCATGCTTATCTATAACAAAGAAAAAACTCGCAGGGGTTACGAGTACTATAAAAACGTGAAAAAAAGGCTCGTTCCTGCCGAAAACGGTTGTGAGCATTTCTTTACCGATGAGGATTATTACGTTTATTTCATCTTCCATTCGCATAAGCACTTCACCAATGGTGGATGCGGTATCAGAACGCTGATGGATATATCGGTTTATCTGGCGCAAAAAGAGGACTCGCTGCACCTCGGTTATTTGAACTCCGAGCTTTCGAAACTCGGAATTTATGAATATGAGAAAATGGCGAGCGCGCTTGCGAAGAGGCTGTTTTCCTGCAATCCAGAGAGCCTTTATTCGCCCGATAACCTTACCGAGGAGGAGCGAGAGATATTTGCTTACCACGTTTCATCCGGCACCTTTGGTACACAGGAAAACCGCGTTAGCAATATGCTTAACAATATGTCGAAGGGTAATGGCGTCACCAGGGCCACAAGGTTCAAATATGTTTTTGAGCGAATTTTCCCGAAGATGGAGTTTTATAGGGTGAACTATCCTCGCGCGTATAAGTTTATCATTCCTATTCCGTTTATTTGGTTTTTCAGATTGATAAAGGCTATATTTAATCACAAAAAATACAACTCCGAATTAAAATACGTAGACAAGAAATAAGGGCTGAGTCAAGTGACTCAGCCCTTTGCATTTAAACCCGAAGGTTCAAGAAAATGTTTTTTATTCTCAGTTAGGGAGAAGGTTGGGTGTAACGAGGATGATCGCAGTGCAGCCGGGAACGGTGATGTTGCCGCTGCGAGAACCGAGGCTGGTAGTACCTGCCACTGTTCCGTTACAGATCATAACGTAGTTATCATCAAGAGTGTAAGAAAGGTTAGCGTTAGAGGGGTTAACCAATACGATTGCCTTACCGCCGTTGAAGTCGTTAATCTTAATCGAGAAGCTGTCGTAGTTGAGGTTCTCGGTGGTGAAGTCAACGTTCTTTGCAGTGAAGATATCTATGTCGTTTCTGATAGCAACAAGGCCCTTGTAGTACTGCATCATTTCGTATTCGTCGGAGCCGGGCTTGAGAACATCCCACTTGAGGTTGTTGATCTCGTCGCTGGACATGTAGCTGTTGTGGTCGAATCCGCCGCTCGCAAGAGGCTTTGTACGAAGGAATTCCTCGCCCGCCTGGAAGAATACGATACCTCTGGACATCAAAACTACGGTCGCGCCAAGGCGGTTAGCAGCAAGCTTCTTCTCGGTAGAGTATCCGGGGTTAGCAAGCTGAATCTTATCCCAAAGAGTATTGTTATCGTGACATGACATATAGTTAACAACCATGGCATTCTTTGCCTGCCAGCCGTTACCTGCACCTACACCACCCTTAACACCGAAGAGAACCTTCGCGCGGGTAGAACCGTTGCCGTTGATGTAACCGAGGTTGTTGATCTTGCCATCCCAGAAGCTACAGGAGAGACCGTCACGGGTAGCATCGTTGAATACTGCGATAGTACCGATTGCATTGTTGGAAGCTACAAGCTTGGACATGTTACCCTGGTTAGCCTGTGCGCTGCCGTCGATGGTGAAGCCCATTGTCCAAGCCTCGCCGTAGATGATAGCGTGGTTGTCAATGTTGTGAATAGCAGTTTCTACTTCCTGCATAGTCTGGAGATCGTGAAGACCCATAAGGTCGAAACGGAAACCGTCAAGGTTGTATTCCTCAAGCCAGTAGCTTACGGAATCTACCATGAACTTACCGTACATGTATCTCTCGGATGCGGTATCGTTACCACAGCCGGAAGCATTGGAGTTTGCACCGGATGCAACGTATCTGTAGTAGTAGTAAGGAACGATCTTGTTGAAGGAAGCGTTCTTGTCGTATGTGTGGTTGTAAACAACGTCCATAACAACGCCGATGCCTGCCTCATGAAGAGCCATAACCATCTGCTTGTATTCTTTAATTCTTGTTACGCCGTCATAGGGGTTGGTGGAATAGCTTCCCTCGGGAACGTTGTAGTTCTTGGGATCGTAGCCCCAGTTAAACTTTTCGTCTGGATGCTCTTCATCAACGGTTGCATAGTCGTAAACAGGAAGAAGGTGAACGTATGTAACGCCGAGCTCCTTAAGGTAATCAATACCTACAGGCTGACCGTGCTCATTCACAAGGCCTGTTTCGGTGAATGCGAGATATTTGCCGGGATTCTTGGCACTCTCGATAGTGTTAGAGAAGTCTCTTACGTGGATCTCCCAAACAATAGCGTCGGAGTAGCTTTCGATGCCTGTGGAGAAGTTAGCGTAATCCTCTGCCCAACCGGTGGGATTGGTGAGAGAAAGATCAACTACCATACCGCGGTCGCCGTTAACACCTGCGCTCTTTGCATAGGGGTCAACCGCTTCCTGAGTACCAACACCGGTGGTAACGGTGTAGGTGTAGAAGGTGCCGTGGCCACAGTTAGCTGTGTAGGACCAAACACCCTTTTCTCCGCGAACCATCTCAAAGCTCTTATCGGAAGCATCGCTTACGCCCTTCTTGCCGTCCTTGTAGAGGTTAAGCATAACCTTAGAAGCTGTGGGAGCCCAAACCTTGAAGGTTGTGGTGCCGTCGTCGTTGATGGTAGCGCCGAGGTCGTTGCCGTCATAGTGGTAATTTTCTGCGAAGTAGTCGGTGTCGAAGACGTCAGTGGGAACTACGTTCTTTTCACCGAAGCCTTCAATATGTACTGTATAAGTCTTTCCTATATCGAGTGTTTCGTTTACAGTGATAACACCGAAGTTCTTCTTTTTGCCGAGGTTTGTAACCTTGGTAATTTCGAGCTCTCTGTCGCCTTCCATAACCTTGAACTGACTCATGTCGGTAAAGGTTGCGTCGGGAGTGATGCTATACTTGATGGTATTGAGAGAGGTCATACCTGCAAGAGAGAATTTCTTAATCACGTTAAGACTTTTGCCTCCGTCGTTACTGTGGTATTGGTTTGCATCGTTGGGCTTGAGGTAAATGAAGGTCTCAGGTCCTTCGATTGTTGCGTAAAGGTCAAGGTCACCGGAGTTTTTAACTGCCGAGCCCCAGCTGGATCCGCCGGGCATGGAACAGTCAGTACGAACGATGAAGCCAACCTCTTCGATATGCTCGGGAATGTTGAAGGTAAGCATTACGCCGTATTCACATTCCTTGAATTCCTTCCACATATAACCTCTACCTGCTACGTCGCCGTACCAGAACCAAAGGTCGCACTTGGAAAGGTCGTATTCGATTACGTTTGTTCTGTTCTTCCAATAGAAGGTAATCTGATTGTAGCCTTCCATTTTGGGAACGTCAGGGTCGCTGAAGTTGTTGCTGTTGTCAACAACGGGATCATCCGAAGGATCATCTGTGGGATCGTCATCGGGATCGTCGGTGTCAGGCTTTTCATCGTCTTCGATGGGAACCTCTTCCTCAGTTATCTCGTACTGATCCTCAAAAAGGCTGCAGGAAGCAGTTCCGAGACAGATGGTGAGAAGCATGAGCGCCGCGAGTAAAAAAGATAATAAACGCTTGGTCATGGTTTAATATTCCTTTCGTATATAATTTTAATAACAAACAATTTAAGAGAGAATTACTTTGTTTGGCGTCCACCGCGCTCTGTAAGTTCTCTGATCTTGCCGATGAGAGCAGCTGTTCTGTATCTCTTGGAGATACGCCAGTTCCAGTTGCCCTCCGCAACGGCAGGAGTGTTCATTCTGCCTTCCTCGTTTGTAAGCTCGAGGTAGTCCTGCATAGGGATTACCGCAAGGTTGGCACGGCTTGTCATAGCAAGCTCGATCACGTCGTATGTACGGCTCTGACCCTTGGTGTGAGGGCACTCTCTGTTAAAGCGCGCTTTGGTTTCACCCTCAAGACCACACACCCAGCTCTTTGTGCAATCGGCATCGTGAGAGCCCGAATAAACAACGCAGTTGGAGTGGGGATAAACTCTGGGAAGATACTCTGCATCCTCATCGTAGAAGGCGAACTGGAGAATCTTCATTCCGGGGAATCCGCAGTCATCAAGAAGCTCGCGTACGTCGGGGGTGATAAATCCGAGGTCCTCGGCAATAATCTTTGCCTTGGGGAAGTTTCTGGCGATGGTTCTGAAGAGAGCGATACCGGGAGCGCTGTCCCACTTACCGTTTCTCGCGGTTGTGTCACCATAGGGAATGTTGTAGTAGCCTGCAAAGCCTCTGAAGTGGTCAATACGAAGAATGTCGTAGATCTTGAAGCTTTCAGCCACTCTCTTCTGCCACCAGGAGAAGCCGTCGGTTTCCATAAGAGTCCAGTCGTAGATGGGGTTGCCCCAAAGCTGACCGTCGGGAGAGAATCCATCGGGAGGACAGCCTGCCACAACGGTGGGATTGAAGTTCTCGTCAAGCAAGAACTGCTCGGGAGCTTGCCATACGTCCATACTGTCGTGTGCAACGTAGATAGGCATATCGCCGATAACAACTATGCCCTTGGAGTGCGCGTAGGAAAGGAGATCCTGCCACTGCTTGCTGAATTCATACTGAATCCACTCCCAGAATCCGCATTCATCGGCAAAATCTGCCTTGAGAGTTCTTGCGTGCTTAATATCCTTGTGCTCCGGAGCCCAGGAGGTCCACACGGCGTGGTTGTAATGTACCTTGAGCGCCATGAACAGCGAGTAGTCGGGCAACCAATGAGCATTGTTTTTAACATATTTCTTGTATGCAGAGCTGGAGTTACCTTTTTTCTCGAGGAATCTTGCGTAAGCCTTGCGGAGTACGGTGTATCTTGTGTTGAAGAGCCAGCCGTAATCAACTCTCACCGTGTCGTGCTTGTTTTCTTTAAGCTCATCCTTGGTGAGGAGGCCTTCCTTGGCAAGAATGTCAAGGTCGATAAAATAGGGGTTTCCTGCTACTGCCGCGGGAGACTGGTAGGGGCTGTCACCATAGGATGTTGGGTTGAGAGGTAGCACCTGCCAGCATTTGGTTTTTGTCTCGGAAACGAAGTCGATGAAGTCGTAAGCACTTTTTCCAAACGAGCCGATTCCGTATGCCGAAGGAAGCGAGCTGATGGGCATCAGAATACCGCTTTTGTGACTAAAACCGAAGTTCTTTTGCGTGTTGATCATTATTATGTCTTTCCTTTCCGTCGCTGACCGACGTATTTCATAATATACTTTATATTATTTTATCATTGGTATTTTTGCTTGTCAACATTATAACAATAAATAATAAATATACCTTTGTGCAAAATAAACAAAAAGGGCAAGTGAAAATTGGAGAGAATAAAACCCCCACCGTTATGGAGAATAAATTTATCCGTTTTAGATCCGGAACTAAAATTTTCGTTGATTTTTTTGTCATATTGTGGTATAATATATAAGTTAAAGATTTTGTCGGGTCTGCTCGGGCTCGGAAAGGACTAAAAATGTTTGAAAAGATACTTAATCTAATTGAGAAGTATGACAGAATTATCATTCACCGTCATAAAAATCCCGACGGCGATGCTCTGGGCAGCCAGCTCGGACTTTATCATATTATCAAGGACAGCTACCCCAACAAGGAGGTTTACGTTGTCGGCGATATGACTCCCCGTTATGCTTTTATGGTGACAAAGCCCATGGACGAGATTGCGGACGAGCTTTATAGCGGCGCACTTGCCATTGTGCTTGACACCTCCGCGAAGGCTCTTATCTCGGATGAGAGATACACCACTGCCACCGCAACAGCGCGAATGGATCATCACCTTTTCGTAGAAAAGATCTGTGATGAGGAGGTTGTTGCTACATCTTACGAGAGTTGCGCGGGTCTTGTTGCCGCTATGGCTATGGATAGCGGACTTAACGTTTCTCCCGTGGCTGCAAAGGTGCTTTATACCGGTATGATCACCGACTCCGGTAGATTCAGATACGACTCCACCAGCGCAGAGACCTTCCGCGTTGCATCCTTCCTTATGGAGCGTAAGTTCGACCCCTCCACCATATTCAGAAATCTTTACGCAGACGAACTTTCCGTTATTCAGCTTCGCGCAAAATTTGTGCTCAAAATTCAGCTTGCTACAAGCAAGGTTGCATACATTTACACCGACAAGGATGAGGCTATGTCCTACGGAGTTGACACCTTTACTATTTCCAGAGGTATGGTTAATGTTATGGGTGAGATTCGCGGTATTGAGAGCTGGGTGAACTTTACCGAAACCGACGATGGCGTGCTCTGTGAGATTCGTTCTAATTCGCATAACATCAATCCCATTGCCGTTAAATATGGCGGTGGAGGTCATCAGAAGGCAAGCGGTGCGACCCTGAAGAATCGCGAGGAGGCAATGTCGCTTCTTGCAGACCTTATTTCCCAGACTGAGGAGGTTTAAAATGAACTACGAAATCAAAAAGAAAATATTTGATAAAATAAAGGAATACGACAGAGTCCTTATCTTCCGCCATAAGCGTCCCGACGGTGACGCCACCGGTTCCACCAAGGGTCTGCAGAGAATTCTTCAGCTCACCTATCCCGAGAAGGAGATTCTTCTCCAAAACTGCGATTTTGCCGAATATATGGCATTCCTTGGTGGCGAGGATGAGCTTCTCTCTGATGAAAAGTATGCCGATGCGCTTGGAATTGTCATTGATACAGGAACAATGGAGAGAATTTCCAATCAGAAGTTTAGCCTCTGTAAGGAGCTTATCAAGATTGATCATCACATCAACCTCGCGCCCTACGGAGATCCCATGTGGGTTGAGGAGGAGAGATCCTCCGCCTGCGAGATGATTGCCGACTTCTATGCTACCTTTAAGGATGAGCTTGAGATCGACAAGCAGGCTGCAACCTATATTTATTGCGGTATGGTTACCGATTCGGGCAGATTCAGATTCAGAGATGTTTCCGGCGAGACAATGCGTCTTGCGGGTATGCTTCTTGACGTTGGAATTGATACCGACACTATGTATGCTAACCTTTATATGAAGGAGTTCCATCTCTACAAGTTTGAGGCTTATGCCTACGGTCAGATGCAGATCACCGAAAACGGTGTCGCATATCTCCACGTTACCAAGGAGATGCAGCAGACCTTTGGCCTTTCGCAGGAGGATGCAAGCGCATCTGTTTCTCTTATGGATTCTATCAAGGGCAGCCTTATTTGGCTTGCCTTTATCGACAACCCCGACGGATCTATCCGTGTTAGACTTCGTTCAAGATTTGTTACAATTAACTGCATCGGTGAGAAATATGCAGGCGGCGGTCACGCTTGTGCTGCGGGAGCAACCGTATATTCGGTTGAGGAGATGAATTCTCTTATCGCAGATGCGGATGCGCGCCTCAAGGAATACAAAGAAACACATGAGGGATGGCTATGAGAATACTGATAACCAATGACGACGGAATTTCCGCAGAAGGGATTCGCGTTCTGGCAGAATGGGCGAAAACCAAGGGAGATGTAACCGTCGTTGCCCCGAAGGTAGAGCAGAGTGGAAAGAGTCACGCAATAGATTTTACACGTCCAATTGAGATCAAAAAAGTGGATTTTCTCGATAACGTACGTGCATTTTCGATGGATTCGACCCCTGCGGACTGCATAAGATTTGCCGTGCTTGGCATGCTGGAAAGATACGATCTTATTCTCTCCGGTGTAAACCGTGGCTTTAATCTCGGCAAGGATATTGTGTACTCGGGTACTGCGGGAGCGATTTTTGAGGGCGGTAGACTTGGAATTCCGGGAATTGCCTTCTCAACAGACCCCAAAACCTTCGATGGAGCAAGAAAATATCTCGAAAAAGCCTATAATTTCATCATGGAAAATAAGCTTTTAGAGAAAAATATGCTCTACAACGTGAATATACCTAATTCTCACGGTGAAATTCGAATAACCAAACAGGGCGAGATATACTTTCACGACGAGTTCAGATACCTGGGTGACGACATCTGGGAGCAGACCGGTTATATTGTGAGCGAAAACGAGGGTGATTCCGAACTTGATACTGATAGTGTTAGAGATGGTTTCATCTCTATAACTCCGGTTATGAGCGGCAGAACAAATATTCCTGTTTTCGAAGAAATTAAGAATATTTGCAAATAATAGTTGTCAAAATCATACAAAAAAGACGAAAATCCAAAGATTTTCGTCTTTTTCTTTTTCAAAAAATCACGCAACTAATTCCTCTTTTGGAAAGTATGCGTACACAACAACGGTTGTTATAGTAACCTTGAGAGTTCCACGAACTACCTCGACGTAATCGGTGGGATTGCAGAAATATTTATCAGAAATAATACCGCCGCCGGTGATATTTCCAAACATTTCGCCCCAGCCACCCTCGTAATTGAGGTATTCCTGGAAATCATTGTAGTGATTGTAGGTGTAGAAGACATATCTCTCATCAAGATCGATAATTTTGTTGCCGTTTCTGTCGTAGCAGGAGTAAACAATTCTCGCTGCACCTCTTGTGATACTATAGCCGTCATTATATATATCTGAAGGATAACTGGGATCGCAATCGGTACCGGTTGTACCAATATCCATCTCGTAGTAGGTGAGGTCACCGCCGCAGCCGGAAATTCTAGGGAGTACCGGCTCGTATGGATATTTTGAGGTATCACCGCTGAATTTTGTGTTATTTACGCGAAGAAATTCGCCCCAAATACTGTCTGTGGGCTGGGTTTTCTTGGAATAGGAGTGGTTTGCGGGCGGTTCACCAAATGCAAATACGTACGCGGCAACCTCCTCGAGGAGAATATACGCGCCGCCCTTGTATATCTCGAAGGCGATCTCGCCATAGCAGTCTACAACGTAGTAGGTATTTCCGTCCTCAGAGAACAGGTAGACGTTATTCCTAATATATTTTCCGTCGGATGTAGGTCTGTGATTTGAAATGGTAGGTGCTTGATCCTGATCATCCAGGTTGCCTGAAAGAAGACCGTGCTGTGTTCTGTAATAGGCATCCATGTAGCTGATTGCAGGGGCGTAATTTGCGTAAAACTCACTAACGTTAACATTAACGTAGGGATCGCTCTGCACAGGATCATTTTCATCGGGAACAATAACGTCCTCACCGGGATTGTCGGGAGTTGTATTTCCGTTACTGTCATTCCCACCTTGTCCGGGCTTGGGAGGTTCTTCGAAATCGGGGTGATAGTAGGCGATTATGCTACCTTTTTCGATTTCAAGAGTGCCCTTATAGTTACGGAGCGTTCCGCAGATAAGGATCACGTAGCCCTCGTCGATGGCGGAGGCAGAAAGACTTGAGCCATCATAATATGTGCTCTTGTAAACGTAGAGCGAGGAGGTTTCGTCACTGATGTACATTTCGCCCTTGGAAAGGCTTATTATATTGGTAACGGTGGCAACAATATAGTATTTTTCGGTAGATGCAGAGGAGGTGTATTGCTCGGCAATTTCCAGTGCTTCCGCAATGGTGATGCAGGGATATTCGGAGCCGAAAACGTAGTCCTCGTCGGGAGTTTCGTTATCCGTATTGTTATTTTCCTCGTCTTCTTCAACATCGCTGTTAGGCTTAGCGGATACGTTAATAACCACTCTATCGACAAGATCACCGAGAGTTGCTTGAATAACCGCCGTACCTTCCTTGATCGCGGTAATTTTGCCGTCCTCAACAGAAACGCAACTATGACTGCTTGTCCAGGTTACATCTCCATCAATTCCATCAGGAATTACAACCGTCAGTGTCAGCGTTTGTCCCTCCACAACGTTGATGGAATAGGAGCCTTCAATGTAGAAGCCTTCTTCCTTTTGTTGAGTGTCATTCGTGTTATTACTACTATTAGTGTTGTCGGTAGGTGTACTACATGAGATGATACTGAACATCATCGAGATGATAAGCACTAACGCAACTAAAATTTTAAAGATAGATTTCATAAAAAACCTCGCAAGCGCATTTTTCTACAATAACATTATAACATACTAAAGCTTAATAATCAACACTCCCCGACAAATATTTGCAAAAAGAAAACCGCGCCCCGAAGGGCGCGGTCTATGTATAGCATTAAACTATTAAGCTAATTATTACTGAGCAACAGTAACGCTAAGGCTTGCAACTCTAATCTGTGCACCGGATGCATCGAGCTTAAGGTAGGTGTAACCAAGAGAAGCGTCGATCTCAACGGTGTGATTAGCGTATGCGGAAGTGGTGGAAACGTTCTGGATAAGAGTCCAGGTCTCACCATCGGTAGAGCCGTATACCTCAAGGGTAGCAGCCTTGTAGCCTGCGTTAACAGTAAGGGAGGAAATAACACCCTTTGCGCTTACGGTTGCCCAACCGTTGTTGGAAGAGCTGTCGTAAATACGAAGCTGGGTGTTGAAGTGACAACCCTTGTTGTGTGTGCTAATGGTAACGTCCTCGAAGGTGTTAGACTCGTCAGCATACTGAGTACCC
>JAZONX010000046.1:0-11928 GCA_045654725.1 Eubacteriales bacterium
GGTAGAGCAGGGGACTGAAAATCCCCGTGTCGTTGGTTCAATTCCGACCGGAGGCACCATTTCCGCGGATTTAGCTCATTTGGTAGAGCGCCACCTTGCCAAGGTGGAGGTGGCGGGTTCGAGCCCCGTAATCCGCTCCAAAACGCAAAGCAGACCTTCACGGTCTGCTTTTTGTTTTGTTTTGGAGCGGATGGAGGGGCATCCACCCGCCATGAACCTCTTTGAGGTTCGGCAGGTTCGAGCGCTTGAAACATAGTCGCATATCTTCGTGGGTCAAGCCCCACTCGTTCTGCTCCTTGTTTCTTCGCATTCGCTACGACAAAAACAACACTCAGTTGTTTTTGTCTGCTCACGTAATCCGCTCCAATTGTGCCTCACTATATATACGATAAAAATAGAAATTAAGAATGAACAAGGTATCAAAAAAGCACCCAGAGAGGGTGCTTTTTGCTTTAGATAGACTCAAGAGCGAAGATAACGTATTCCTGCGCTTCTAGGGTTTCGGATACCTGACTCGGGGAGGTGGAGAGGTCGTTGTTATGTACGTTTGCCTCAATACCTACGTTACCTGTTGTGCCGCTTCGTGGAGCTGTAACCTGAATATCTGTTATAGTATATTTGCTCTCAAGGAAATTGATAGTTTTTCTTATGTGCTTATCCGAGTTGATTTCGATGTATATACCAAAACGTCGGTATTTCTTATTGAAAACGTATTCAACTCGCCAGAGGATTGTTACGGTGAGCACCGAGCAGATGAACGTGATGATTGCGCCCTCGTAGAAGCCTGCACCCAGAGCAATACCGATTGCCGCCGCGCACCAAAGACCTGCCGCTGTGGTCAGACCTGTGATCTGGAATCTACCCTTGAGAAGTATTGTGCCGACACCGAGGAAACCTATGCCGGAAATAACCTGCGCTGCAACACGGAGGGGATCACCGAGGCTATTGAGATGTTCAACCGCGAAGAAGCCTATCATTGTGGCGAGGGTTGCACCGAGGCAGACAAATATGTGAGTACGCATACCTGCCGCACGACCCTGCTTTCCTCGTTCGAGTCCGATCGTGCCACCTAAAAACATGGCAAGAACCAATCTCACAGTTATTGAAACGAGGTTAAATTCTCTTAAATATTCGAGGCATTCCTTTAAAAATTCCATATTTACCCCCTTAATTGTTCTCTATAATTATTGTAGCATTTTCGCGTTCAAATGTCAAGCCAAAATATAGTCGGTATCTTCATTGATATTATTTGTCATAAAAAGTATGTTCATCCTATCTTAAGCAGATGGCAAGACAAATCATTTGCGTTACAAAGTCCGAACAAAACTTTTTTAAAATAATAGCGAAAAGCCCTTGACAAATATGAATTCCTTTGCTATAATATTAGGGCAATCAAAAGTTTGGTGCAGTAGCCAAGTGGTAAGGCCCCGGTCTGCAACACCGTTATCCGCCGGTTCAAATCCGGCCTGCACCTCCAGAACAAACGCTCCTCGTATGAGGAGCGTTTTTTTCGTTCTGGAGGCGCAAGCCAAGGATTTGAACTCGGTTCTGCGGCCTTTGGTCAGCAGAATGCCGGTTCACATACCCCACCCGAAGATCGACAAACTTGCTTGTCAGGCGTAGGGTGTGGGTATCTGCCGAAGGCATACCCGGCCTTACACATCGGAATCCCATCCGGGATTCCTTTTTTCTTTCCTTTGGAGGCGTAGGCACGTCTTTGAACTCGGTTCTGCGAACCGAAGGCATACCCGGCCTAATATACGCTGTGGTTTTTCTTATGTTGATTGACATTTATTTTATCTTATGATATAATATGAGTAAAAGAAAGCAGCGAAGGAGAATATTGGTTATGAAACACAGTCATAAATTTGTAGCGGCAATATGCATTTTATCGACACTTTTCTGCTTTGCCATACCTGCATCTGCAAATTCTGCGGATAACGAATGGAGTGGGCGAGATGAGAGCGGTGTAATGACCACAGAGGGAGATTGTCCTCTGGTTGTTGAGCATGAGACTTTGACCTTCGATCTGCAGGAGTTCCCTGAATATCAATTGCCAAGTGAGGACGAAATTACTTCATACACAGGCAGACTCAGTGCTGAATATACATTCTACAATCCCTCGGATATGACGATTACCAGCAGAATGGCATTTCCTGTTGCCGGATATAGCTATTTTAGAGGCTATACCGACTACACAATAACCGCAAATGGCAAGACGGTTAATGCCGAAATTCGTCATACATTGCATAAATGGAGGGAAGAATTTAGCGTTGAAACGCATCTTCCTCGTTTAAAAGACGATTATATAAGTGACTCCTTTTTCACAAGCGGTGATCTCACTGTTACAAAGTACACGATAACTCTTCCCCTAGCTGAGGGCGAAAGTCTTAATGGGGGAGGGAAAGTTGGCATTGATATACCTGCCGAAGATTGTCAAAATACACTTTTCTATTTTGATAAACATACAATGTCTTGCCGTACTCTGGACAATGGTTCATATCGAATATATTCAACTTATCGTTACTACATTTTTGACACTATTGAATTTTATGCCATTGGAGAAGAACTCCCCAAAATGCCTGAAGTCAGGATTTATTCTGATTCTGATTGCAATCAGGTAATAGCTGAAGGTGGAACGATAGAGAAGTCAGGAACATATACACTGAATGATTTAGTGTTCAAGGATTATGATGAATCAAGTGGCATATCCCGCGTCGATTGGTACAATGCTTCTGTAACACTTTTGCAAGAGCAAAGATCAAAGGGTGATCCCCGCGCATTTTTCTATGATTTCTCCCATCCTTCCGGTACAGATCCTAAGATGCTGGTATGGTATTGCTATGAGGTGACCTTCGCACCCGGCGAGAGAATTATCAACAAGGTATCTGCTCCTATGTATCCTGATGTGGTAAGTATTTGGGGTGATCCCACAAGATACACCTATACTTATCTTCTTTCTCCCGCCAGCACCTGGGCAGATTTTGGGACTCTTGACATTTATATTAACACACCATACTATATAAGCAACAGCAGTCTTGGTAAATTTGAGAGCACCGACAATGGATATATGCTTCAGCTTGACGGTCTTCCCAAAAATGAAAACGGAGACTACGAGGAGTTAAAATTCACTCTTATTAGCGAGAAAATCCTCGCTTCCAAGCCGAATCAGACAAATAACGTTAATGAAAATGTAGGCGATGATGAAAAAAACGGCTGGATTTGGCTTGTTATTGGAGGTGTTGGTGGCTTGGCGGTAATTGCTGCTGCCTTGTTTGTGGTAATTCGTAATAAAAAAACAACCAAATCTATGGATCAGTCCACCGAGGAAAAAGGATAGTATAAAGAAAACGTGTAATATAATATAAAAGGAGAAAAAATGAAAAAGTTAATAGCTGTTTTATTGCTTTTGGCGATAGCTTTTATGATTCTCCTTGAGGTTTCGGATATTGGAAGGTATTTCTTCTTCGACACGGTTAAGGTTAATAGACGAGAAACTAAAATGGTGGCGCACAGAGGCGCAAGCTGGCTCGAGGTTGAAGGCACGGAGGCGGCGTTTGAGGAGGCAGGGCAGAGGTCATATTTCGCGATTGAAGCCGACCTTCGAAGGACCGCCGACGGAAAGCTTATTATCTGTCATGATTCGGATTTGAAAAGGCAGGCGGGAGTGAAAATTGAGGTTGAAGACCTGACTCTTGATGAGCTTCTCGACGTTCCGTTGAAGGATAAGTTTGGCAGGAAAGAAACGAAAAACAGACTAACAGTGCTTCAAAAATACGTCGAAATATGTAAAAAATACGATAAGTACTGTTTCTTGGAGCTAAAATCCGATCTAAACAAGGATGATGTGGCTCTAATGGTAGCTATATTCCGCGAGTATGAATATCTCGATCGGGTGACCTTTATTTCGATGAACGAAAACAACCTTAAGCTGGTGCGAGAGCTCCTTCCGAATCAGCCCGTACAGTATGCTTTCGGGAAAATCACCGAGGAGAATATCAGTATTGCCATAGAAAATCACTTTGATGTGGCTATTCAATATCTGTATTTGACAAAAAGTGCGCTAAACAGACTTCACGATGCAGGTTTGGAGGTCAACCTCTGGACTATAAACAATAAATTTGCTGCCGAGGTTTATGCATCCTGGGGAGTTGATTATATTACTACAAATATTTTGGAATAATAGAAAAACGCCCCGTTGCGGGGCGTTTTGTTGTGAAAAGACAATAAAGGTTTACAAAAATACATAAAAACTTATTTTTTAGAGCAATAAATCCTTTTGAATTTTTCAAAAAATGTTTAGATGTAATAATTACCGCTAAATATTTTAAAAAACTATTGCATTATTTATGGAAAAGTGGTAAAATAATGGTAAAATGATAAGTGTGTGTATTTTAAGGAGGCGAATGATTTATGTTCCTAATTGATATTATCTCAAACCCGATGTTGATCGTTCCTGCCTGTTCGTGGCTTATCGCACAGTTCTTGAAATTGATAATTAACGCAATAGTAAACAAAAAATTCGTCATGTCCCGCCTTGTCGGTGACGGTGGTATGCCCAGTGGACACTCTGCTACCGTTACTTCGCTGGCGGTTATAGTTGGCCTTATGGATACTGACGGCTTTACGGGAGCGCCCTTTGCCGTTGCGATGATCCTGGCTATCGTTGTTATGCACGATGCTCTCGGCGTAAGGCGCGAGACGGGTAAGCAGGCGGTTTCTATTATTAAAATGGCCGAACTTCTTAATGATTACGTTAAGGAGCACGACGATAAGGTTAAGACGGACAAGCTCAAGGTCCTTGTTGGTCACACCCCATGGCAGGTAGTTTGCGGTTCGGTTCTTGGCGCAATTATCTCTGTTGTTTATTATTTCATTTTTGCTTTTTAAATTAAATTAACATATTTTGGAGGATTATCAAAATGAATATCTTGGTTATTAACGCAGGTAGCTCATCCCTTAAGTTCCAGCTCATCAATATGGATAACGAGCAGGTTATTGCAAAGGGTATCTGTGAGGAAATCGGCGGAAAGTCCGGCTTCAAGTATAAGGTTCCCGGCAGAGAGGACTATAAGGCAGCTATTCCCATGCCCACTCACGCAGAGGCTCTTCAGCTCGTTCTTAACACCCTTGTTGACGAGAACATGGGAGTTATCAAGTCTGTTTCCGAGATCGGTGCAGTTGGTCACAGAGTAGTTCACGGCGGTGAAAAGTTCGCTTCCTCTGTGCTTGTAACCGACGAGGTTAAGGCTATCATCGAGGAGTGTGCAGACCTTGCACCTCTCCACAACCCCGCAAACCTCAACGGTATCGTTGTATGCGAGAAGCTTATGGGCGTTCCTCAGGTTGCAGTATTCGATACATCCTTCCACCAGACAATGCCCGAGGCATCCTATATGTACGCACTTCCTTACGAGTACTACGAGAAGTATAAGATCCGTCGTTACGGCTTCCATGGTACATCTCACCGCTACGTAAGCGAGAGAGCTGTTGCAATGCTCGGTAAGCCTGCTGAAGAGTGCAATGTTGTTACATGTCACCTTGGTAATGGTGCTTCCTTCGCAGCTGTTAAGGGCGGCAAGTGCTTCGACACATCCATGGGTGTTACACCTCTTGAGGGTATTATGATGGGTACTCGTTCGGGTAACATCGACCCCGCTATCATTCCTTACCTTATGCGTAAGGGCGAACTCACCACAGCTGATGACATCGATAAAATGATGAACAAGAAGTCCGGTATGCTCGGTATTTCCGGCAAGACCAGCGACAACCAGGAGATCGGCCACCTTGCAGAGGCGGGCGACAAGAGAGCAATCCTTTGCGAGGAAATGTATGCTCACCAGATCGCTAAGAACGTAGGCTCCTACATGGTTGCTATGGGCGGCGCAGACGCTATCGTATTCACCGGCGGTATCGGTGAGAACGCAGGTCATTACAGAGCAGAGCTCTGCGAGAAGCTTGCATTCCTCGGCGTTAAGGTTGATGCAGAGAAGAACAAGGTTCGTGGCGAGGAAATTGATATTTCTACACCCGATTCTCCCGTTAAGGTGTTCGTAATTCCCACCAACGAGGAGCTTGTGATTGCAAGAGATACTCTTGCTATTGTTAGCAAGTAATTTAGTTAAATAACATTCGAACGGGCTGTCTTTTGGCAGCCCTGTTTGATACTCGAAAGGTAAAACACAGATAATGTACGACGAGCTTACAGAAGTTGACATACGGAAGATGGAGGAGGAAATTGCCTATCGCAAGAACATCCTCGCACCCGAGCTTGGCGCGGAATTGAAACGTACGAGGGAGTTTGGAGATCTCTCGGAGAATGCCGAGTACAAAGAGGCGAAGCATCTCAAACGCAAGAACGAGAGCCGAATCCGTTATCTCGAAAATATGATAAGAACCGCGAGGGTTATAGAAATTGAGGATACCGAGGATGCCGTTGCGCTATTCGACAGAGTGCTCATCTATAACGAGCGTATGGATGCTGAGAAGGAGATTGAGATAGTCACCACCTTAAGGCAAAATGCTCTGCTTGGCTTTGTAAGTAAGGAATCTCCTCTAGGCTCTGCGCTTATGGGCAAAAGGGTTGGCGACCGCGTTCTCGTAAACGTCAGCGATAAGGTTTCATATTACGTGAAAATACTGAAGATCACAAAGGGGGAGGACAACGAGAATCTTCCCATCAGCGGTTTTTAGTTTTTTTGGTACAAATTTCACTTCCTATTGACAAGATATATTTTATTTGATATAATTAAAGAGTTAAAGATACTTCGCGTTTGTCCCCTGCTTTTGATAATAGAACGCGAATAATGTAAATCATAATTTACAAAAACACAAATTTTGTATTGGAGAGGGCGTTATGTCATATCAGCATTTTTATTCTCGAGTTCCTGCGAGAGTCAGTCTTTACAACAAAATAGACGGATTCGACACCTTTGCTCATTCGGCGGGTCTTAAGAATGATTTCATCGTTGGTCAGCTTTCCACCGTTTATCATGACAAGCTGAACATCCACGATTCCTACAAGATCAGAAAGGGCGAAATCTCTACCGTATATAGCCATATAGTCCTGCCATCAGGAGATGCTGTTCATACGGCTCTTACATATCTTCCTCTTGACTTTACGGGTGAGAGAAGCTCATACCTTGCCCACTCTATAATTCTGACAGACGAGGAAAAACGCAGACTTTACTCGGGTAGCGAGAATTTGATGTTTAACAAGGATATGTTTGTTACCGATATTTCCTCATTCAACATCACCTCGCCCACCGCTGCGCCTAATCCCAATCTCCCCGAGGGAAGCTATTTCCTTCGTCCCCTTTTCGACCCAAGGGGAATTACTTTTAAATACAATTCGGATATGATAAAGAGCTTCCTTTACTCGCTGACTGCAGCGATCTGCGGAGAGGGTAGGGACGTTTACTTCCGTCTGCCTTGTGCGGACTCCGAGGTGTCTGAGGAGGCACTTGGCTTTATCAATGCGATAATGACGATTATGCCTCACTCTCTCCGTGAGAAGCTCTCCTTCGTCACTTATATCAGCCGTCCCGACTGTTATCAGCGCTTTAAGCTGAAGGCGGTTGGTGAGGACTTCCAGGGCGTAGATCCCAAGCAGGGCGTATTCTATGACTTTGCCGCAGGCACCGTTTCCGGCCAACCGATTGAATATGAAAGATACAGTGCTCTTGCCAATTTCCTTTATTCGCTTTTCGAGAACAAGAGCATCAGAGATAACTTTCACATCTATCTTGCAGGTATTGAGAAGAGCTATCCTCTCCTTGACATTGGTGTCAAGAGCCTCAGCGAGATCATATTTGCCTTCTGGCAGTGTAGCGGATATTACGTTGAGCAGTCGATTTTGCCCGACGATAACAGTGTTCGATCCTTCTTCAACGTTTACGGCAAGTACAGAGAGGGAATGGCGATTGAGCAGCGCATGAAGGCTTACAGATGCCTTGCTCGTTACTCTCGCGCGCATATTGCGGTGCCTGCCGACATATTCGAGAAGCTCACCGAGCTCTATCCCGATGAGTGCGTGTCTGCAAAGGCAGTTTTGCTTGACATTCTGTTAAGCCTTATTCACGAGCCTGCAATGCGTGAGGAGATTTTTGCCTTCATCAGCGACAACTATGCGAGTGAGATCGATAAGGTTAAGCATATCATCAACTCGAATCTTGCCAGAGTATTCTACGGCGGATACCTTCAGTATCAAATTCTTCATTTCTTTGACGATAATTTTGCCACCGAGCCCGAGGAAACCAAGGACGTTATTATCGACAAGCTTATTCTCAGCATCCGCACACCGGAGGTGAGAGCGAGCATAGTGTCTTTCCTTGACAGACATTACGGTGAGCTTAGTGTAGCGCAGAGAACCAAGATCTACAACACAGCCCACGAGATGATTCCCGAGTGCGACGACCTGGCGCTTATGCTTGTTAATCTCGTAAATCGCCATATTGCGAGAGAGGGCGCAGAGCTTCAGAAGCTTGTTTCCACCGGTATTTGCGAGTCGCTTGAAAAGAGTCTTAAGGCGGGTAGCGATAGGCTTCTCGCGCTCTATATGAGTGACATCGGATTCTGCGAGGACGTGGCTGTTGCATTCATTTGGAAGAATCATATCGGCGGTGACGAGCTTATCAATATTCTCTCGTCTATTGGCGCATACAAGAGAGCTATCAAGCTTATTCGTATGTATAAGACTCTTCCCGGACTCGAAGACGGAGATTATGAGTTCTTGCTGAACACCTTCGCTGAAACGGAGGTAAATATTGCTCCCGCCACAATGTATGAGCTTATGCACGCGGACAGAGCAGCGCTGGCATCTCTTCCCGAAAAGCAGGCGAATTTGTTTAGAGAAAAAATCATTTATCCTACGATAATTCACACCTTCTATGACGTATTTAAGATTAAGTACGGTAAGGATGGCATCGCGACGCTTCTCGCTTATGTACAGGATAAGCCTATTCTTACAAAGAGTAAGCAGTATGCCGAGATCGATAGCTTTATCGCCCTCACGAAGAAGTGCGAGATGGGTAACGTTGAGGCCGTATTTCGTCTTGAAAAGGAGCTTCCCACCGATGAGGATGTGAGAGCTGATATTGCGGAATATATCGGAGCCTGCTCGCTTAATACCGTTACCCAGGATGAGGTTACCATTTGCACCTACGAGCTTCTTATCAATTATCTGGAGTCGGGTACTCTTAAGTTTGATACTCTTTATATGGGAATTAAGAGGGAGAGAGAGAAGGAGTACAGAGCTAGAAATAACTTCATAAACAAGCTTGATCCCTCCAACCGTCATGCTGCGGCAGATGCTATGGAGCTCATACTTCACTGCATATCCGAGATTTATAAGGCGAATCACACTCTTTACGACGTGATTTGCGACAGCGAGTCGGGTGTTGACCGTATGATGACCGATTTCGTTTATGCCTATGGCATTGGAGCGCGCGGATTCGTTAGACGCAAGGGCAAGGGTTGTCCCTATGACATTTTCGATTCTGCGAGAGATATAGTCAAGGAGAGAAACTCCTCGGTAAGCTCCTTCGATGATTTTATGGATATATTCTTCAGAAGAAAATAAAATAACAAAAGAGAGGCGTAAAAACCTCTCTTTTCTATTGATTTTTTAGTGATTTTGTGATAACATTATTAGTAAATAACCAAGAAAGGAAGACTATTATGTACAACAGAAATGAAATTGACCCCAAGTACAAATGGGATCTGACTAAAATATATCCCACAGAGGAGAGCTTTAAGGCGGATTTCGACGAGGCGGCTGAAATCGTTAAGCGTTTTCCCTCTCACGAGAAGGAGATGACCAAGAGCGCGGCAGGTCTTCTCGCCGCACTTAACGATAATGCGAAGCTTGATTATATTATCAGCAAGCTTTGGGTTTACGCTCATCTTGATTTTGATACCGACACCTCCTCCAACCTCGCGCAGGCAAGAATGGGCAGAGTTCGTTCGCTGGCAGTTAATGCATCTGCGGCAGGCTGGTTCTTCAGCCCCTACGTTCTTCGCCTCGACGAAAAGACGGTTGAGCAGTGGATCAGCGAGGAGCCCGGTCTTGAAACCTACCGCCGTACACTTTATATGATCATGCGTCAGAAGCCCTACACCCTCTCCGACGAGTGCGAGAAGCTTATGGCAAATATGGGCGACAGCATGGGCAGCCACGGAAATATCAGAGGCATATTCGCTAACTCCGATCTTCAGTTCGGCAAGATTCGTGACGAAAACGGCAAGCTCTTCCAACTCACCGATACCAACTACGTTCCCACCCTTATGAAGCCCGAGAGAAACGTTAGACGCGCAGCCTTCAACTGCCTCTACAAGACCTACGGTCAGTTTGCAAATACATTTGCAACTATGTATGAGGGCTACGTTAAGGAAAGACGCACTCTCACCAAGGTAGCAGGCTTTAAAAGCTCTCTTGAGGCGTCCACCTTCCGTGATGAGGTTACTCCCGTAATTTATAACAATCTTATTAAGTCGGTTCGCAAGTCGCTTCCCGTAATCCACGATTACTATGAGCTGAAGCGTCAGGTTCTCGGCGTTGACAGACTCCACCTCTACGACGTGTACGCGCCCCTTATCGGCGAGTGCGACAGTAAGTACACCTACGAGGAGGCTGTTGAGGAGGTTCTCGAAACCGTTAAGGTGTTCGGCGAGGAGTATCACAGCACTCTTACCGAGGGTCTTAAGGAGCGCGGATGGGTTGACGTTTATCCCTCGAAGGGTAAGCGTGGCGGTGCTTATAGCTCCGGCTGTCCTGCGACCGAGCCTTACATTCTTCTCAACTTCTGCGAATCTCTTAACGACGTTTCCACCCTCGCTCACGAGGCGGGTCACTCTATGCATTCCTACTTCTCGAGAAAGTATAACGAGCCTCATAACTCCGATTATACTATCTTCGTAGCAGAGGTTGCTTCTACCGTAAACGAGCTTCTTATGGCACACAGATTGCTTGAAGAGTCGAAGAGCGATAACGAAAAGCTTGCCATCCTCAACGAGCTTATGGAAACATATAAGGGAACTCTCTACCGTCAGACAATGTTCGCAGAGTTCGAGCGCGATGCTCACGCTCTCTGTGCAAAGGGCGAGCCTCTTACAGCAGACGTGCTCAATAAGACCTATATGAAGCTTATCCGCGCTTACTTCGGCCCCAAGGTTGTTAAGGATAAGCAGATTGCTTATGAGTGGATGAGAATTCCTCACTTCTACACCAACTTCTACGTTTATAAGTATGCGACCTGCATTTCTGCGGCATCTGCTATTGTTAAGCGTATCGAAACCGAGGGCGAAAGCTACGTTGGACAGTACATCGAGTTCCTTAAGTGCGGTGGCTCAAAGTCGCCTCTCGAGAGCCTTCTCGTTGCGGGAATCGACATGAGCGATCCCAAGGTTGTTGATGGTGCGATCGAGGACTTCGCATCTGCGATCAAGCAGTTTAGAGAAATTTATAACGCTCAGGCAAAATAACATTTTTCGCTTGACAATTATATTTGTCTGTGATATAATTATCGAGGCTCCGAAAATCGGAGCCTCAATATGCGGATGTGGCGGAACGGCAGACGCGCTGGTTTCAGGTTCCAGTGTTGAGAGACGTGTGGGTTCAAATCCCGTCATCCGCACCAAAACAAAAAAGCAGGCCCTTGCGGTCTGCTTTTTTGTTTTGGAAGGGCAGCGGGATTTGAAATAGGGAGAAAATTGCGAAGCAATTTGTCCGAGCAGTGCGAGGACCAAACAGTCCGGTGGACTGTTTGTCGGCAAGGCCGCCACGGGCGGAAATCCCATCTCCAGCTCCAAAAAAGAGTTTACCCTTTTTGGTAGACTCTTTTTTGTTTTATGAAAGGATGGGATTTGAACTAGGGAGAAAATTGCGAGGGCAATTATTCCCCTCATTCCTTGACACAACCGCCATTTCGT